>JAKASX010000028.1 GCA_021818865.1 Acidobacteriota bacterium
TATCTGGAATATCTGCGCGGCGAGCGGGACCTGATGTGCACGGCGTGGGGCAATCCGACCTACAATCCGCGCGGGTGGAAGGGTCCCTGCTACCTGATGACTGATTCGCACTCGAAGTCATACAAGGAATTTCTCGAGAAGACGCCGTGGGAGAATTACGGCTACGGACGCGATCCCCGCTGCCAGGACTGCATGGTGCATGTGGGCTACGAGCCATCGGCGGTGTTGGGCGGGAATCCGCGGCTGGGCGACAGCTGGAAGCTGCTGAAATGGCAGATGGTGCGCGGAACGCGGAAACCGCTGCGGTCGGCGCAGCTGCATCCGTCGAACGGCAACGGAAACGGCAAGGGAAACGGCCACGGCGCAGGTCCTGCCGCGGGCGCGGCGAATGGAACGGGCGAAAAAGCCGACCGGAGCGTGTTGCCGATCCTTCAATGAGCAGAATCACACTGGTGACGGGAGCGACGGGCTTCGTTGGCAGCCACGTGGCGCGCCAACTGGCCGAGCGGGGAGAGTGCGTGCGCGCGCTGGCGCGGCCCGGCAGCCGGCGCGACCTGCTGGCCGGCGTCGCCGTAGAGTTTTTCGCCGGAGATCTGCGCGACCGGGAATCGCTCGAACAGGCGTGCCACGGCGCGAGCCGCGTCTACCACGTGGCGGCCGATTACCGACTGTGGGCCGCGGATCCGAAGGAAATTTACGAGAGCAACGTTGCGGGAACGCGGCACCTGCTGGACGCCGCGCGCCACGCGGGCGTCGAGCGGTTCGTCTACACGAGCACGGTGGCGACGATCGCGGTGCCGCGGCCGGGAGGGTTGCCGGACGAGCGGACGATCGCTTCGCTCGACGAGATGATCGGGCATTACAAACGGTCGAAGCTGCAGGCGGAAGAGGAAGCGATGAAAGCCGCCGAGCGGGGCTTGCCTGTGGTGATCGTCAACCCGACGACGCCGGTGGGACCGGGCGACGCAAAACCGACACCCACGGGACGGATTCTGCTGGATTTTCTGCGCGGACGGATGCCGGCGTACGTGGATACGGGACTGAATCTGGTGGCCGTCGAGGACGTGGCGAAGGGACACCTGCTGGCGGCCGAACGCGGCAAGGTGGGCGAGCGGTACATCTTGGGCAACCGGAACATGACGCTGAAGGAAATTCTGGACGTGCTCGCGCGGATCACGGGACGGCCGGCGCCGCGGCTGCGGCTGCCACACGCGGTGGCGTACGCGGCGGGGTTGGCGGACGAATGGCGAGCGCGAGTGACGGGCCGCGAGCCGCGAATCCCGCTCGAAGGTGTGCGGATGTCGCGGCACAAGATGTTCGTGGATTGTTCGCGGGCAGTGCGGGAACTGGGATTCGCGCCGGAACCGGTGGAAGCGGCGCTCGAACGCGCGGTGGGGTGGTATCGCGAGCACGGATACGCGTCGCGCGTGGCGGCGGCGAACGGCGTGGCCGCCTGAAGAACGTGCGCGTTTTGGCGACGTTCGCTCTGGCGGCGGAATTTGCGCCCTGGCGGAAGCTTGGCGGATTCGAGGCCGAGCGATGGGGCGACACGCCGGTGCACCGGAAGCGCCGAGATTGCATCGAATGGATTGTGGCGCTGACCGGCGCGGGCCCGGAGAACGCCGGGCGCGCGGCGACGCAGGCGCTCGAGCGGGAAACGTTCGACCTGGTGATTTCGACCGGGCTCGTCGGCGCGCTGCGCGGCGAGGACCGGCCGGGAGCGGTGCTGGTGGCGCGGCGGGTGATCCGGATGGAAGACGGCCGGGAAATCGTGCCGGCCGGCGAATGGATCGAACGCGCCGTGGAGCAAGGGGCGCGGGAAGCGGTTTTCGGGACTTCGCGGCGCGTAGCGGTAACGGCGGCCGAGAAACGGAAGCTGGCGGCGACGGCCGACGCGATCGAGATGGAATCGTTCGCCGTGCTCGAAGCGGCGTGGACGCGAGGCGTCGCGGCGACGGCGATTCGAGCGGTGAGCGACGCGGCGGAAACGGATTTGCCGGTTGATTTCAACCGGGCGTTCGACGCGAGCGGGCGGTTGCGGAGCGGGAGACTGGCCGCGGAAGTGGCTCGGCGGCCGACGGCCTTGGGCGGATTGCTGCGGCTAGAGCGGGAAAGCCGGCGCGCAGCAGGGATTCTGGCGGAGTTTCTGGAGCGTTACGTTCGCGCGGCGTAGCAGACGCGCCGCGGGGAAAAAATGGGAAACGGGAATCCGGGATGAGCGTTTTGGGAGTTTCGGTGGAAAACGGAACGGTGCCGGCGACGCGGGAAATGCGCGCGGCGGTCTATCGCGGACGCGGACGCGTGGTGGTGGAGCGGGTGCCGGTGCCGGAAATCGGCGCGGGAGAAGTGCTGGTCCGCGTGGGCGCGTGCGGCATCTGCGGGACCGACATCAAGAAAATCGAGCATGGATTCATCGCGCCGCCGCTGATTTTGGGACACGAAGTGGCGGGAACGGTGGCGGCGGTGGGCGAAGGCGTCGAGCGCTGGCGCGTGGGCGACCGGGTGGTCAGTTTCCACCACATTCCGTGCGGCGAGTGCTTTTATTGCCAGCGACGGCTCTTTTCGCAGTGCAAGAAGTACAAGCAGGTGGGCCTGACGGCGGGATTTCAGCCGAGCGGAGGAGGGTTCGCGGAATACGTGCGGGCGATGCCGTGGATCGCCGAGCGGGGAATGATGCGGATTCCCGACGGCGTGACGCTGGAGGAAGCGACGTTCATCGAGCCGCTGAACACGTGCATCAAGGCGGTGGAAAAAGCGCGCGTTGCGGCCGGCGAACAGGTGGCGGTGCTGGGACAAGGGCCGATCGGGATGCTGCTGATGATGCTGTCGCGGCTGGCGGGCGCCGAGGTGGTGACGACCGATCCGCTGCCGGCGCGGCGCGCGGCGAGCGAGCGGCTGGGCGCGGCGATTGCGTTCGAGCCGGGCGCGGCGGAACTGGACGCGGAAGTGCGGCGAAGGACCGAGGGACGGGGCGCGGACGCGGTGCTGGTGGCGGCGGCGCATCCGTCACTGGTGGAGCAGGCGCTCTCGCTCGCGCGGCCCGGAGGGCGCGTGTTACTCTTCGCGCATAACGACCCTGTGCTGCGGCTGGAATTTCCCGCCGCGGCGGTTGGCATCGAAGAAAAGGAAATCCTGGGAAGCTACAGCGCGGCGGTGGATCGAATGGAGGAAGCGGCGCGGCTGGTTTTCGAACGGATTTTGCCGGTGCGGGAGATCATTTCGCACCGTTTGCCCCTGGACGAAATGACACGAGCGCTGGACCTGGCGGCTCGGCCGCGGGGCGAATCCATGAAAGTGATGGTCATACCTTGATGCGAACTGCGATTTTGAACGGCCAGATGACGGCGGCGGTGCTCTACGGGCCGGAAACGCTGCGCGTGGAGCAGGTGGAAATTCCGACGATCGCGCCGGACGAAGTGCTGCTGGAAGTGAAAGTGGCGCTGACGTGCGGCACCGACCTGAAAGTGTGGAAACAAGGGTCGCACCCGCGGATGATCGTGCCGCCCTCGGTTTTCGGGCACGAGCTGGCGGGGGTGGTTTGCGAGGTTGGCGAAGCGGCTCCGGACGGGATCCGAGTGGGAATGCGGGCGGTGCCGTCGAATTCGGCTCCATGCGATGAATGCTTTTTCTGCCGGCGCGGACAGCAGAACCTGTGCGAAGACCTGCTGTTCAACAACGGCGCTTACGCGCAATACATCCGGATTCCCGGGCGAATCGTGCGGAAGAACCTGCTGGAGCTTCCCGACCACGTTTCGTTCGCCGACGCGGCGCTGGTCGAGCCGCTGGCGTGCGTTTTGCGCGGGATCGACGAGATGGAAGTGGCACCGGGCGACACGGCGGTGGTGATCGGCTGCGGGCCGATCGGGTTGATGTTCGTGCGTATGCTGGCGGCGCGCGGCGCGCGGGTGCTGGCGATCGGCAAGCGCAAGAGCCAGAAGAAAGCGGCCGAGCGAATGGGCGCGCGAGCGGCTTTCGACGTGAACGAGGAACCGGACCCGGTGCGCGTGGTGAAGCAACTGACCGAAGGCGGGCGCGGCGCCGACGCGGTGATCGAAGCGGTGGGCAAGCCGGCGACCTGGCAGTGGGCGGTGGGAATGGCGCGGCGCGGCGCGACGGTGAACCTGTTCGGCGGGTGCCCGAAGGGATCGGAAGTGCGGCTGGACCCGGCGGCGCTGCACTACTCGGAAATCACGTTGAAATCCACGTTTCATCACAGCCCGCGCTTCATTCGGGAGTCGCTGGACGCGGTGGCACGCGGCGAAATTTCCGCGGCCGATTTCGTGACCGGCGAGATCGCGCTGGCCGATCTGCCGAGCGCGTTCGAGCACATGAAGAACCGCAACGGCGAATTGAAGACCGCGGTGATCCCCTAACGTTCTTTGACGGCCGCGCGCAAGGCGAGGCGTGCAGCTTGGTTGCCCCGACGAGGTCTTTTCGAAGCGTGACCACCCCTACCGAATCTCCGGAGCGGACCGGCTCGGCTGCGGAGCAGGCGCGACGGCTCGCCATCGCGGAACACCTGCCGGCCGACGGCTGCTCGCTCGAAACGGCGCGGGCCTACACGAGCTGGCTGGCGCGAAACCATTACGAAAATTTCCGCGTGGCGACGTGGCTGCTGCCGCGGCGGTTGCATCAGGCGTTTTATGACGTGTATGCGTATTGCCGGTGGTCGGACGATCTGGGCGACGAAGTGGAGGATCCGAGCGCGGCGCTGGCGCTGCTCGATTGGTGGGAGGGGGAATTCGAGCGGGGACTCGAAGGACGGGCGCGGCATCCGGCGATCGTTGCACTGGCGCGCACGATCCGCGAACACGATTTGCCGGCGCAGCCGTTTCGCGACCTGCTGCGGGCGTTCCGGCAGGACCAGAGCGTGACGCGGTATCCGGATTGGGAAAGCCTGCTGGACTATTGCCGGTATTCGGCGAATCCGGTGGGGCGATTGGTACTGGCGCTGGGCAGCTACCGCGACGAGGAACGGCAACGGCTTTCCGATTTCATTTGCAGCGGACTGCAGCTGGCGAATTTCTGGCAGGACGTTTCGCTGGACTGGCGGAAAGGGCGGATTTACATTCCGCTCGACCGGCTGGCGGCGCACGGGCTGGGCGAAGCGGACATCGCGCGCGGGCGATTCGACGAGCGGTATGCGGCGCTGATGCGGGAGTTGGTGGGACGGACGCGGAAGCTATTCGAGCAAGGCAAGCCGCTCGCGGGGATGGTTTCGCCGGGATTGCGCGTGGATATCGAACTCTTCGGCGCGGGAGGGGTGGCAGTGCTGGACGCGATCGAGCGAATCGGGTTCAATACGCTCGAACGCAGACCGGTGGTGGGAAAAGCGACGCAGATGCGGTTGCTGGCGAAGGCGCTGGCCGGGCGCTGGCTGGGCGGCGGAGACGCCCGAGCCGGACGCGTGGCGTGAGCGATGGCCGCGCCGCTCGAAAGTTCCTACGAATATTGCCGGGACGTGGCGCGGCGCGAAGCGCGGAATTTTTACTACGGATTCTTGCTGCTGCCGCGAGAGAAGCGTCTGGCGATGTGTGCGCTGTACGCGTACATGCGGCGCGTGGACGATCTGGCTGACACGCCGGGTGAAACGGTGATGAAACGGCGGCGCCTGGCGGAATGGCGCGAGCAAACCGAGCGGCGATTGGGCGGCGGCGCGGGCGAGAAGGCGAGTTCGCGGGAAGACGCGGACGATTCGGGAGCGGGACGGCTGTGGCCGGCGCTGCTCGATACGATGGCGCGCTACCGGATTCCGCCACGCTACCTGTTAGACGTGGTGACGGGCGCGGAAATGGATTTGGAAGGGCGCGTCTACCGCGATTTTGACGAGTTGCGCGAGTATTGCTATCACGTGGCCGGAGCGGTGGGACTGGTGACGGTGCACGTTTTCGGTTTTCGCGACGAGCGAGCGCCGGAACTGGCCGAGCGGATGGGCATCGCCTTTCAGCTCACCAACATTTTGCGGGATCTGGGGCAGGATTATGGAGACGGGCGCGTGTACCTGCCGACGGAGGATTTCGAGCGCTTCGGCTGCCGTAGCGGGGAACTGGGGCGGAAGGCGGCGCCGGTGGGCGCTCTGCTCGAGATGCTGCGATTCGAGGCGCGACGAGCGTGGGAATTTTACGAGCAGGCGTGGGGGCTGGTCGGGCTGGTGAACGAAGACAGCCGGCGGGCGCTGTGGGCGCTGGCGCGGATTTACAGCGGGCTGCTCGAGGAGATCGAGCGGCGCGGATTCGACGTCTTTTCGTCGCGGGTGCGGCTGCGGGCGACGGAAAAGGCAGCGATATTTCTTTGGGCGAAAGTCGGCCCGGCGGGAGCGTATGAGTTCGAGCAGCGCGATCGTAGTTGGCGGGGGCTTGGCGGGGCTCTCCTGCGGCATCGCGCTCGCTGAAGCGGGCTGGCGCGTGCGGCTGTATGAGAAGCGGCCGCATCTGGGCGGGAGGGCGGCTTCGTACACGCTGCCTGACGGCACGGAAATTGACAATTGCCAGCACGTGACGCTGGGTTGCTGCACGAACCTGGACGATTTCTACGGTCGGGTGGGTGCGCGGGAGAAGATCCGGTTTTTCGACTATTTGGCGTTTGCCGACGCGAGCGGGCGGATTTCACGGATGCGCGCGGCGGCTTTGCCGGCTCCGCTGCATCTGGCGCTGGCTTTCGTGCGACTGGGCGGCTTGCGGGCGGGAGAGAAATGGGCGATCGCGCGAGCGCTGAATGAAATTCTGCGAAGCGGCGGGCGGCCGAGCGACGCGCGTGGGATCACGATGCTCGAATGGCTCGAGCGGCGACGGCAGCCTGCGGGGGCAATCGCGAATTTCTGGCGGCTGGTGCTGGTGAGCGCGCTCGACGAGGAACTGGACCGCGCCGAGGCGCAATACGGCATCGACGTTTTCTGGAAATCGTTTCTGGTAAATCGCGCGGGATTCCGGATGGGCGTGCCGGCGGCGCCATTGGGAGAACTTTACGAAGGCTGCCGCAAGGCGCTCGAACGGCGGGGAGGGGAAATCCGGACGCGGGCGCGGGTGGCGAGGTTTCGCATCGAACAGGAGCGCGTTGGGGCGCTGGCGTTCGAGGACGGAAACGAGGAGATTGCAGACGCGTACGTGGCGGCGGTGCCGCACGGGGCGCTGCTGGAGATGCTGCCGGCGGAACTGGTGGAACGAGAGCCGGTGTTTGGGAACTTGCGGCGATTGCAAGCTTCGCCGATTACCGGCGTGCATCTGTGGTACGACAGGACGGTGACGGAGGAGCCGTTTCTGGCGCTGATGGGCCTCGAGAGCCAGTGGATTTTCAATAAAACGGCGCTGCTGAATCCGGCGCCCGCGCCGCCAAACGAATCGGCGAAACAGTACCTGCAAGTGGTGATCAGCGCGTCCTACGACCTGGTGAGCGAGTCGCGGCAGGAGATCATCGAGCGGGCGCGGAAAGAAATGGAGTTGGTGCTGCCGGCGGCGCGGGAGGCGCAGGTGGTGAAGGCGACGGTGGTGAAGGAGACGGCGGCGACGTTTTCGCCGGCGCCGGGCGTGGACCAGTGGCGGCCCGAAAGCCAGAGCCCGATTGGACAACTTTTCCTCGCCGGGGACTGGACGCGGACGGGCTGGCCTGCCACAATGGAGGGTGCTGTCCGGAGCGGATATCTGGCCGCCCAGGCTGTTTTGAATCTTGCGGGTCAGCACCGCACTTTCCTCCAGCCCGACTTGCCAGCCGAGGGATTTGTGCATTTGTGGAGTTGATTGCGGCTGGAAAAGAGGGGATTCGGGGCGGAAGCCCCGAAAGTGAAGCACGGCAGAGCGGGGACGAGAATTCCCGAAGCCGCGATCCAAGGAATTTCAGAGGATTTTTCAAGCAGGTTGTCGCCGGCCGCTGGCGACCGGCGAAAAACAGAACAGACAGATGGGTGGGACCGCTGGCTGTGAGTCCACGTAGACACGGAACACATTCCGAAACGCGCCAAACGCTATGATGAGTCGTCCCTCGGAGGTTACGGATGGAGCGGAAGTATAAACACAGGGGCTACATGAGCAACGAGCAGGAGGAAGGGCGGCCGCGCGAGCAGCGTCCGCAGGAGCCGCGTCCGGCGCGGATGGACCGGATGGGCCCGAAGACGCCGCGGATGGTCGGCACGGTGTTGCGCGCGCGGTGCTCGAACTGCGGTGCGGTGCTGGGGGCGGGTTTCGACCCGAACGGCAAATGCCCGCGTTGCCAGACGGAACTGCACTGCTGCAAGCAGTGCGTCCATTTCGATACCGGAGCCCGGTTCGAGTGCACGCAGCCGATTCCGGAGCGAATCGGGAGGAAAGACGCGCGGAACGAATGCTCGTTTTTCGAGTTCCGCATGACGGTGGAAAAAGACACTTCGCCGGTCGCGACGGCGACGGTTACGGCGCCGGTGCATTCGCCGGCGGGACCGACCGACGCGCGAAAAGCCTTCGAAGACCTATTCAAGAAGTAACGCCTACCGTGGCGCGGGCGGTTTTGCCCGCGCGTCTCCGCTGCCGCTGTCCGTTCCACCCTCACTGCTGCGTTCCTGCTCGGTGTGCGGTTTCGCCGCCAGCCGCAAAGACTCCCGCCGAGCGTTTGACCTTTACACATAAATGTGAAAACTTTACACATTAGAGTTGGAGGCATACACCATGCGGACCAACGTCGAGATTGATGACAGGTTGATGCGCCGGGCGATGCGGGCCAGCGGACGCCGCACCAAGAGGGCGACGGCCGAGGCCGGGCTAGAGCTGCTCGTACAGGTTCGCTCGCAAGGCAGGATTCGCCGGCTCAAAGGGAAGGTTCAATGGGCCGGCGACCTTGAAGTTTCGCGCCGGGGGCGGCTCGCGCGGCGGGCCGGATGATTATCATCGATATAACCGTGTGGGGGGATTACCTGCGGGGGACGGAGAACGCGGAAATGCTTTGGCTGGACCGCGAAATTGACCGCCAGCGCCTGGGATTGACCGACATCGTTCTATGCGAGGTGCTGCAAGGGATCGGCGACGAGAAGACCGCGGCGCGGGTCCAGCGGAACCTTCTTCGTTTCGAAGTCTTTTCCACCGGCGGGATCGGGCTTGCGGTCGCCGCGCTAAACTTCCGGCTGTTGCGCGAGCGGGGCCGCACGGTGCGGAAGACAATTGATTGCCTGATTGCCACGTTTTGCATGGAACGCGGCCACAGCTCGCTCCACCGCGACCGTGATTTTGATCCCTTCGAACGAATCCTGGGGCTTTCCGTCTTCCACTGCTGAGCGCAAGAACACGCCGCACTGCCGACGATTTTCTCCTGTCGGGGCTTGCCTTACATTTCGGGGAAAAGGGTGGGTTCGCGTTCGGGCTCGCTGGCGATTTTGTTCAGCTCGGGATAATGGTGGCGCAAAGGTTCGGGGACTTCGACTTTGGCGCCGGTGAGGAGAAAAATCAATTCGAGGGCGTTGACGACGGCTTTGCCCTGGAAATGATTGTTGGTGATGACGAACGTGGATCGGGTGTGTGCGGCGACCTGTCGAGCGCGGTCGGCCCACGGCTCGAGTTCAGAGACGGAATAGAGGTAGTTGTAGCGCTCCTCGGGCGGCGTGGCGGGATCGTCGCTGAACCAGGTGTCGTAGCGGCGGCCGTGGAGGCGGATGTAGCCGACGGGAGCCGTGGCGCGGCCGGAGGGTTTCATCGAGCGGCCGATGACCGGCTGATCGATGTTGCAGAAGCCGACGCCTCGCTCGTGGAGCATGTGAAAAAATTCGCGATCGTTCCAGGTGGCGTGGCGGACCTCGACGACGAGCGGATAATCGGCGAATTCGCGAATCAAGGCATCGAGGCGGGAGCGATTTTCGGGTGTGTTGTGGAAGGAAAACGGGAATTGGAGGAGCAAGGCGCCGAGACGGCCTCCCTCGGCGAGCGGATCGAGGCCGGCGCGGAAAGCGCGGCGTTCGTCTTCGGTGGCGCCAGTTTCGTGGGTGAAGCGCTGCCAGAGTTTCGCGGTGAACAGAAAATCGGGATTCGAGGCGACGCGATCGAGCCAGCGACGGGAGGTTTCCGGGCGAAGCGGCTGATAGAACGAGGTGTTGATTTCAATGGTGTCGAAAAATTGGGCGAGATACGTGGCTTCGTGGAAATCGGAGCCATGATGCGTGGGGTAGACGACACCGTTCCAATCGGCGTAAGACCAGCCGGCTGGGCCGACGCGGATGCGGCCGGAAGCGTTGGCGTGTTTTGGCTGAGGCGCAGTGGGCATGGGTGATGTGAATTGAGGCTAAGCGGGGGAGCGGGGGGCTGTCAATTCGGCGGCTTGGGACCAGGAGGGCCGAAAATCGAGAGCCTCAGCCGCTAAAGTGGCATTTGTGGCGTGCGGTGTGTAGGACCGGTTAAAACCGCGCCCTTTCAGAGCGCCGGTCAGGCGCGGCGCACGCGCGGGAGATCGCGCAAGGAGATGCGATCCCAGGGGCCGCACCATTCGCAAGGACGGCCTTTGGTGCGGAAAGAGGCGAGATCCTGCGCGATAGACAGGCTGACGTAGGTGTCGACACCTTTGAACGTGTCGACTCCCGCCGGGCCCGAACTGTGCCAGCAGAGCGTGGCGGCGCGAGGAACGAGATTCGAGGGAATGCGGCGGCCGGCGACTTCGATGGTGTCGTGGCGCGTGCCGGAGCGGTCGTAGATGAAGTGGGACCGGCGCCAGGATTGGACCATGGCGACGTCAATTTTTCCGTAGTGGTTTGCGATCAGCCACATGAAGGTCCAGAAGCGCATGCCGGTGTTGTTGAGGCCGAAATAGGTGGGATTCTGGCTGCCGCTCCCGTGCTGGCGCATGGGGTGGTGGGGTTCGTAGACATTCTGTTCGTTGTAGCTGTCTTTCGCTTCGACGTTGTTGGTGGAAACGATATAGCTGCGGTTGCGCTCGCCCATTTCGCCGGGCGTGCGAATGGCGTAGCGGGCGATGCCGTGCCGATCGGCGGGAATGCTTTCGACGACGAAGGCTTCGTTGGCGTCGGAAATGACCCAGTTCACGCCCATCGCGCATTTACCGATGACGATTTTGTAGCCGGATTTGGCGCGATATTCTGGACGGCCGACGGTGAGAAGCTCGACGGCGTGGCGTGCGGAATCGGCGAAAGCGGCGGCGTAGAAATCGCCAACTTGCCAATCTAGGCCGGGGCGGCGATAGCCGGAAAAGGGATAGGCGAGCGTGGGGCCGAGAATGCCGAGCGAGCCGCCAGCGTAGCCGCTGACAGTGACGCCGCGATCGTTTTGTGCGTGCTCGCTGCCGATTTCGCCGGCGGAATCGGTGATGGTGTAGCGGTGGGTGCGCTTGTCGCTGGGATTGGCGACGAACGCGACGAGATATTCCTGCGGGAAAAAGTGCTGATCCTCGGAACTGCAATGGATGGTTTTGCCGTCGCGCGTGGCCGAGCCGAAAATGACGGCGCCGCTGCAGGTGTGGACGAAATCGTCGGCGGGCGCGAGTTCGGCGGTATGCGAAGTGGGCGGCTTCGTCATCAGGCCGAAATAGCTGTTGATCATCAGGATTTTGTGGAAATGGCTGAGCTCGCGCGGGAAGGCGGAATGAGCGAGTTCGGTCGAGGCGCCATCGGCGATGCCATGCATCAGTTCGAGCGCTTCGGGGACGAGAAATTCGTAATAGCGATTCTGCTCGCGCAAATAGGCGGCCATGACTTCCGGAGTCCCTTGTACCGGAATCAACTCGCGATACCAGCCTTCGTAGACCATGCGGATCAAGTCGCCGGCGCGATCGCCGTACTGCTTACCAATTTCGTACCAGGAGCCGGAGAGTTCGCCGAGATAGCGGGGATGGGGATCGTAGGCGGGATAGCCCTTGGCGAGAAAATATTTGCTCAGATTGGCGTTGTGGCCGGTCCATTCCTCGGGAACGCCTGGCGCGGAGGGACGCGAGGAAGCTGCGGGCGAGAGCAGATCGGCCGGAACGCCCATGGCTTTCATGGCGTCGGCGGAAACCAGGGCGGAAGCGCCGGCGGAAGCGGCGATTTTCATCCATTCGCGGCGGGTGAGTTTCGTTTTGCCGTGCGGTTCTTTTGGCTTCATGGTGTTTGGCCCTCCTTCTTCGCTTGCGGCGCGATTTCTCTGGCTACGCGCTGCGATCGCCCAAAACCGGAGGGCGAACCGTGGCCGGAACGGGTTCGCGCGGGATCAGGCGGACCTGAAAATCGCCGAATTCCTCTTCGAGGATTTTCGAATAGATGATGTACATGCCGATGGCGCCCGCGAGCGCCGTTTGGAGAACCAATCGCGCAATCGCTCCGCCGTCGGGTCCGAGCAGGCCCAGAATCGCGATGACCCAGCTCAGCGGGAACATGACGATGAGCCACGCCACGACGGAATAAACCACAGTGCGCCAGGTAAAAGCCCACCAGACTCGAAAGGTCCGGCCGAGCGTTCGCGGAAAGCGAGTGGACGCTGCGGCGGCTCCGCGCGGAACGAGCGCCACCTGAAAATGGCGGAAACGCTTGCCCAGCACGTAATGAAACACGACGAAGCCGATGGGAAACGCGACAAGGAACAGAGCGGCGCGAGCGGCTATCGCGGGGTCTCCGGGCGAAACGGTGACGCCCCCGATGCGCACGGCCGCGAGCAGAACGACGTCCAAGAGGAAACTCAGGGCCGACGTGGGCCAGTAATACGCCCACCAGACGCGCAAGGCGTTCGGGAAAGTTGCCTGGACGTAGGCGTTCGCATCGTGCGCGCCCGCGCTGACAGCGTTATCGAAGATGCCCGATCTGCTCAGCATGGCAAACGGGCATCATCGTACAGCAGCGCGGGTGAAAGTCAATTGGCGAGCGGGACCGCCCAGCGGCCTGCGGTCTCCCCCGGGCGCTTCACGCAGGGAGCTTTCCCCGGGGCTTTTCTCGTGCAGTGACGGCGGAATACAAGGAGGCTGGGGCTGCCGCCTTCATTCCTTCGCTGCGAGCAGGTACACGTAGCCCAGCACGGCGAGACCTATGAACAGTGGGATCAGGCCGAGCGTGTAAATGTTCAGCGATCCGCCAGATCTGTTCCCTAGAACAAACAAGAAAATGGCAATGCCGAGACCGACCGAAATCATCCCTCCCAGTTTTTGGCCCTCGCGACGCCTGTGCACCGCGTTCTTCTCGCTTTCGCGAAGAAACTCGATGGCGGAATTTCCGCCTCCGCCTTGTGATTCCGCGATTTTCTTGAGCGTCTCGCTCCTGTAGAAAGCTTCTCGTTCCAGGCGGCGGTGCTTCATCCATACCCACACCGCCAAGTATGAAAAGAGACATGTTCCCAGAATGCTCACGGTGAGTCCCACAATCACATCCTGACTCATAGGCGCCTCCCTATGCGTTTCTTCGTCTTCGGTTGGTATGGCGAGAGCAGGGCCTCACAGGTTGCATTTTCTTCGGCTTGACCGGCCCATGAGAAAATGCAACCGGGTTGCTTGGCTTGTGGTCGTACATCGAGAGAAGACCCGTGAGCGCCGACGAAGACCGGGCGTACGTGGAGAGAGTGCTTGGTGGCGATTTATCGGCGTTCGAAGGGATTGTTCGTCGCTGGCAAGGTCCTCTTGTGAACCTGGCATACAGGTTTTGCCGTGACCGGGGACGCGCGGAAGAAATGGCTCAGGAGGCGTTTTTGCGCGCCTACCGCTCGCTTCGCCAATGGCGCGGAGAAGCCGCCTTTTCGACTTGGCTCTTTGCGCTGGCCACGCATCTTTACTGCAGCGAAATTCGCCGCATGCCGCCGATAAGCATCTCGGTCGACGACATCCGCGAACCGCCCGATCTGCACACGGGGGATTTCGGTCTTGAGGAAGAAGAGAGGGGTCGCATCGTGAGACGCGCCGTCCTCTCACTTCCGGCAAAATACCGCGAGGCGATGATCCTCGTCTACTTTCACGACATGGATATTTCGGCCGCCGCGCGGAGTCTCGGTTTGCCGGAGGGAACCGTCAAGGCTAGGCTTTCCCGTGGAAGACAGATTCTGCGCGGGAAGCTTTCCGGGCGCGTCTTCGCTCCGCTGGTTGGAAAGGAGGCATCGTGAGCCGCGACGGTCTGGACCGCATCCTGGTGAATGAGCGGGAGATCGCCCCGTCCTCCGGCTTCGTCGATTCGGTAATGGATTCCGTGCGGCATGAGGCGTCGGCGCCCCCACCGCTGCCGTTTCCCTGGAAACACGCGCTGCCAGGAGTGGTCGCAGCGATTCTGGCCCTGGCCCTCCTGTGGGTATCCGCTCCCGCTCTCCCTGCTAGGCACCTTGTCTTCCGGTCCGGGCTTTCAGTCTTTTCTCCCGCATTCTCGCATGCTCTCCAGTCAGAGAAATGGGTCGGCGCCGCTTGGGCCGGCCTGGCGCTGATTCTCAGCCTTGTTGTAATCGAGCTTTCAGCTCACTTTGTCGAACGGGGCACCCGATAGTCCTCAGGCTCCGTCTTAGTAACATCGTGAACGCCCTCAGAGTGGCGCTCGCAGCCCAGTGCGGCGGGGCTATTCGGCGCGGAGGGCGACTACGGGATCGACGGCGTTGGCGCGGCGGGAGGGGATGTAGCTGGCGAGGAATGCGGCGGCGATGAGGCCGAAGGCGACGGCGATGTAGGTGAGCGGATCGGCGGGACTGACGTGGAAGAGCAAAGAGGACATGAGGCGCATGACGGCGAGCGCGGCGGCGAGGCCGCAGACGATGCCGATGCCAGCGAGCAAAAGGCCCTGGCGGACGAACATGGCGACGAGGTCGCGGCGACCGGCGCCGAGCGCCATGCGAATGCCGATTTCTCGCGTACGCTGCGTGACGGAATAGGCGATCACGCCGTAGAGGCCGACGACTCCGAGCAGAAGTCCCATGGCTCCGGCGATGCCGAGCATGACGAGCGTGAACGAAGTGCGAGCGAGCGACCGCTGGTAGAAATAGGCGGCGGTGTGGAGGCTGGAAAGCGGAAGATTGGAATCGACGGACCAGACGGCGCGGCGGACTTCACCGAGGAGAGCTTCGGAACCGGCGCGAGGAGTGCGAAGGGAAAAGGTGACGCTGCGGCGGACCTCGATCGGATCGCTTTCGAAATTCGCCACGAGAATGGGCCAGTAGACCTCGGTGGGGGAACGATGGCTCATGCCGTCGCTGTGAACGTTGCCAACTACGCCAATGATTTCGCGCCAGTCGTCTTTCGTGCTGATGCGAATCCGTTTGCCGAGCGCGGCGGCCGGGCTGCCCCACAATTCGCGGGCCATGTTGGCGGAAACGAGGGCGACGGGGAGCTTGTCGATGGTATCGGTCCAGGTGAGGTCGCGGCCGGCAATGATGGGGATGCCCATCGCGTGGAAGTAGCCGGGAGAAACAAAATTGAACTGGCGCAAAGGCGGCAAAGCGCCGGCGGCGTATCGTCCATCGCCGGTGAAGACTGGATCGTTCCACTGATTTCCGTTCATTGGAATCCCGACGGAAAAGGCCGCCGACGCGACGCCAGGAATGGCGCGGAGTTTGCGGAGCATTTCGCGCTCCATGGACACGACGTCCTCGGGTTTCGAGACCTGGGTTCCGGGAATCGAGACGCGGAACGTCTGAATGCGGCCGGGCTCGGCGTAGCCGGGGTTCATCCCGGTGAGCGCGTGGAAGGTGCGAATCATCAAACCGGCGCAAACCAGGAGAACGAAGGCAAGCGCGACCTGAATGGCGACGAGGACGCTGCGCGCGCGATGGCGCTGGCGGCTGTGGCCGAGCGTGCGGCCGCCCTCGCGCAGGCCCGCGACCATGCGCGCGCCGGCGTATTTGAGCGCGGGGATCGAGCCGAAGAGAAGGCTGGCGAAAAGCGAAATACCGAGCGTGAAAACGAGCACGACGGCATCAATGTGAATATCGCCGAGGCGCGGCAAGCCGGAGGGCGCCATCGCGACGAGCAGATGCAAGGCTCCCCAGGCCAAGGCGAGACCGAGAATGCCGCCCATGAGGCCGAGCGCGAGGCTTTCCAGGAGGAATTCGGCGGCGATGCGGCCGCGCGTGGCGCCCAGCGCGGTGCGAATCGCCATTTCCTGCTGGCGGCCTTCGGCGCGAACGAGCAGGAGATTGGCGACGTTGGCGCAGGCGACGAGCAGAACCAGGCCGATGCTTCCCATCAGCACCCAAAGCAGTTTGCCGACGTCGCCGACGACGGCTTGCTTCAACGGGCGCACGTCGGCGGAGATTTGCGCTTTCTTGAAGAGATCGAGGCTGAAACCCGGCGGAGCGGGAAACGAGCGCAGAACGATCGGGAGCATGCGGGCTTCGTCGGCGTTGGCCTGGGCGATGGTGACGCCGGGCTTGAGGCGGGCGATTGCCTGGAAGCCGAATTCGCCCAGGTAGGTTTTGTTGCGGTCGAACTGCATCGGCAGAATCAGCGCGGGATTCTGGAAATCGAGAAAGTGGAAATTTTCCGGCAGGACGCCGATGATTTCGCGCGGTTTGCCGTCGCCGACGAGCGTGCGGCCAAGGACGGAGGGATCGCCGCCGAATTTCGATTCCCAGTAGCCGTAGCTGAGGATGACGGTTTCGGGCGCGTTGGGCGCGACGTCGGCGGGCGTGAAGGTGCGGCCGAGGATGGGCGATACACCGAGGAGCGGGAGCGTGGCGTCGGTGACGTCGAGAGCGCGGACCTGCTCCGGCTGGCCGACACCGGTGACGCTGAGAGAATCTCCCTGGTAGAGGCCGAGAGCCTGAAACGTGCGGCTCCGATCGCGAAAAATGAAATAATCCGAGGGCCCGAGCCCGACGTTCGTGAAGTTGACGCCGGGAGCGTTGATCTGGACGCTGACGAGTTGGGAGGTGTGCGGATAGGGAAGCGGCTTGAGAAGAACGCCTTCGATGACGCTGAAGACGGCGGTGTTGGCTCCGATGGCAGCTGCGAGGGTGAAGATTGCGATAGCGGTGAAGAGCGGCGCGCGGCGGAAGCGACGAAAGACCTGTTTGATCTGGGAGGATGAAAAATCCACGGATTCGCCTCGTTTCGCGGCGGGTCCGCCCGGAGCCGCAGCCGGGTCGCATGTCGCGCCCGCGGCGACCCGAGTATTTTAACGCGTCTGAGGGCGTGGAAGTTCCCGCGGGAGCGGGCAAAAGATACCGGAGAGAGGGGTGGTCAAAATGGCGGAAGGGGGTCCCTACGGGCGGCGCGCCGGAAAAACTGGCGAGAGTGAAGGGATTGCGGCGGGGAAAATCGGGTGATTTTCGAGTTTGCCGAAACTGTTGATTCCCTGGCGACGTGGAGCTATGCTGAAAGCGCCGGTAACGTTCTGTCATGCCTATGCCGGTCCACGCATTCGGTCCTTTAACCATCCTGCCGGAAGGAGTTCGCTATGAATGTGAGCGTTCAGTACAAGTGCGACGACTTTCGCGGTCAGATCGAGCAGGACATCGCAAAATACGCGGCCAAGCTGGGGAGATGGCTGGAGCATTTTGACGACGACCTGGTGTCGTTGCACGCGAGTTACGATAAGCATTCACGGAAGCGAACTTACATCGTCACGCTGAATCTGGTGCTGCCCTCGGCCAAGCTGCATGCTTCGGCGACGAACGGCGAAGCGCGATTCGCGTTGCGCCACGCGTTCGACGAAATGGAGATGCAGGTGAGCAAACAGCTTCGACTGGCGCGCCGCGATTACGAATGGAAGCGGAAACGCGAACGGCGCGCGGTATGGGCCGAAGCGTGAAGTAGCGCCGATCTCCGGCGCGGCCGGCAAAACCTGAGAATCACCGCGGGAAAACGAAGAACGGAGTTTTCAGCTCCGCGAGGCGGGTGAATCGCGCTTGGGCGCCGGGCGGAGGGATCTCGGGCGGTCTGCCGCGCGATTTTTGCGCGCTTGGGCGCATGTGCGGCGAAACATTTTCGGGTAAGATGAAGGGACGCAATTTAGGGGCGTAGCTCAGTGGTAGAGCAGCGGCCTTTTAAGCCGAAGGTCGTGGGTTCGATCCCCACCGCCCCTACCATCCCAACTCCTTTTACATCACGCGATTGTGAGGCCCCTTCTCGCTGCGTACCTGATACGTACCCTTCGTTTCGGCCAAGGCGATTGGGTCGAGCGCCCAGGCACGGGCAAGTTGGGCTTCCAATTGTTGCTGCCGCTCGCCCACCCACGGCGCATAATGCCGCTCGGTGATTCGAAGACTGGAATGGCCTAAAAGCACTGACAATTGCTCGAGCGTTCCGCCGGCCAGCAGAAATTCAACCGCGAACGTGTCGCGAAAGCGGTGAGCGTGCCCTTTGGGGACGCCAGCCAATTGGAAGAGCCTCGCGAGTCGGCGCTGCCATTTGCCTATGACGCTATGGACAGTTGAACGCCCAGTCCAGAAAAAGTGTCGGTCGCTTCCACGCGGGCAGGCGTCGAGTGCTTCCGCGACAAATTTTGGGAGCAGAACGTTGACCGGCTGACCCGTCTTTTGAGTGTAGAGAAACAGGCGGTCTCCGACGATCCGCTCCGTTGTCAACTGCGCCGCATCCCCGATACGCATCCCGCTGTAGCGTAGCAACAGAACGAAGGCTCGAAGGCGCTGGCCGTTTCGCGCTCCCGCACTTGCGGAATACGTTTCAAGGGCTTCGAGGATTTGCCGCATCTCGTCGCGCGTGAAAGGCAGTGTCGGGGAGGGCGGAATCTTGGGAGCTTTCAGGTCGGCAGCGGGATTGTCGGCAATCCACTTGCGTTTCTGCGCGAATCGAAAAAATGCCCGCAGCCGCTCCAACTGCTTGAGCCCAGTTCGTGGCCCGCACTTCCACTGGGATCGGAAATCGCTCAACACGTCCAGATCGAATTGATCCATGAACGCGAGCCCGCCGTGCTGCTCGGCAAAGGCCTCCATCTTCCGGCGCAGCAATTTGTATTTTTCGACCGTGGCGGGTTGAAGCTTTCGAGCCTCGGCGTCGGCCAGGAACCGCTCCCAAGCTTCCTTCACCGTCATACGTCGAGGTTGATCGTCCCGTTGTCCTGCCGCTTCCCACTGCCTGACCAAATCTTGCGCCCTCTGCCAATCGCGCATGTCGAGCGACTGCCTGATTTCCCTCCCGTTCAGCGTGCCGTCCACCCAGATGGGACACTGGCAGCGCCGGTAGTGGCGGCCCTCATCCCGGTGCTCGCAGCGTTTCAAGTGACGGCGATAGACGGTTAACATAACGCAGCAAGCCTATAGCTAACAGTCATACTAAGTAAAGGACAGCCTTCCATGCACCCGTAAGAGCACGCTTTCGGGGATTCGCAACGTTCGGTGGCGGCGCTTGCCGCGTTTCCGGTTCTCGATGACCAACACATCAGGCTCTTTCTCGAAAATCCTGCGGATGGCGTCCTCGCTCAGATTCCACATGGAAGCAACCTCGGGGACGCTGTAATGGCGCTCGAAGGTGGGCGAAGACGGGCGCGCTGTTTCCCGGCTTGGCTTTTCTTGGCTGCGGATTGCTTCCATCGCGCCATCTCTTCGCCGTGAGGTATTTTTCTCGCTTCTCACGCTAAGTATCAGCCCGCGCAGCGCTAGGGACGGAACCAGGTTGACGCGAAGAGGGCTAAGTCATTGGTGCTGAGGGAGTTTGGAGCGCTGAAAAAAAGTCAACTAGACTTTTGGAGCTTTACCACGGGACGCCTGGAGTGCCAAGTAATCCTGATATTTGCGCTTCACACTGCTTTTCATTGCGGCGAACCGGTGGGGATCCTCTCTTTGCATCTCTACATAGCATTTGAAATTCTCGTTGTCTGGCGTCAATTTCTCGGCGTCTAGCTCCCCGGCAATCCGCTGGTTGGAGTACTTCTGGACAATTCCCGTGATGACGATTTCTTCTCGCAAGCTTCTCGGCTTTTTTGGTGCCGAGGCAGCACGAATGTTGCTCACATCGCGAGGCAGATTCAAGATGCTACGAAGGCTCTTTTGGCGGTTGACCACGTCAAGCAACAGGGTCTTTATCACCGGCAGAAAGGGTTTCACTGTAGTTTGCAACTGTTGTTCCCCGTCGTCGTTCACTTTGGCGGGGTAAGGGCGGACGCGGGAACGCAAAAATCTTTTGATCGCCTCACCCAGCACCGCGTCATCAACCTGTATTCTGGCACGAATATCTTTGATTAAAGGTAGGATTTCGGCTGCCAGCCAAGCTTCTGGTGGTGTGGTTTCCAATACGGGATTGGCTTTTCTGTCTTCCTGGTATCTTTCTTCAAGCGCCTCGGCCTCGGTCACCAGGTTATAAACGAGAATCGCATAGTGCGTTGGATTCGATCGTGCCAGGATTTCCCGCTTCCCGAGCACCTCAAGGAACTCCGGGTCAAATTCCTCGTCGTAGAACTTGCGTCTCGCCATCTCGGCTTTCGAAAGGCTCAGAGTCTCTCGGTGGGGCTTAATCCCTCTTGCGAAAGTCCGACTCTGCGGGCCTGTAAATCCCCCGGTCCAGCCCGCGCACCAGCCGTTCCGCAGAGGTTTCAAACACGTCGCAAATCCTCAGCAGCGTCCGCATCGTGATCGGCCGTCCCACCTCGATCTGTTGCCAGTGACGGGCCGAGAACCCGTGCGTGATCATGTCTTCCTGAGTCAACCCATGCCGCTTGCGGAGCGCCCGCACGCGCTGGCCCAGCGCCTTGAAGAATTTCGGCTCGTCCACCACGCTCCGGTTTGTACTGTTGCACGAGCAGAAACACCACGAGCAGATTAGCTGGACGACCGTTCCGGCTTTCCGTTACGCTGGCCGTATCCCTCTCTCGGCAGTAAATCCGTTGGACCGTAGGCGAACGGGAATGCAATGCGCGTTGTGTCGCGATACGGAATCCGCTGGGCTCGGACGCCGGCGAACATCAGCAATCTTCGGGGCGACAAGATCGCCGATCCTCATGGTGTGTACATCCTCTGCGACGGTTCGTTGCCCGTCTACGTAGGCAGGGGACGAATCTGGGAGCGGATTCGCCAACATGAGCAAGGGAGAAAAGGGCGGTATTGGGATCACTTCACCTGGTTTGCCATAGATGATCTTCAGCAGGAAGGGGAAATCGAGGCACTCCTGCTGCGAATGCTGCCCGTCTCGTTGCGGATTTTGAACAAGCAACGTGCCAGTTTCATCAAGGCCATGCGCTACAGGGAACCTGACACCCAGACTCGGCCGCCACGGGTCAAATCCGACAAATATCCAGGCCGAAAGAGGAAGCCGCGAAAATAGCTGACGGAATCGCGTTTGAACGAAATGTGCGGAAAACCTGACTGAGGGAGCGCCCTTTAGCGGTGCAAAACGCGTCTCGATTCGTGAGGCGCTATTTCTGGCCCGCCTACCGTACGTACCCTGATATTTGCGTTCCGCCACGGACCTGCAAACGTCCGCAGCGGACGTCCTGGGGGCCGAAATACCGGGGCCGGGCCGGTCCAAACCGGACGCAAAAGCGGTCCCCGGCGGGCCTTCCGCGAAATTTTACCGAAAAATTGTCCGCCTGCGTGGGCCAGGGAGGACGCGGCGGGTCCTCCTCTCGCTCGCGGTAAAACGGCGGGCCCTCAACGGCGCTCTCGATCCGCAACGTGGTTTCGGTATCTTAGGTTGCGGTCCAAACCCAGTCAACGCGCTGAAGGGTTAGGAAACAGAGAGCCCCAAAGTTGCACCCCCCTACATGTTGTGGTTGGCGCGGAACGGGGCGGACGAAGCGGGCACAAGGGCAAAGGGAGGGGGAATGGGCGTATAATTCGCGGCGTTGTTGAAGACAAAAAGGGAATTGCCGTTCATGTGTATTCCTACAGGGGATGGCGGATGAACTCCGGCGACAGTGGGCGGCGCGCGTTGCACTTTGTTCTTGGACTCGCCGTGGCTCTGTTGATACTTGTGCCCGCCCTGGCACAACCGAAATCAGAAGGGTCTGCCAGAGTTGAGGGGGCGGTAAGAGGAGTTGTGGGAGTACCTGTCACGGTTCGCCTGCTGCCCGTTGGTGGCAGCCCTGTGCGCTATTACGACGGCTACCAGGTCGTAGCGCAACAAAATGGCAAGTTTGACTTCACGAACATTAAGCCGGGAGCTTATCGGCTGGCGGCGAAAGCGGACGGCTTTATGCTTGCCACGCCAGGCAAAGGGGCTGACATAATCATCACGTTGCGCGCTCATCAGAAGCTTCGAAGGGTCACAATCAGGATGGTCCCCCGTCCCTCGCTCTGTGGGCGCGTGAGGGGAAGGTTTAGGCACACCTGGGTGGACGCTTTCCGCTACAGTAAAAAGTTCGGTACGCTCATCGACACTTTCCTCCCCGCCACAAACGCAGATGGCAGTTTCTGTTTTGCAAACCTTCCTTTCGGGACTTACTACCTTCAAGCCTATACGACCTGGTATCCAGGTTCGTTTAGCTTCAGTGGCGCAAAGCCGTTGGTAGTAAAACCAGGCAGGACGCAGCGCACTCTCGACATTCCGCTCCAGCCGAGTGACTGCTGGACATCCAAAGTGAGCGGGCGCATCGCGCCCTCACCGACCAACGATCATCAGGAATACTATGTGGATTTTCTCCAAACCAATGCGAATGGCGGCAGCGTGTTTGACCCCGAGCCAACCATCAGACTTGCGCCGGGAGACAGATTTACTGCTTCCCTATGCCCCGGCGACTATGATGTGGTGCTAAGCGACCGGGATAGGATCTCAGCGTGGCGAGGGCATCCTTCGCATAAGGTAGTTTTTGACTCTCAGCATGTCACAGTTGGACAAAGGGATATTACCGGTGTCGCATTGACGCCCCACTCTATGGCGTCGATTACAGGTGAAGTTCACTTCGAGGATATTACGCGAGCTGCGAGTTGCCCTGGCATTGGCGGCCAGCACGTGAGCATTCTTCGGGAAGGCGATGGCCAATATCAGACCGCGCCCCTGGACGACAAAGACCATTTTGAGTTTCACAATGTGGCGCCGGGGATTTATCGGATTTATCTCGCTCCCTTCCTGCGCGAAGCCGTCTACGTAAAATCCATCCTGGTGGATGGAAAAGCCGCCGAAGGCCGCCGTTTTGCGATAACGCGGGCGAAGCCGGTAAGGATCGACATAACGCTGAGCGGCGACCTGGCGGAAGCCGCAGGCCATATCTCGCCCGACCTGCGCCGCGTGCATCGCTGGGCGGTTGCGTGGACCCGGCCCAAAGGCAGCGTCAGCGGGAAGGTTGAGGGCGATACAGTCGGTGTCTCGATTGAGCTTCGTTCGGCGCGCTACAACTCACAGAATTCTGCCGAATACACAACCGATCTCGGCCCCAAAGGCAGTTTTCGTTTCAATGACGTCGATCCCGGCGTGTACACATTGCGAGCAGAAGGCAAGGACTCGTTCGAGTATGAATACGGTGCCAAGGGTCTGGATAAAAAGGGTACGCCGATTGTCGTCGCGCGTGGTGCGCACATAAAGGGAGTTCGCCTGAAGCTGCCGAAGCTGAGCTCGATCTGCGGCGAAGTTACCGACGCGAATGGCTCTCCGAAGGCTGGAACACCCGTCTATATTGAGACTTCCTATTACGGATACCTGCAGGCACGCCAAGAGACGGGTGAGGCGAGGACCGATGCCGAGGGCCGATTCCGCGTGAACGGGCTTTTGCCGGGCGACTACTACCTGGCATTTCCCTTCGGACATCGCCTGGTCTTTTTTTCCAGCGATGGCAGCCTGGATGCAGCCCGGCCGGTCCGTCTGCATATAAACGAGGATGTTGGCTGCCGGCCGCAAGCCATCCTAAGGCTTCGCGTACCCCCGGGAATCAAAGAGACCTACACGATTTCCGGCCAAGTGGTGGGGGAGTTGGCGTCGAAGCTTGGAGACCGCTTCTGGGTTTCCCTGTGGTGGGATGTCCCGCATACGGAGGCGTATGTTGCCTCTGCCAACCTTGACAAAGAAAACCGTTTTTTCTTCGATAAAGTGCCGAACGGCCGATTCATGCTTCAGCTTCACAGTGGATACGGGCCCAAACCGATGGTCTGGTCGGGCCAATACGGCCCGCTGTCTCACCTTTTGGCAACGCGAACTGTCGAGGTGCGAGGCAGGGACGTTGTCGGGGTCAAAGTCAAGTCCATGGAACTGCCCACCATAACGGGCAGCGTGCGCTTCCTGCACGTACCCGCCGATTGGAAGCACTTTGATGTGAGCGCGTACCACATTAGGTTGCTTCGGCGCAACAATCAGCAACCTCTTTCCGCGAGGCTCTCCGCAAACGGCAGCTTCAGTATCGGCCCGGAGGATATCGGCAACTACGAAGTCAACCTGTATCCTCCACCGCGTGTGCCGTTATACATCCGCTCTGTCCGGCTGAACGGGCAGGAGATTCAAGGGCGTTATTTCCATTTGTCGGCGCAAGCAACCGCCCTGCTTGAGGTGGAAGTCGACGACGATTCCGGACGCGTGGATGCAACGCTGCTTCCCGACCCATCGATGCCCCGTCCGGAGCCGCCGGTGGGGGAACCCTGCGGGGGTCTTTCACTGGTCAAAAACCGCCTTCTTTTGGCTTTGCCGGAGCCCCAGATCGTACTCTTTCCGGAGCCCCTCTTCCCGACAAGGACCACCCCGGCTTCGTCGGTCGAGCCAAGGCTGTTCTTTAGCTATCGTGTGAGTGACGGCCACCGTACCTGGCTGCAGATAAGCCGCGTGCCGCCTGGACGCTATCGGGTACTAGGGGCGGAGCATCTGACGTCTTTCATTGTTGGACGGACACGCGATCTGACCGTCGATGAGCGCAGGCTCTGGAGTGCTCTTGCTGCGCTCGGCCAACCGCTGACTGTGCGGCCCGGGGCAAAACTCCAGATCGCTCTGCAGGACAAGAGCGCGGAGGTAGCGCGTCTCGCCGCGAGATTTGGCGTGCGGATTGGTAGTGGGGTACTTAAGGTGAGAGAGGGTTCCATGTGATCTGCTTCGCGGTCGATTGCATTACAGCCATCCGCCCGGAAATAACTCGTTAATCCCTCCCCCAATGGAAAAATACTGCGCTTGGATTCCTGGATGCGTCGGTCGTATACGGGGCTGGAAAACGGCAACGTCATTCGGCCGAGCGTTTCGAACGTCATACCCCACTGGACTATTGAGAGTCGCTGAAAAATCCTGAAAGATTATTACGCAAGAATTTCCGACATCGATCTGTAGCTGAGCCGACCGAGTTTTTGTACCAGTGCGGGCGAGGGAGTTTATATCACTTGAAGGTTCCCATATTTTAGGTCCACCTAGGGAGTGACAATTCTGGGCTCGAACGCGGCAAGTGGAAGAAGGAAATTCACTGACATACCGCGCAGGGCTAACCGACACCACAATGGCAGCGCGGATTTGCTCGTGGTTAGCTGCCGTTTTTGGCGTTGGTATCACCTACCAAATTTCCCAGCGCCAGCCAATGCCTCGGGTGTGGGAGCTGCCGTCCAGCGCGAATCTCTGCGTCGTAGGGCTGGGACGAACCAAGAGCGGACGCGATGGCGAGAGGTGATTTGAGGAATGACTGCTTCCCCGAACTATGCCTTGCGATTGCCCAAAAAACGTTCGCCGGATTCCCGATAGGCTCTGACGACCCGTGCTGAAGACCGCGCCTGAAGGACAAGAGCCACAGCCTTCCGTGGCCCCGCTCCGGAAACACGCAAGAGGAAATATACCATCGAGGGGCTGCGGCACAATCCGTGGTGGCACATCACGAAAACTCTCGAGCCGGGCTTCTTCATCGCCTTCCGGTAGAACTTCCGGGCCTTCCGATAAAACCACTTCGGGCGGGGCTTCGCGTCGTCGTGGAACGGCAGCCAGAGCGCCTTGAATTGCCGCACCTTCCTGCTGTGCGTGCTGTACCGCAGGTTGAGGACGTGCGTGATGCCGAGCGCCCGAAGCCGCTCGACGTGCCGCCAACTCGTAATGGCGCTGCCAAAGGCAAGCCGCCGCGTAACGAAAAAGGCTTTCACCGCTCGCCCCCCTGCCGTGCCGGTAGCCAGTAGCCCGGCGGCAGGCCCGGCCTAGACGCACGTTTGAAAAACGTATATTTGCTAAACGCCCCAAAGGCCTCGGTTTGCCCTTGCTGGTCAGTCACTTGCGGCCTCCCCGCCGGGGGAGATTTTTAAACGCCCCTTGCGGGCTGCGTAAAGGGCCGTGGCGGGGCTTACGCCTAGGGCCGCCCCTACCGCCCGCCAGGACGCCCCCTGCGCCCGTAGGCGGCCTATTTCGGCCGGGTCCACGCCGCTAGCCGGGCGGCCTAGCCGCTTGCCCTTGGCGCGGGCGTTGCGTAGCCCGGCCCGTACCCGCTCAGCAATCAGGTTGCGTTCAAGCTCGGCCACGGCCCCAAGGACAGTGAAAATCATCTTGCCCGTGGGCGTGGTGGTATCCACCTGCTCCGTAAGGCTGACGAATTCGATTCCAAGCGAGCGGAAGGTTTCCAAGGCGCGCAGCAGGTGCGACACCGAGCGGGCGAAGCGATCGAAGCGCCAGACGATGACGGCATCGAATTCCCGCCGGTGCGCATCGGCAATCAGGCGATTCAACTCCGGCCGCGAGTCCTTCGCGCCTGATATGCCCGCGTCCACGTATTCGCCGGCAATGCGCCAGCCTCGCCGCTGGCAGTATTCCCGCAACTCGCGGATCTGCATTTCGGGATTCTGGCCGTTCGCCGTGCTGACCCGCGCGTAAATGGCCGCCGTCAGAATGGGCATGGCGTATCCCCCCTGTTTTCGCCATAGGCGAAATTCTGGAATGCGCGGGGCTTTGTCATTCGCGCCCCCGAACGTTCCAAAGCAGCGCGCAGATTTTCAGGGCGATGCGGCGCAGTTCACTGGGCGTGACGGGCTCGGGATGCTGCGCCCACGTGGTCAGACAAGCGGTCTCTTCCGCAACGATGCGGTCCAGAGCGCGTGCCAGTTGTGCGGGGGTGAGTTGCCGGGGCGGGCCGATTGGTGATGAAATATCCGAAGCCATTGTTGCCTCCTATGTAGGCGACTTTGGTTAGGGGCGCGTTCGGTGTTTCCGCACCGGGCGCGTCCCGCTCCTTTCAACGTTTCCGCTTCTTCCTCCCCCGGCCCCGGCAGTACGTTGCCTGCTTTACCTGCCGCAGCCGTTCGAGGTCTTGCACGGTCCAAAGCCGCACCGCCCGCCCGTGGCGAATCCGCAGGGCGGGGGCCTTTACGCGGCGCGCGGCAATCCACCGCTGCAAGGTGATAGGCGAAATACCCGCCTTACGGGCCGCCATGGCGGTAGGCACGGCTTTAACCATAACGATACATATATAGCGTATTTAAGGCGCGATGTAAAGGGTTATTTTCCGTTACGGCGCTAAAGGGCTAACCCCGAGGCCCTGCCAAGCCCCGAGACCCCTGACCTTCAAGACAGATTACAGCTAGACTTATTAGCTAGACGCGCGAGCAAGGCAAACAAACACGGTAGCCAATTGCGCACACAATCTGTTTGTCTAAGCATAACCTTCAGGATGATTCCGGCTGCTCGTCCGTGCTACCTTCACCGTGTGCTGAGCGCCCTTCAAGCGTCTTGATTGCCCCCTCACGAACTTCTAGTAATTCCGATTTCATTTCCTCGATAACTTGCACCCTCAAGTGATCAATCCTGCCCGAAAGGCCATTACAGATTCTTCTAGCGGTATCGCGTTCCCCTCTAGTTGACACTCGGACCTGATCCGTCAGAAAACACCCCAAATGTATACCCAATAGAAGGCGTAGATCAGAAGGTTTGAATTTCCGGAGCACACGCTCTGCAGTATCCAAGGCCCCGCTCTCAATGAGGCCGACGATTACCCAAAATGTCCTGATGTCCTTTGCATCCGACGGCAGGTCAGTTCTATCCCACTTGTCTAAGACCTCTTGAAGACGGCTTTCCAACACGGCGAGAGCGGCCGAATCCCGCCCGAGCAGGTAATATAGAAGAAAAGGCATTATCTGAAGCCGCCCTTCTTTCGCATGCCCCGCCAGGAATTCATCTTTGGCATTCGCCATACCGTCCACAATCCACCCATAAATATCTATCTTGTCCTTTACCTCAGCAAGGTAACAGGCCTGTAAGCTCAGCCCCAATGTCAGTGCTGCATTGAAGTTATCTACGACCGCCATTCCCTGAAGTGCACCAATAGCAGATCGCAAGGCCTCGGTCCCGTCAGGATGCTCTCCAAAATAGAATACAATCGCTCTCCGCCACCATGGGTCGCTAATGACAGTATGGAGGTAATCAGCGGATGGAATACCTCGCCCGGCGAAAAATTCCTGCATCATTAGATGGCGAAACTCAATGGTGGAACCCACCACCATGAACAGACCGGACCGATTGAGTATTTCATCGTGCAACTGCTCCCTTTCTGCAGTGAGGCCCCGATTCTCAAGCTCACTCTTGAGAATCTCGTCAAACCGTTGTATTGGTATTGTCGTCGCTCTCCCCTTGTGCATCTCGAACGCTACCCTGGTTAAGAGGAAATCCTTCAAAGGGGCGTGATACTGGTGTTTGAAACCCTTTGTCGCGTCCCAACGTCCAAGCATCATTTCCGTGAATTTCTTAAACAACTCAGTGATATTTGCGGGAATGTCCTGCCTAGAGTACTCGCTTGTTGCAGCAAATATGGTTACAAGTAATGGGTTCAGTTCCATCCCGTGAACTTCCTCTAGCCGACGGACAAGTTCCTGACTCCTTTCAGGGGACAGGTTTCTACCCTTTTGAAGGGTCCTGATTATTTGTTGTGCTTGTTTGTAGTTAATCGGGCTCAGAGTGTATTTCTCAAAGTCTCTCAAAGTGCTGAGGCTTTGACCCGAGTCATACTCACGAGAGGTAACCACAACCGTGCACCCTGGATATGTTCTGTGGAACTGACCGATTAGAGAAAGCACCGACAGGCGGCCATCACTTGACGGCACTTCGTCCAAAGCATCCACAAAGATGAACACCCTACCCGCAACAAGGTCTTCGCTAGAGAAGGCGCTCTTCGACGAGTTCGTTAGCCTCTTCGTCGCGGCATCGCATGCCGCCACTAAAGAACGAGTCGGGTCGGCTGCGATTTCTGGCGCTCTAAGCAAAACGGGAATCGCGGGCCTCTCTTCCGACTCAAATTTGAGACCCTTTGTTGCAAGCAGATAAGCAAGGTGCTTAAGAGCTGTGGACTTCCCGGACCCGGCACTGCCAAACATGACAACAAGCCTACCATGCTTTCCAAGTATTCCTGTTATAGGCATCTGCTCGAAATGAGGGATTTTGGCAACTTGGCCCTTTTGTTTCTTGAGCTTCAGTGCCATGCGGTAGAGTTGAAGCATTACAAATCCTTGGTCGGTTGCTACACCAACCTGCGAATCGCGAGGTAAGAGGTCGGCCATCGCTAAAGTGTCATCCGAATTCTCGATCATCCGTTTGAGCGCGCGGAAGTAAGGAGCAATATCTGCATCTATACCGAGCCAGAGCTCTGGGAAGAGCTCGTCAATCTTAGGAATCAACTCGTCTGAATCCAGAAACACTAGTCGAGGGTCATGAAGCTCTTGGGCGATGTGGTGTCGGGCTGCTTCGTTTATCTTGCCGCTGACACAGAGGATAACCTTGGCGGGCAGTTGCTTCTTCTTAGACTTGATAAGGGTGATTTTTGTTTCCGCGGCCGTCCTAAGCTGAGTCACGGCTTCCAGGAGGTTGGCGTGTGCCTTCCTTGCGAGGTTGATATTGCCTTTCTTGGTCTGAAGAACGTAGATGTCTTCTATCCCTAGCTTGTCAGGCGAAATGAATAGAGCATCCTTGCCTTTCTCGTCGGGACCGCATAGGTCTCTACCGTCGGTCAGTCCCTGCCGGAGGAAAAGAGGACGAACTACTTCATCGCGAAAGCAGTCTTCGGACATCTGCAAAAGAAAGCGATATTTCTTGAATCGGGAGATAGTTTCGGGTCTAGAAATCTCACCCATTTGGGCCACGCCTCCTGAAAGGCGGATTGCCAGGCATTCTTACTACCGCCATGTGCCTGTGCTGGAACATACGCCTGTTGACATGGAAGTGCAAGAAGTGTCCACATGGACACTGTCTGGTCCGTCTCGGCTATGCCAGACTTTCCTCTGCCTCCTACATGTTCTGCTGGATCAATTGCCTATGAGCGCCAGTGCAACAATCTTGCGACCGGGGTGTACCCGCACGGCTACCCCGCACTTTTCTGCTTCCGCATCTTTGCCCAACGTGCCCGCTGTGCTGCCGCGATCTTGCGCCGTGCGGCGGCTGACATTTTCCGTCGAGGACGCGACGCACTGGCATTGTCTCTAGCCACGGTCTGCAAGGCACGAATTGCTGCCTCAATCCGCATCAGTTCCTTTCGGGTACGGTCCCGCGTTGTTCTCAACGCTGCAATGGCCTGATTGATGGTTGACATTGGTCTCCCTTCGGCGGACTCAGCCTAGGAATGTTGCCGATTCAAAACGCCACGGCGCACAGAGTAACACAACTTTCGCTAGCTCGGAATGGCCTTGGCATGTAAGACAATCGTCTTGAAGGCAATGCTCTTCCGTCGTAATCTTCTGGCCATCTGACGCTGTTCATCAAGGGGGCACATGGCCTGCGGCTTGTGCCCCCTTTGTTTATCACCGCTCGAAGAGAGCCGCTCTTTCGAGCCCTCGCGTTCGCTTGTATCCCTGCCTTTCGAGCGGCGGAGTTCGTGTGCCTCGTAGTGAAAACTTCGTCCTGCCTGATTCTGGTCGCAATGACGACCGTCTTGCCTGATTTTTCCCTTGCGCACCGCCTTTGCCGCAGACTCTCTTCAGGCTGGATGGGGAGGGAGAAATTGTGAAAGAGAAGTTGAAAGCCGCGCGAAGCGCCAAGATCGAAAGCGACTCAGCGATCCCGGAAGAGGGCGACGAGATAAACCCACGCCTAAAGCAGCATTATGACCGATTGCGCAAGAAGTATTCCGAAGTCCGTGGCAGGCGTGTTGACTGGATTGACTACAGTTTTGCCGGGGGCGATTTGTACGTTGGAGTTCGTTTCATGGACGGCACCTACTTCTCTCTGGTGTTCGCGCCCCAAATTGTGCCCGACCTCATCGAATTCTCCGATACCAGCACAGAGGACGACGAAGTCCTTAAGACATATTTCCTTAGAAAGCAGTGATGGCCCGTGAGCGCGGGTGCTCATCGAATCAAATGTGACAACTTCCCATGTACGGTTGAATGCACGTGTCTCTGTGGCCGGACTCTCGTTTCGCCGGGGGTCTGGTCGAGTGTGCGACCGTGTTGGCTGATTTTTCCTTTAACCGTGTGTTTGTGGGCAGACTGCCTCAGGGAGCACTTTCTAGCTCATCTCGGGAAGGATGTGGTAGGGGTATGAAGAAGAAGCGGAAGAGGCGGGTCGGCACTGTGGAAATCACACCCGGGGAACGCAAAAGGATAAAGAAGCGCATCAAGAAGCACTTCGATCAGCTTCGGAAGAAATACGCTGAAATCCGTGGTAAGCGCATAGACTGGATTGACCACCGCGTGGTAGAGGACAACGTGCTCTATGTCGGCGTGAAATTTATGGACGGCACGTATTTCACTTTGGTCTTCACGCCGCAGGTGGTGACGAACCGTGCCGAGCTAGCGGACGTAAGCAGCGGAGACGAGATTATTCTACGAACGTACTACCAGGGAAAACACCTGACTGCCTCACAGTTTTAGGGTGATATCGGTAACGATCCTCCGGCAAAGCCGGGGAACTCCTAACTGAATTAGGGCCAACTACTGAATCCGGCGCTTGGCTACGTTACCTTCCGCGCGGTCGAGCGCTTTCCCGATCACCTGCCGCATCATCTTGCGTGCAGTCGAATTCACCCACTCGCTTTGCTTCGACTCGGCTGCGATCTTTTCGAAATAGAGGAAGAGAGCCGCTTCTACGTCCGGTCGAGGAAATCCATCCAGTAGCAAGGTCAAGCCGAGTTCGTAGGCATTCGCCTCGACGTGACTGACGCCTTTCCTTACCCTTTCGAGCGCCTGTCTCAGCCTGTCGGCGGATTCCGGCATTTACACTCCCTCGCAAGCCGTAGGATTTTGCCACGAGTGGAGACGAACCGCAATTATTTCTGTGGGCGTACTGATTGGGTAAGACAGGTGTTTAGAGAGCGTTAGAATGCCCCGGTGTGTTGTAGACAAAGCCGTGATCGGCCAAGAACAGCAAGGTCTGGAACAATCGACCCATCGCTGCAATCAGAACGGGATCGCGTTATGTCGGAGGCACAGTTCGGTGGTTCTCCGGTCAGAAAGGCCGGGGGATTGGATTAATACCAGCGTTGCGAGCCTTCTGAATGTCGATCATCATGTATCGCGGATTTCTTCCGAGGTTCGGGCCGACCTCCTGGTTGAATTCCTGATTTCCTACTTGCACGGCATACAGGAATTCCTTCCACGATGCAGTCGCGCCTATCTGGTAAAGCGGGCCGAACGGCAAGTTGAGAGGCATCGGTCCTTGGCCAACCAAAGTCGTTTCGAGAAATCGAGGCTCCCGGTGCTGGGGGTCGAGATAATAGCCTACGAATGCATGGTCCGGCAGGATTACCAGTAGAGGATCGATGCCAATCTTGTAGAGTGCAGAAGCGAAGAGAACGGCCCCGTCGATGCAATTGGCCTGTTGATCGCTGATGCTCTGGTCTAGAAATCTAACAGTTTGCGATAGGACGCGCCCATCCGGCTTCCCAACGGATACCCATCCCCAGGGCGATTCCGCCGAGGCCGTCGCGGTACTTGAATAATGGATGCGGCGTCGTTGCAGGACGTTCCAGATGGCGAAGACTTGGGCTTCTACACCCTGCGGCCCGCCCTGATAGCCGTCGAATTGATTTACAGCATGGACGGAGAGCGCTTGCTGGAGCAGGGACTGGATGAATGGATCGTTCTCATCCACGAACCCCGCAAAGAGTTCGCTAATATTATCGACTTGCCCTGAGCGGAACTGGATTGCAAAGGGGACATCGTTGACAGAGTGGACCTGGATTGAGATTGTCTTTTGCTCTTCGCCCTGTCCGTCCACCGCCACTGAGTATTCAACGGTTGTCGGATAGGATTCGGGTATCCTCGCCAGCTTGCCCGTTTCGTACCGAATTGTAGGGTAGACGTAATAGTGTTGCCCCGGTTGATCGAGGGTCGCGCTCAGCGTGCTCATGCGCGACAGTCCATCAATCCGTATTCCCACCTTCACTTGCTCGCCAGCGGTTTCACACAGTACTGTGACCCCGGCCATGCCTATTGGGTCCCCGAAATAGTTGGCCGGGGTGTTTTGAGCGAGTCGGGCTGCATTCCCTTCGAGTTCCAAAACGACCGAGGGGTAGAACTGTCCATCGAAGTCGAAGACCGGGTGCCAAGGTGTTTCTTCACTCTGGCCAGGGGAAATTTCGCCAGAGCCTATTGCAGTCGGTCTCTGGGGACTGTGAACGAAGGTAGGCCCCTGAGCTGGTTGTAGGCTCGGTCCGGTGGGCGAGGAAGGAGCGGTCACTTGAGTAGGTTCAGGGGTCGGTATACTCATTGCTCCGGCCGTGCCCGTAGTATGATTGTTGCCGGTTGCAGCGTGGGTGGCGCGTACATTTGTTTCTGTAGCCACCCAACGAGCTATCCGCGAAGGGGAAACACGGGGGCTGGGTGTTGGCGTGGTTTTTCTTATCGGCTTTGCTTCTACCATTGTCATGATCACAGCGTCTGATACACGTGCGTCCTTCAAGGCGACGAGAGCTTGAGGGCTGGTATCAAAGTCGCTCGGCGAGCGCTTTATCTTGGCGATGATGACATTCGTGGGAATGCCCGCTTTAGACATCAGAACGATGTCAGCATTGGTGAGGACAGTGTGCTTGGGTTTTTGTGCGGCGGCATTACAAGGGAGGAAGAACAGGACAGCCATCAACGTGCCGAAAATCGCAAGTTGCCGCTTAAACGAAGTGTGGTGCATGGCGTTCCTCGGTTCAGGCGTCGCCTCTTAGGACCCCACCCAAGAGGCTACGCGGGGAGCGCGATCAAAGCAATAGGGCACGCCCTCACGTTGTCCCTCCAATGCAATACCGAGCAGATGTCCTCGACTCGCTCAGTTCGCCTTGCATTACCTCCCTGCGGCAACACCAATGTGTCGCTGACTCTCAATGGCAGGCCAACAGGTCCGTTGCGATTCAGCTTGCGGAAAATCCAGAAGATTACGGAAAAATTCCACAGTTGCAAATGCGGGCAAGAAGGCGGGGGAGTCCTCATCCTGTCGCGAAAAAAACGGTCACACCCCTCCATCAGCAGCCGCTGTTGCAGCTTGAGAATGGCATCTCTACGTGTCACGCTCTCCAGCGGGGTGGCCATTTGATGTGTGAATGTCCAGCCTCGTTGTGATCGAGGCGACGCATGGCTTCTAGGAATATTTCGGGATCGTCCTCCGGACTAGGTGTGATCGTCGGCACGACATGCCTTCCTTTATGCTTTTCTTGGCAGTCATTCCTGGTCCTCTGAATCTGCCACATCATCTCTTTGATGGCACGTTCTCTGTCGGCACTGACTTGGTCCTTCACCGCATCCTGCAATTCTATTTTGGCCTTATCCGCCTTGTGCTTTGCCTCTGCCGTCTCGTACCACTCCCTGAGGACCTTCAAGGCGTACTCAGGCCAGTTCCAGAATTTCCACCAGGGATTCGCGGGGAGCATATTTCACCTCCTCACGGCAATGCGACTATGCTACACCAGAGGACAGGAATCCACGACCAACGAATTTGCAGCAGATTCCTGATGTTCTGTCCGCCGAAATGTCCCAAGCTAAGGGGTCACGGCCCGGCAAAGGGCCGAACTCGATACCGGATCGCAATGTCCAAAATCATCCATTTTCGGCCATCCGTTGACCGTTTCGAGAAACCTGAAAATCGGCAGTTTGTGACTGTGCTGTCATAGAAAGTGGGGTGCGCGGGTGGGAATGCCTTGCTGGCCGCATGGCAAATGGCCGTGATGACACCTCTCCCAGCAAGCCAGCCTGGATTTGCACTCAGGCTGCTTCGTCCTCTTCGGCCCTCCCCCGGGGGAAGCGGATACGACCTGCGAGCCAATCGCCGACGCTGCGTTGAACGATTTTCTTGAGTGGTGGAATGTCGGCGTCTTTCATCGGCGTCAAGAAGGTTTTCTCGATATATGCGCGCTCTTGCGCTGCGAACTGTTTCAACGTGTCCTGCAACCCGTACTGCTGCACACTCTGTCTGAGCCCCATCGCTTTCAATACTTCGCCAGCTGTTAGCCCCATCGTCTGGATGTGAAGCTCCTTGAACAGCAATTCCTTAAATGGATCAAAGTCGGCGTAACGGCGTATATGGTTAAGTCTTGTGAACGGCACTTCTGCCCCGCTGAGTTGCGCCTCAATCCTAGTCAGACAGTCTCCCGGCAAGTAAATCGTGGCCATGGGCTCTGCGTCCTTACGCATCTTCGCCAAACGGTCGTAGACCACGAGTTTCTTGAGCCGCGAAAATACTGGGTAGAAACTGTAATTTCCACGGGACCGATACAAGGCGATGTTTTGTCGGCGAGGAACTCGGCAGTTCCTGATGAAAAAGTCTACATCAGTGCCCAGCAAATCAACTGCTAGGTCGATCCTATAAATTCTGAGGATATCAAGATTAGAAAATATCTCCTGTAGAACTTCCCGAGTGCGGGGCCACCCCAGTCGTGCGACGCCGATCATTTCGACTTTATGAATGCGAGTCCGTCGGCCGCGATAATACAGTCTTGCAGGAAGTGCGGTATCGGTAGAGCGCAGGTCGAGAACTTTTTCATATCCTGCTTTCGGCGTTCCCTGGTCAATCGCCAAATCGGCAAAGTGGTCTTGGATGGAAGAGCTTAGCACTGTCAACTTATCGATCATCGCCTTTCCTTGCGGTCTGCCGACCATGTATCTGTGAGTGGGCAGGCCAGAGGATAATGTCCATCATCAACTGGCAGGCGGCACAACGATGAAAGTCTGGCAGATGGCGTAATCGAAAAGAAGACTGAGGAAAGTACTAACTGCTTGGTGTTACGGTTGCGCCAGAGGTGCGTTCGCCGGACAATGCAGCGATCAGTCTATTGCCGAGTCGTATGTGCGACCCTATTGAGACACGGCCAAGATCGGCCCCTTCGTCCTCGAGTGTGCAGGCAACGTATTTTTCTGCAATCTGGGTGGGCGGCAGTCCTGGAGCGAGCAATCGCCAAGGGCTATTGTGATCGTCTGTGCCAAGGAGTGTGTCGAGGGCTCGCTGCAGAACCTCGCAGGGGAGACGGTTTCCGATTATGGTCCGCGCTTCTTTGGTGCTGAGGCCGTGCTTCGCTTTTCCTCTTTTTCGTAGAGTGCGGAGCGCTACTTTTAACTCCTTTACTTGTCTAAGCACTTCCGGATAACGTCTAGCCGCTCTAAGGGCAATCGCATAATTTGGCTGAGGACCACGAGTGCAGTGAGCCTTCTTCTTGAAAATCTGACGCTCGGCGTCGCCTTTCTGAGCCGCCCGCACTAATTCGTAGGATTCTTTTATCCAGATGTCCAGAGCTTGCTCGAGGATTCGATGCAGGCATAGCGAAATCCACCGCCCGACGGTCTTTTTGCCATATGGCATGTTCCAATCCAGCCTCGACAGCGTTTCTTCCCAGCACTTCGGGCTGTCGTCGCACAGTAGGCGTAACGGGACTGATTCCCGCCGTATTTCGATTGGCACAGGAATACGAAAGACAAATTCGATGGCACTCCCGTCTTCCGCCACCCGCACAGAGCGCTGGGGGTCCTGTCGAAGAAGCAATGATGAAGCCCCCGCCTCTTCCCCTGTGACGAGCCGCGGAAATCGTTTCTTGGGCACTGGTGGACTCTGCGTCATCTGTCCAACCCTCCGAATTCGACGATGTGACAGTACGACACCGCACGGTGGAGGAAAATGGTACTGGTGAGCGATTGTCAAGAAGGGCATAGGGTGCCGCGTGACTGCCAGAGGGGCCTAGCAGGTTGCGGAAAAATCGCTTTGCGCGGGCAATTTCTTTTTCTTCGGGCTGATTTTGGGATTCTGAGCGAGTCTTACCGCGATGGTTCCTTGCCGCTGCCAGTTTAAAGTGGCTTCGCAGCG
>JAKASX010000029.1 GCA_021818865.1 Acidobacteriota bacterium
GCCGAAGAACGGGAATCCGAGCGAGCACGGTGAGCCGGGATGGCCGTTTGGAGTCACGATACGCGAACGAGTATACACCAGTCTGGCCTGTCAAGCCGATGGGAAATCAATAAGGCGTCAGGGTCGGTGGGAGATCCCCGGGTCCGCGTGACCACCCCTGCTGGCGGGACCATGCAGCGCCAGGGAAACCACCCGCAAGCCGATTTCGGCCCGAAATCCCCGGCGAAAAGGTCGAGATAAGGACGGTTGCGGCGAAAAATTCAAGCCGCAGCCACTGCGTCCCCCATGCTGCGGGGCCTTGCCAGGTTTGAATTTGGCCCCGGCGGCGTGTAGCATCGAGCTTCCACCCACCAACGCGGGAGATCGCCCGATGAAGCTCCACGAAATGGACGCCGGCCCCGATTGTCCGGAAATCGTGCGGATGATCGTGGAAATTCCCAAAAATTCCGCCAACAAATACGAATTTGACACCGAACTCGGCGTTTTTCGCCTGGACCGGCCTCTCTATTCACCCATGCACTACCCGGGCGATTACGGCTTCATTCCCGGCACGCTCGCCGAGGACGGCGATCCCATGGACGTCCTGGCGATGGTCGACGAGCCGAGCTTCACCGGCTGCCTGATCGAAGTTCGCCCGATCGGCCTGCTCGATATGAGCGACGAAAACGGCGTGGACCAGAAAATCCTCGCCGTTCCCGAGGCCAACCCGCGCTACGAGGAAATTCACACGATCGACCAGATTCGCCCGCACGTTCGCCGCGAAATCGAGCACTTTTTCACGATCTACAAGGAGCTCGAAGGCAAACGCACCGAGCTGCGCGGCTGGCGCGGACCGAAAGAGGCGCGCGATATCATCGTGTTCACGCGCCAACGATTTCTCGACCGCCGCGCCTCGGCCGAAAAACGCCCCTGACCGGGCGGAATCTTCCTTTTCCGCGGAGGCCTGGTGAGCCAGCCCGAAGAACCGTCGCTCGGTGAAAGCCATCGCCGCATTCTCGCCGCGCTCCTGCGCGGGTTCGAGGATATGCGCGCGGAAATCGAGCGATGGATCGACCCGCGGCCGGGCGCGCTCGTCGCAATCGAGGAACGTCTTGGCGAGCCGGAAATTCGGCGCCTGCGCGAGCTGCTCGATCGTCTCGGCAGGGAACTTGACTCCATGGCGCGCGAATTTCATCTGGAACCCTCGTCGCGCTCGGCGTCGCGCTCGATCGAGGCGCTGCTCGTCGAGCATCTTTCGCTGCTCGAGGAAACGGCTGGCGGCGAACTCGCCGGCTACGGCGCGCTCGACGCCGCTTCGCGCGAGCGGCTCCGTGCGGAGCTCGATCGGCTGCACGCGATTTTCGACGGCATGCTCGAACTCGTGCGGCGCAAGCGCCCGCGCAAGTGAGCCGCGCCTCGCGCCGCTCAGTCTGTTGCTCCAGCCGCACGCAAACGATCGGGCGAATGCCCGAAAGGCCAACCTGCTGCGTTATCGTGGCGTCTAATCGCACTGAGATACCCCTGTGGCGGGGTCATGTGAGAGGGATGCTGATGATAAAACGTTTGGGAATTTGGATCCTGGCTCTGGTTTTCGCCGCCGTCGCGGCGCAGGCCGCGACCCTGCAACTGAAGGACGGCCGGATTTTCGACGGCACCTACCTCGGCGGGACGAAAGACCAGGTGCAGTTCCTGATCGACGGCCAGGTGCGGATCTTCAACACCTCCGATGTCGCTTCGATCGATTTCACCACCCCCGCGCCCGGGCCTGAGCTGCGCGGGTCTCAGCCCGCGTCGCCCGAGCTGGTTGCTCCGCAACCGGCTCCGCAACCCGCTCCGCAACCGGCGTCCGCGCCATACAACCAGAACGCCGGTCTCATTCAGAGCGTCACGGTGCCGCAAGGCACTCCCATCATGGTCAGCATGATCGATAGCGTTGACTCCAACGTGAATCGCCCCGGCGACATCTTTCACGCCAGCCTGGTGGATGATTTGAAGATCGGCGACGTGGTCGTCGCGCGGCGCGACGCCGGCGTTTACGGCAAGCTCGTTCAGGTGAAATCCGCCGGCAAAATGACGGGGCAATCCGAACTGCGCCTGGAACTCATCAGCATTCGCACCGTCAACGGCACGCTTCAGCCGATCGTCACCGGTGAGTATGAAGCCGTCGGCAAATCGCAAACGAAGAAGACGGTGAAGCATTCCGTCATCGGCGCCGTCGCTGGGGGAATCATCGGCGCGATCGCCGGCGGCGGCGAAGGCGCCGCAGCCGGAGCCGGAATCGGCGCTGCGGCTGGCGCGGGCGTTTCGCTCATCACCCACGGCCAGCAGATCAAAATCCCGAGCGAAACGATTTTGAAATTCCAGCTCGCGCAACCGTTCATGATCACCGTGGCGAAGCAGTCCCAGTAGCGGCCGCGCGAACGCGTTTCCCGCGGACGCGGGCTCCATTCGGCAGGAGTTCGCGGCCCTGGGGCACTATTGACTCTTTGAGTACCGGTACGAGTGTCGCGGTCGTACTACGCTGAATTTTCTTGCTACGCTCGTCGCTGGGTCGTAGCATACCGTCGGCATGGCAGGGGGCATGCGATATGCCTAAGGAAAAACCGAAACTGCACATCGGCGACGTGATCCGTAACTACCGCACCGGGCGTGGTTTGTCCCAGGGCGATATCGAGCGGCGCACGGGCCTGCTGCGCTGTTACCTTTCGCGCGTTGAAAACGGCCACACCGTTCCTTCGCTCGAAACGCTCGCCAAAATCGCCGAAGCGATGGGCATCAGCCTGGCCGATTTCTTCCCCGTGCCCGATACGCCGGAGGAACGCGAAGCGCGCCGCGCCGCCGGCGAGCTTTCCGAAGACGAACTCCGCGTCCTCGCCGATGTGAAGCGCTACACCGAAGGGCTCTCCGACACCGACAAAATGCTGGTGCTCGCGATGATTCGCCGCATGGCCGCCGTTCCGCCCGAGGCTCGGCGCACGCTCCAGCGCCGCGGCTTCTAGATTTTCCCGCACAATCGAAAATAGCTCGGGCATCCTGCCTGTGGTTGCCCCAAGTCCCGCTGTCATGCTGAGCCCCGGTTCCCGGGGGTGTTTCGCGACGACCGGAGGGAGTCCCGACGCACTTCGCCGGGAAGCATCCCGCTGCTACACCGCACCTGGCACAGCCATCCCGCCTGCGTGTGTATTTCGCCCTCGGGTGGCACAGGCATCTTGCCTGTGGCGCCTGCGCCCTCTAACGCTTCTTTCCAGCGCCTTTGTCGACTCTCGCCGTTCGCTTCCACTGCTTTCCGTCCCGCACGCTCGCCTTCGCGAAGAAACTTTCCGTCTGCACCACCGCGCGAAACACGCGTCCGCGCCCCAGCAGTTCGCGTCCCGCGAGCGCTTCGACGTCGAACGCCAGAAATCTGCCGTCCATCCCGGTGAGCCGCGCATGCGCCCGCACGCGCGCACCCTCCGGCGCGGCTTTCAAATGGTCCACTTCGATTCGCGTCCCCACGCTGATCGTGCCTTTCGCGAGTCGCGGCCGTATCGCCAGCGCAGCGGCGGTTTCCATCATCGCGATCATCGCCGGCGTCGAAAGCACGGCCGGCAATCGCTCGTCGTAATGAGCGATCGTCCATTCATGCGGCACGACTCTCGTGAAATTCGCCGCGAGTCCAAGCCGGATCGCCGGCGTTTTGCGCGCCTTCTTCTGCTTCACCGCGCCTCCTTTTTGACCTTCGTGTTTCGCAACGTCTCGCTTCATCACCGCTCGCCCGCCGCCTGCGCCACGCGCTCGGGCCAGTCGCTCATGATACCGTCAACGCCCAGTTCGATCATCCGGCGAATATCGCCGGAATCGTTCACTGTCCATGCGACCACCCCTAATCCCGCCTTTCGCGCCCGCCGCATCATCCGCTGATTGATTCGTTCGTGCCATGAAGCGAGAATCGCCGCTCCCACGCGCCGCGCCGGCCCGATCGCCGGGCCCCTGCGGCCCACAAGCAGCGCCGTCCGGAGCGACGGTTCGATGACGCGCATCCGTGCGAGCGCCCTCGCGCTGAACGACAGCACCATCACGCGTCCCAGCGCCTGCCGCTCGCGCAATACTCGCGCCAGCGCGATCGCCTGCGCCGATTTCAGCCGCGCTTTCAATTCCAGATAAATGCCGAAATCGAGCCATTCGGCCAGGTCCAAAGCCTCTTCGAGCGTCGGTACCCGCTCGCGCACGTAGCTCGGAGCAAACCACGCGCCCGCATCGAGCCGCCGCAGCTCGGCGAGCGTGAAATCCGCCACACGCCCGCGTCCGTTCGTCGTGTGATTCACACGCGCGTCGTGGATCAGCACGAACCGGGCGTCGCGCGTCACGCGCAAATCCGTTTCGATGAACCGCGCGCCCAATTCGACGGCGCGACGAAAAGCCGCGAGCGTATTTTCCGGCCTGTGCGCCGAAGCGCCGCGATGTGCGATCACCTGGGGTGCAGCCATGACAAGTTCATCTTACGAGGAAAGACGCGCTTTGGGAGCCTGGCTCACTTTGATTCCATCGCAGGAGGTTTGATCTGAATAAATCTCGTTTTCCAAAAGTGACGGACGGCCAGAGCTTCCAAGGTCTGAGGGAGTACAGAAATATTTCTTGTAGTGGCTCGCGGATTGACGCGTGTCGCCGCGAACCTCAGGAGCACGCCCAGGACTGAAAAGACCAGAAAAAATCCGGTTCTTCCGCGAACGGTGGCAATGAGCGGTTTTCCACAATGAGGACAGTTTCCTGTAGGGAAACCTTCGGATGAATTCTCAAAAGGAGTATTGAGTTCACCGTTGCATGTGGGGCATCGGGGCATTTTCGCTTGCATTCCTGCCCGGATATTCAAGCATGGAATGGGCAAAACTAACAGCATCGAACTCCAGTTCTTGAAGGCTGAAAAGGACGCATGCTCTCCTGAGTATAGGGTTGCGGTGGCGTCTTGACTTTCGCTTTTTTTTCGCCTATGCTGCTCTTGCCGGTTTGCCTCGGCCCTTGGCCCTCCCTTCCGCGCCGGGACGCCTAGCGATCCACAGCGAGGTCCATGCCATGAACGTTGCCACGAACGTTCGCACGCGCCGCATTGTCCACGTCGACGTGGACGCCTTTTTCGCTTCGGTCGAGCAGGTGCTCGATCCGCGGCTGCGCGGGCGCCCCGTGCTGGTCGGCCGCGGCGTGGTGGCTTCGGCGAGTTACGAAGCGAAAGCGCGCGGAGTGCGCACGGCGATGTCGTTTCGCCAGGCTCTGCGGCTCTGTCCGGACGCGGTGGTGGTTGCGGGCGCCTACGAGCACTACGCCGATTACGGCGCGCGCGTGCGGCGCATTCTGGAAAATTTCACGCCGTCGGTGGAATCCGCTTCGCTCGACGATTTCTATCTGGATTTCACCGGCGCCGAGCGTTTGTATCCGGATTGGCCGGCGGTGCTGCGGCGGCTGGCGCGTCGCGTCGAAAACGAAACCGGCCTCAGCGTTTCGGTGGGTGCGGCCACGTCGAAATTGATTGCGGCGATCGCTTCGCGGCTTGAGCGGCCGCGAGGTTTCTCCGTCATCGCGCCCGGCGACGAGCAGCGTTTTCTGGATCCGCTTCCGGTTGAAAAACTTCACGGCGTGGGCCGCGTGCACGCACAGTCGCTCGGCGAGCGCGGCGTGCATACGGTCGGCGATTTGCGCCGGTTGCCGCTCGGCGTGCTGGTGGCCGCATTCGGGCCGGCCGTCGGGCGCCAATTGTGGGAACGCGCGCGCGGCCAGGATCCGCGCGCCGTGGAAGGGCTGGCCGTGCCGAAGTCGGTTTCGCGCGAAACGACGATTGCCGGCGGCACGATCGATCTCGAATTGCTCGCCGGCCTTTTGGAATATCTGGCCGAGCGCGTTGCCTCGACGCTTCGCTCGATCGGCATGCAGGCGCGCGCCCTCACGCTGAAATTCCGCTACGCCGATTCTTTTTCCGCCGCGCGCGAAGCTCGGCTCGATCCGCCGACGAACGACGAAAAGGCGCTACTCGCGCGAGCGATGGAACTTTTCGACACGCTCTATACGCGCCGCGTCGTGCTCGGCTGGATCGGCTTGAGCGTCGGGAGCCTCGAACCCGATCACCGGCAAAACGACCTGTTCGACGGGGAATCGAACCGGCGCTGGTATCTGAATCGCGGCGTGGACGCGGTACGCGGGCGTTTCGGCTGGAACGCGGTGTTTTACGGCCGCGGCCTCGTGCTGCGCCGCCATTACGCGACGAAACCCTCGGGCCTGGTGCTTTCGACGCCCTGTTTATCGCGGTAGAGGACGCGCTGCGCGCACCCTCCGCGCGCCGCCGGGTGAATCGGCCATGTTCGTTCATCTGCATTGCCACAGCCAATATTCGTTCCTGCGCGGCGTCGGGTCGCCCGCGGCGCTGGTGGCCGCGGCCGCGCGCCAGGCGATGCCCGCCGTCGCGCTCACCGATACCGACGGCCTCTACGCCGCGATTCCGTTCTATCAGGCGGCGCGCGAAGCGGGTATTCGTCCGGTTCTCGGCGCGGTATTGCCGGCAGGAGAGCCCGGCGAGGAATTTCCGCTCCTTTTGCTCGTCGCAAATAGGGAAGGCTACGCGAATCTGTGCCGCCTGGTGACGCGGCGCCAGCTCGACGCGCGCCCGCTCCCGTGGGCTCTGCTCGATCTCGAACGCGAAGGCCTCATCGCGCTCTACGCGCCGGAACGAATCGCGCCGCCCGCGGCATCCGGCGCCAAATCCCGCGCAAGCGCTACCGCGTCGCCAATTCCGCAGCCGAAAAACCCAAAATCCCGCATCGCGCGTCTCAAGGAAATTTTCGGCAAAACTTTTTACCTCGAAACGCATCATTTTCCCGCGAGCGGCCGGGGTAACCTGCGCGAAGCCCTCGCGCTTTCCCGCTCTTTCGATCTCCCGCTCGCCGCGACGAACAACGTTCATTTCCTCGCGCCCGGCGAATTCCTCGATCATCGCGTGGTCAACGCGATTCGCACCGGCCGCCTGCTCAGCCGCATTGCGCCGCCGGAAATCGCCGATGCCGAGGCTTGGTTCAAACCGTCGGGCGCGATGGAGCGCGCCTTCGCCGACCACCCCGAAGCGTTGCGCGCGACGCTCGAAATCGCCGAGCGCGCCGATTGCAAGCTGGAACTGGGAAAACCGATTTTGCCGTCGTTTCCGGTGCCCGAGGGCGAAACGCCGTTTTCCTATCTGTGGGAGCTGTGTTTCCGCGGCGCGCGCAAACGCTACCATCCGCCCGGTCCCGAAGTGATCGCGCGGCTCACGCGCGAGCTCGAAGTGATCGATCGCCTGGGCCTGGCGCCGTATTTCCTGCTCGTTTGGGATATCGTGCGTGAAGCGCGGCGCCGCGGCGTGCCCGCGGCGGGGCGCGGTTCGGCCGCCGGCTCGATGGTGAGCTATTGCCTGGGCATTTCGCGCGTCTGCCCGTTGCGCTGGGGGCTCTATTTCGAGCGCTTCCTCAACGAGCAGCGCGGCGACGTGCCGGATATCGATCTCGATCTGTGCGGCGCGCGCCGCGATGAAATGCTCGACTACGTCTACGGGCGCTGGGGCGCCGACCACGTGGCGATGATCGGCAGTTTCATCACGATGCGCGCGCGGCTCGCCGTGCGCGAAGTGGCGAAGGTCTTCGGCGTGGCGCCGGGCGAGGTGAACCGCTTCACGCGCCGGCTGCCGCACCGGCCGGTGCGCGAAATCATGCAGGCGATTCGCGTGCTGCCGCAATGCCGCTCGCTGCCCGTGGACGAGGAGCCGTGGCGCACGATTCTCGACGTCGCATTGCGGCTCGACGAAACCCCGCGCCACATGGGCATCCATCCCTGTGGCACGGTGATCGCGCCGGGGCCGCTCGCCGCGCTCGTGCCGCTGGAAAAAGCGACGAAAGGCATCGTCGTCACGCAATACGACATGAACGCGGTGGAATCGCTCGGCCTGATCAAAATGGATCTGCTCGGCCAGCGCGGCCTCACCACCATTTCCCTGGCGCTCGCCGAAATCGAGCGCTCCGCCGGCCGCAAAATCGATTTCGACGCGATTCCCGAGCGCGATTCCGCGACCTCCGCGATGCTCGCCGCGGGCCGCACGATGGGCGTTTTCCAGATCGAATCGCCGGGCCTGCGCGGCTTGCTGCGGCTGATGCGCGCCCGCACGATGGACCAGCTCTCGATCGCGCTCGCGATCATTCGCCCCGGCGCGTCCGAATACGGCGCCAAGGAAACCTTCGTGCGCCGCCTGCGCGGCCGGGAGCCGGTGCGCTACGCCCATCCTTCGCTCGAACCGATCCTCCGCGAAACGCTCGGCGTCTGCGTCTATCAGGAGCAGGTGATGCGCATCGCGCAGATCGCCGGTTCGCTCTCGCTCGCCGAAGCCGATCTGGTGCGCCGCTCCAGCGCGAAATTCGCCGACGAGCGCGAGCGCGCCCGCCTGCGCGCGAAATTCTTGAAAGCGGCGGCGCGGCTGGGCCTGGCGGGCGAATCGCTCGAAGATGTCTGGCAGATGGTGGAAAAATTCGCCGGCTTCGGTTTCTGCAAGGCCCACGCGGCCACCTACGCCGATCTCGCCTTTCGCATCGCCTGGCTGAAGGCGCATTATCCGGCGGAATTTCTCGCCGCGATGTGCAGCTCCGGCGCCGGCTTCTATCACGTCTCCGCCTACGTCGAGGAAGCCAAGCGCTGGGGCATTCCCGTGCTGCTGCCTTCGGTGAATCATTCCCGCGCCGAATACAGCGTCGAGCCGCTCGCCGCGGGCGAAACCGGCGCAAACGGAAACGGCTCGGCGTCGGCGAAAAAAGCCCTGCGTATCGGCCTGATGCAGGTGAAGGGGCTCGGCGCGGAAACGATCGCCGCCATCCTCGCCGCGCGCCAGCGGGAAGGGAATTACCGCTCGATCGAGGATTTCCTGCGCCGCGTTCGCGCCGGCCGCGATGAACTCACCGCGCTCGTTCGCTGCGGCGCTTTCGACGATGTTCCCACCGGCGAAATTTCCGCCGCATCCGGCGGCGCGGATTCCGCGTCGCCGCACGCGATCACGCGCCCCATGCGCCTTTGGCAGCTCCATCTCGCGCTCGCGCGTCGCGCGGCGGAGTCCGCCAAAGCGCCTGGCGCCCGCCCCGGCGATCTTTTCCCCGGTGCCGAACCCGCGGAATCCGCCGGCGATTCGGGCGAAATCCCGCTGCTCGCCGATTACGACCAGGAGCAGCACCTCGCCGCCGAACTCGAATTGCTCGAAGTCGCCGCGAGCGGCCATCCGCTCGATGCGCTGCCGCGCAACGGCGAAATCTGGAGCACGGAACTCGCGCGCCACGTCGGCCGCCGCGTCCAGCTGCTCGGCTGGCTGGTGACGTTTCGCCCGGTCGGCACCAAGGATTACCGCAATATGATGTTCTTGACGCTCGAGGATCAGCGCGGCATTTACGAAGCCGTGCTGTTTCCCGACGCCTACGAGCGTTACGCCGGCCTGATTTTCGAAACGCGCCTGCTCCGCGTTTCCGGCCGCGTCGAAGACGAAGCCCAAATCCACTGCGACAAAATCGAGCGTCTGAGCGCGGGCTCCGGTTCGTGAGATCCGGGCTTTCGGCTGGGCGTTGCGCCGGATACCCGTTCAGCGTAAGATCGTCTTACCATGGAAACGAAACTTTCCAGCAAGGGCCAGGTGGTGCTTCCGGGTCCGATTCGCCGCCGGTTGGGCCTTCAGCCCGGCGACGCTCTCGAAGCGAACGTGCGGGCCGGGCGCGTGGTGCTGACGCCGCGCCGGAAACGCATACGGAAGGCGTCCCTACGCACCGATCCCACGACGCATCTGCCGGTGCTTACGGCCGGCCCCGCCGCGCCGAAGCTGACCAGCAAGCAGGTGCGCGAAATCCTCACGGAATTTCCATGAAGTATCTTCTGGACGTGAATGCTCTGGTCGCGCTCGGTTTTTTCGAGCACGAATTCCACCTGCGCGTCGCCCGCTGGGTCGCGCAAGTGTCGTCCAAGGAAGCTCCCGAACTGGCCACTTGCGCGATCACCGAACTCGGATTCGTCCGAGTCCTCGCGCAGGCGCCGGGCTACGGAATCGCCGTTTCTCAGGCGCGCAGTCTTCTACTCCGCATGAAACAGCACGAACAGGTCAAGTTCGCGTTCTTTGCCGACGACCTCAACATCTCCCATCTGCCCGCATGGGTGAAAACTCCCAGGCAAACGACCGACGGCCATCTCGCCATGCTCGCCGCAGCCAATGGCGCGGTACTGGCGACGCTCGACCGTAAAATTCCCCGCGCGTTCCTGATTCCCGCCGCCGGATAACGTAGCCGCAGGCTTCAGAGTTTGTGTGACAACTTGCGAGCGCTCCCGTCAGCGGCTAAAGCCGCGCCCTTCCGAAAAACCTGGTTGCCACACAGGTTCTTCACCTGCGGGCCATCCCCGCTGCCAGGCGGACTGTTCCACGAGCACCATGACGGAAACCGCCTGGCGGAGAATTCCCAGAGAGAAACCTGGCTATCGCTTGAACTTCGGCGCGGGCTCGAAGAGCGACGCGGTGGAGGGTTCGGCGGCTGCCGGCGCGGTTTTCAGATAACGGTCGAGGCGCAGAATCTGGCGCGTGAGCGCCGGATTCCGTTCGGTCCATTCCGGCTCGGCGCTGGGCGATTCGAGCGAAGCGCGCATCGCGCCCATTTTCGAATCGAGATCGTCGAGGTAATGCAGCAGCACCGCTTCGCGAATCGCCGGCAAACACGGCGAGCCGAATTCCAGATGACCGTGATGGCTGGCGATCAAATGCTCGACGACGCGCGCGAGCGGAGCGGGGAAGCCCTCAATCGAATCCATCGCGCGGCGAATCTGTTCGAGACCGAGCAAAATATGGCCGAGCAGCCGGCCTTCGGTGGAATACCCGGTTTCGCGCGTGTATTCGAGTTCGTCGATTTTGCCGACGTCGTGCAAAATCGCGCCGGTGAGCAGCAGGTCCAGGTCCACTTCTTTGCCGTAGTGCTCGGCCACCAGCCGGCACAATCCGCACAGGCTCACCACGTGCTCCACCAGGCCGCCGCGGTAGGCGTGATGCATCGTTTTCGCCGCCGGCGCCAGTTTCAGCCGCGCCGCAATCGCCGGGTCGTTCACCAGCGACTCCACCAGTTGCCGCAGGTAGGGATTGCCGATCGAGCCGGCAATCGCCGAAAGTTCCAGGTAAAGCCGGTCGATCTCTTCGGGCGAATGCGGAAAATAATCGCGCGGATCCACTTCCGATGGGTCGGCCTTGCGCAGCCGGTCGAGCTTCAGTTGCAGCCGGTTGCGATACGTTTCCGCGCGGCCCTGCACTTTCACGATGTCGTCGCGCCCGATCGTCTGGATGACGGCGTCGAAGCCGTCCCACATGCGCGTTTCGATCGAGCCGGTGCGGTCGGAAAGCTCCAGGCGCAGGTACGGCTTTCCCTCGCGCGTTTGCAGCACTTCTTTTGCGGAAACGAGGAACGTCGAGGTAACCGGCTGATCAGGCTGTAAGTCAGCGACGAAAACCGATTTCATCGCTCGCCCTTTTTCTTTTTCTTCTTGCCTTTCGAATCGAACTGGCTGGCGGACACTTCCGTGATGGCGGTCGAGGGAACCGCGTCGGTATCCACGTAGCCGGGCTGGATGGTGATGTAGCTCTCCTTGCGGAGCTGTTCGAGAAACTTGCGCAGCGCCGGGCCGATCTTCTGCATGTAGATGGCGTTTTCGATGTCGGTTTCCACCGCGTCTATCGGCTGGATGCCGGCCTGATAGTGCTGCTCCACCTGAAACAACTCGTATTCACCGCTGATTTTCATCACCGGCGTCATCTGGTCGTGCTGGAGCGCGAAAACGGCGTCCTCGATCGGCTTCTGCAGCATGCCACGCGTAAAATCGCCCAGCGTTCCGCCGGCCTGCGCCGTGGTGCCCTGCGAATAAATTTTCGCCAGTTGCCCGAAATCGTCGCCGTTCCCGACGCGCGTGCGGATCGTATCCATCTGCTTCTTGATCGCCGCAACCTGGGCAGGCGTTTTGCCCTGGATCGACATGAAGATGCCGCGCAGTACCACGGACTCCGGCCGGTTGAACTTCGCCTTGTGCGCTTCGTAATACTTTTGGATCTGTTCGTGATCGATCTGGATGGTCCCGCCGACGTCCTGCTGAATCAGCTTCTGCGTCAGCAGTTGGTTCTTGATCTCCTCCTTGTACGTATTCCAGTTCATTCCGGAGGCTTCGACGGCGCGCCGCAGCGCGCCCATGGAATCCAGGTGGTATTGGATGCGCGTCTTGTCGAGTTCCTTCACCATGTCGATATCGACGTTGATCCCTTCATCCTTGGCCTGTTCGACGAGCAGATCCTGATCGATCAGGTCGCGCAGCACGTTTTTCGCCCGGGTGTTGTAACGCGCGTCGAGCTCGGCCGGCGTGCAAGTGGGGCAATCGTGCTTGATCTCTTCCTTCAGCGCCTCTTGCGCGGCCGTGTATTGATGGCTTGTGATGATGTCGTCGTTGACGCGGGCGATGATTTTTTCCAGCACCACGCCCTTCGGCGGGGGTACCTCCTGGGCGCCCAGTCCCACCGTTGCACCGAAAAACAGGATTGCGGCAGCCGCCGCGATGCGCGTATTCATACCCCGCATTTTAGCCTCCCGATTCCAGCTCCTGCAATACGCTTGTGGCCGCGGCCGCCGGGCTGCCGGTTTCCGGCTTCCATTCGATCCAGAGCACGCCAGACGGATCGAGGCTCGCCCCGCGCCGCGACCTCACCAGCCGCACCAAGCGTTCCGGCCGGACCGGCGTATCGCCGTGAAAGTGCAGCGCTAGGCGATGGTTGCGCCGCTCGACGCCGGAAATCAGCAGCCGCTCGCAGGCGGATTTCAGCATCGCGTATTCCACCAGATTCATCACCGATCGCGGAGGCGGCCCGAAACGGTCTTCGAGTTCGCGCAGCGCATCCTGTCGTTCGCGCTCGGTGGCGATCGAGGCGATCCGCTTGTACGCGCGCAGCCGCGCGTTTTCGCCGGGAATGTAGCCCGAGGGAATGCGCACGTCGAGGCCCAGATTCAGCGTCACGCGCACTTCCGGCCGCGAAGCTTCGCCCTTCAGCCGCGCCACCGCCTGTTCGAGCATCTGGCAATACAGATCGAATCCCACCGCGTCCACGTGGCCGTGCTGCTCGCGCCCCAGCAGATTGCCCGCGCCGCGCAATTCCAGGTCGAGCGCGGCGATGCGGAATCCGGCCCCGAGCTCGCTGAATTCCTTGAGCGCGGCCAGCCGCTGCCGCGCTTCCGAGGAAAGCGCCGCCGCCGTCGGCACCAGCAGATATGCATACGCCCGCTCTTCCGACCGTCCCACGCGCCCGCGCAGCTGATAAAGCTCGGCCAGGCCGAAGCGGTCGGCGCGATTGATCAGGATGGTGTTTGCTCGCGGGATATCGAGCCCGTTTTCGATGATCGTCGTCGAAACCAGAATATCGGCTTCGTGACGGATGAATTTCAGCATCACTTCTTCCAGCTGATGCTCGTTCATCTGTCCGTGCCCCACCACGATTCGCGCGCGCGGCACCAGCTTGTGAATCTTGTCGGCGAACGTCGCAATCGTTTCCACGCGGTTGTGCACGAAAAACACCTGCCCGCCGCGGTCCATCTCGCGTTCGACCGCCCGCCGCACCAGCTCCTCGTCGAAAGGCGCCACGATCGTCTGAATCGCCAGCCGTCCGCGTGGTGGCGTTTCGATCGTCGACATATCGCGCAACCCGGCGAGCGACATATGCAGCGTGCGCGGAATCGGCGTCGCCGACATCGTCAGCACGTCCACGTTCCGCCGTAGCTCCTTCAGCCGCTCCTTGTGCGAAACGCCGAACCGCTGCTCTTCATCCACCACCAGCAGCCCCAGATCGTGGAAGCGGACGTCCCGCGAGAGCAGCCGGTGCGTTCCGATGAGGATGTCGATTTTTCCCGCTTCCAGATCCTCCAGTATGCGTTTCGCCTCGCGCCGGCTGCGCAACCGGCTGAGCATTTCGATCCGCACGGGAAACGCGGCCATGCGCCGGCGAAACGTCTCGTAATGCTGGAAAACGAGCACCGTCGTCGGCGCGAGCACGGCCGCCTGCCGCCCGTCGGCGACCACCTTGAACGCGGCGCGCACCGCGACTTCCGTTTTGCCGTACCCCACGTCGCCGCACAGCAGCCGGTCCATCGGCAGCGGCGATTCCAGATCGCGTTTCACGTCTTCGATCGCGCGCTGCTGGTCGGGCGTCTCGTCGTAGGGAAAGGAATCCTCGAGTTCGCGTTGCCACGGCGTATCGCCGGGATAGCGATGGCCTTCGGCGGTTTTGCGCTGCGCGTAAAGCTGCAGCAGCTTTTCCGCCAAGTCGTCCACCGACCGCTTCACCCGCTTTTTTCGCGCCGTCCACACCGTCCCGCCGAGCTTGTCGAGCGGAGGCTTCGCTTCGCCGATCGTGCGGTATTTCTGCACCAGGTCCACGCGGGCCAGCGGCACGTAAAGCCGCGCGTCGTCGGCGTAGCGAAGCAGCATGAATTCGCCGCTCGATCCATCCGCCGAAATCTGCCGCAATCCTTCGAACGCGCCGATGCCGTGGTCCACGTGCACTACGAAATCGCCCGGTTTCAAGTCGGAAAAATCGCTCGAAAATCCCGCGGCGCGCCGCTTCCGTGGCCGCTCGATTTCCGCGTCGAAAAGGTCCGCGTAACCGTAGATAATCAGGTCGAGCTCGGGAAACCGCACGCCTTCTGCCAGCGGAATGCGCGCCAGGACCACCCCCGCCGCGCTTTCCTCGCCCGTTTCGGCCAGCCGCGCGGCGCCGGGCCCCTGCTCGAATTCGCCCAGCCGGCACGGCGTTTCATATTCGTGGCACAGATCCATCATCCGTTCGAGTTCGCCCGCGCTCGCCGCGGAAATCACCACCGCTTCGCCCGCCTCTAGCCGCGCGCGCAGCTCCGCCATGAACGGGGCCACGTTTCCGTGGTACCGCGCGGTCGGCTGGCTCGAAAGGACCGCTTGCGGCAACTCGCCCACGGCCAGCCGCACGAGTTCCAGCCGCCTCACGCCGTCGAGTGTGCGTTCCCACTCATTGAGGGGCATCGAATAGACGGTGGGAGCCGCCGGCGCGCTCGCTTCGTCGTGGTGCCGCGCTTCATTCCACGATTCTTCCATCCGCTCCCATAGCTTTGTCGCCGCGTCGGCGATCGCCGTCGGCTCGTCCACCACCACCAGAGGATCGGTAAGCAGATCGAAAATCGTTTTCCGCGGAGGGTCGAGCGCCGCCGCGCGAAATTCCCATCCCGGTAGCAGCAGATCGGGTCCGCTGTGGATTTCCTCCTCCGCCGTCGCCACGCCCACCGCCGCCATTTGCGCCGCCGGCAGCGGGCATTCGCCGATCGGCGGCAAGACGACGCGTTCGAGCGGCCCAATCGAGCGCTGCGTCTCCGCGTCGAATTCCCGCAGCGATTCCACCGTGTCGCCAAAGAGCTCGATGCGCACCGGGCGCTTCGCGTCCGGTGGAAAAACGTCCACGATGCCGCCGCGCACCGCGAATTGTCCCGGCATTTCCGCCGTGTCCTGCCGGTCGTAGCCCGCGCGAGCCAGATGCTCCACCAACTCTTCGAGCGGAATCGACTGATCGCGCATTACCTCCCGCGCGAGCCCGCGATAAAATTCGGCGTCGCGCGTTCGCGCCATCGCCGCGCCCACCGGCGCGATCACCGCGCGCGCCTGTCCCGAAGCGATCTGCCAGAGCGCCATCGCGCGTTCGCTCGAAATTTCCGGATGCGGGGAAAGTTTTTGGTAGGGAAGAACGTCGCTCGCCGGCAGCGTCACCACCTCGCCTGCCGCGCGTCCCGCGAGGATGCGATAGAAATACCGCAGCGGCTCCGCGAGGCGTTCGGCCCGGTCATTCGATTCCACCAGCAGCACCACCGGCCGGCCGATCGTCGCCGCCGCGTGCGCCGTCACCAGCACCTTCGCCGCGTCGGTCAGCCCAGCGAGCGTCGCTTGGCCGCGTTCCTCGCGCGCCGCGCCCAGCGCGCCGCTCACCGCGCGGTCGCGTCCCACGCGGGCGAACCATTCGGCGAGCAAGGGCAGAATCATGGCTCTTTGCGCCGAATCCGCCGGACGATTTCCGTGGTCGAATACCCAGGCTCGATCTGGACGCGCACCACGCGTCCACCTGCCGCTTCCACTTCCTCACGCCCGACGATCTCGCTGGGTCCCCAGTCCCCGCCCTTCACCAGAACGTCCGGCAGAATTTCCGCGATCAGCCGTTGCGGCGTCGACTCATCGAAAATCACCACCCAATCCACAGCCTCGAGCGACGCCAGCACCTCGGCTCGCTCGTCTTCGGAAACGAGCGGCCGGCCGGCTCCTTTCATCTCTCGCACGCTGCGATCGGAATTAATGGCGACGATCAGCGCGTCTCCGAGCGAGCGCGCTTCTTCCAGGGAACGGATATGGCCGGGATGCAGAAGGTCGAAACACCCGTTTGTGAACGCAATTCGCCGTCCGGCGCGTCGTGCCGCCGCTACTTGTTCGCGGAGTTGGCTTTCCCTGACGACCTGTCCCAATACGAACTCCGGATTCCACCGGACCTTCGATTATGCGATTCTACCACGCGAGGATTTGGAACGTTGATCGCCCGCTCCAGGTTGCTTCGCATCGCGTTCGCCCTGTTGCTGGTCGTTGCCGGTGCGTTGGCGCTCGCCCGCACGCGCCTGCCGGAGCGCAAAATCATCCTCGGCGACGCCTGCCACACACCCGCTCGCCTCATCGAGCCGGCGAGCGACCCAACCGGCCGCGTCGCGCTCGTGTTCCACGGCCTCGCTGCGAGCGCCGCGATCATGGAGCCGCTTGGCGAGTCGCTCTCCGCGGCTGGCTGGCGTGTCTATCTGCTCGATCTCGCCGGGCATGGCCGCAGCCTGGAGCCGTTCTCCTACGCCAACGTGGAACGCTGCGCCCGCGGCGCCACGCAATATCTGCTGCGCGACGCCCGCATCGCGCCCGCAAAAACCGTCCTCGTGGGCCATTCGTTGGGTGCTGCCGCCGCGGTTCGCGTGGCGGCCGATGTTCCCGTCGCCGGTACCATCGCGATTTCTCCCGCACTTCTCGCCGTCCCGCGCCGCGCGCCCGCGAATCTTCTGATTCTCGCCGGCCAATTCGATTTCGGCGTGGTGAAGCGCGAAGCGCGGGCGCTTTTGCGCCTCGCCGGCGGCGATCGCGATTCTCCGGGCGATTTCGCCGCCGGCCGCGCGGCCCGGTTTCACGTGGTTTCCGGTGAATTGCACGGCACCATGGTGCTCGATCCGCGCGTCTGGCGCATGTCCGTCTCATGGGCGAATCGCGCGGTAAATTCCGGCCACGCTCAGCCGGTCCCCGCGATCGCCACGCGTCGCCCGCTCGAAGCGCTTCTCGCCGGTTGCGCGCTGATTCTCAGCCTCGTTTTGCTGGTCGGGCCTTGGGAGTCCTTGCTGGCCCGATTCGCGTCTCTTCAGCCGTCTAGCGTTTCCGCCGCGCCCGGCACGCTCGCATCCGCAGCCACCGAATGCGGCTTCGGATGGCGCCGCGCGCTGATCGTTTGGGTAATCGGCTCCTTTTTCGCCGTATCGCTCGTTGCGCTCACGCGTGCGCCCTACGTTTTGCGTCCCGTCGAACTCGCGGACGGCGACTGGGCCGCGCTCGTCGCTCTCGTTACCGGTCTCGTGCTCGCGTTTCTTTCCTGGAACCGCGCTCGTCCCTGGCTTCGCATCGAGCCGCGCGGCGAACTCGTCGCCGCTCTCGCAGGCGTTTCCATCGTGGTCGCGTTCGCCTTTGCGCTTCGGCCTGAATTCGTCGAAGCGTCGCTGATGCCTGCTCGCTTGTGGCGCTGGGCCGTGCTCGCCGTTTTCACCTGGCCCTATTTTCTTGCCGAGGAAGTGGCGCTTGGCCCTCCCTCGGGCGCGCGGCGTTTCGCGCTGTTTCTCGCGTTGCGCGCGATCGTGTGGCTGGCGCAGGCGTTTGCTCTTCTCGTTTTCTGGCGCTGGGGATTGTTGCTCGTTCTGATTGTGTTCGGACTCGGCGCGGTTTCCGTTGGCCAGCGCCTCGCCGCCGATGTGCTCCGGCGTCGCGGCATGGCGCCCGCATCGGCTGCGCTCTTCGACGCGATCCTGGCCGCGGGCATGCTCGCGCTGGTTCTTCCGCTCCGGTGAACGCTCGTGGCAAAATTCAACGGTGCGATGACTCCGCGTGAAATCCTCATCATCGGTGGTGGTCCCGCGGGCGCCGTCTGCGCCGAGCGCGCCGCTCGCGCCGGACTCGGCGTCACGCTGCTCGACGATCATCTGGCCTGGGAAAAGCCGTGCGGCGGCGGATTGACGCACAAGGCGCTTCGCGCATATCCCTTTCTGCTCGATGGGCCGCAGCGCAAAAAAATCGTTCGCCAAATTGAGCTAAAGGCTGGTGATGACCCTCCGGCAAAAATAGCTCTCGATTCTCCGCTCGTCATTTACTCGCGCGAAACACTCAACGGTTTGCTCCTCGATCGCGCCGAGCGCGCCGGCTGCCGCATTCGCCTTGCTCGCGCCGTCTCGTTCGATGTTTCTTCCGCGCGGCCCATGATCTGCCTGGCCGACGGCACCCAACTGCAAGCCGATTTCGTCGTCCTCGCCGCCGGTGCGCGCAACCGTCTGTTGCCCGCCGCGTCCAAACCCGCTCCGGCTCCGCTCGCTCCAGCCGATTTCGAGCAGACCGCCGGCTACTACGTGCCCGCCGAATCGGACATTTTGAAAATCAAATTTCTTCCGGAATTTCGCGGCTATCTGTGGTCGTTTCCGCGTGCGGACCATCTCTCGGTCGGCATTTGCGGCAAGCTGGACGAATCGTCAACGGCCACGTTGCGCCGTCATCTCGACGCCTATATGGACGAAGAGGGTCTTTCGCGTGAGGGTGCGCGTTTTTACAGCCATCTGCTGCCATCGCCCCGCGCGCAAACCCTCCGCTCGCGGCCGATTCTCGGTGCGAATTGGGCGCTCGCCGGCGACGCCGCCGCCATGGTGGATTCGATCACCGGGGAGGGAATTTTCTACGCGATGCGTTCGGGCGAACTTTTGGGCGAATCGCTCGCCGCGGGCCATCCGGAAACGTATCCGCGCCGCCTGCGCGCGGAGTTCGGCTCGGAACTCGAGCGCGCCGCCGGGCTCGCTCCGCGATTCTACCGGGAGCGCTTCCTGGGAGCCGCGATCACCGTTCGCACCATCGATTTCGCCCGGCGCAGCCCCACCTTTCGCCGCCTGCTCGCCGGATTGTTCACCGGCTCGCAGGATTACCGCACGCTGCCTTTGCGCCTCTGGGCGCAACTGCCCATCAGCCTCGCCGAAATGGCGTGGAGCACTCTCGCCGGTCGCTAGCGTTCCAGCCAGGCGAACAACTCGGCGATCTGCGCGACGCTCATCTCTTCCGCTCGCGCCGTCGCGCTCAACCGCATCGCCCCGAGCGCCTCCCGTACCTTTTCCGCGCCGTAGCGTCCCTTCAAATTATTCGCCAGCGTCTTGCGCTTCTGCGCGAAACACGCCGAAGCAAACTCCAGAAATCCCTCTTCATCCTCGATTCCCAGTCGCGCTCTTTCGCCCGGCGGCGTCATTCGCACCAACGCCGAATCCACTTTCGGCGCCGGCCGAAACGCTCCGGGCGGAATTCGCAGCAGAATTTCCGGCCGCGTATAAAACTGCGCCAGCACCGAAAGCCATCCGTAATCGCGGCTGCGCGGCCGCGCCGCCAGCCGCTCCGCCACTTCGAGTTGTATCACCACGTCAATTTCCTCGATCCGGTCCGCGCACGCGAAAAGTTTCCGCAGAATCGGCGAAGTGATGTAGTAGGGAAGCGAGCCGTAAACGCGAAACCGCGCCCCTCCGATTTTCGCGAGGTCGAGCGCCAAAACGTCTCCCTCGATAATTTCGACGTTCAAACCCGCCGACGTTTCGCGCAATTTCCCGAGGAGCCGCGCGTCCAGTTCGATCGCAACGACGCGCCCGGCGCGCCCAGCGAGTTCGCGCGTCATTTCCCCGCGCCCCGCGCCGATTTCGAGCCACACCTGTTCCTTTGCCGGCGCGATTTGCTCCAGAATCCGCCCGCGCCAGCTCGCGTCCGCCAAAAAATGTTGTCCCAGCCGTTCCGGCGTCATCGCCCGATGAGTTTATCAGCTATCGGGTGCGAGTCGCCCGTCTTGACGCGCGCGCGGGCATTCAGTAGGTTTGGATTTCGGATCCGAGGCCAGATGCGCATCCTGTTCGTCGCGCCGGAAGGCGTTCCTTTCTCGAAGACTGGCGGCTTGGGCGACGTCGTCGGCGGCTTGCCCAAGGAGCTCGCGGCGCTCGGCCACGAGGTCGCGGTCTTTCTGCCACTCTATCGCGGCACGAAAATTCAGCCGACGGTCGTTCACGCGAGCCTCAGCGTTCCCGTCGGCCGCGAATTGCGCTTTCCCTCCGTCGTCGGCGGATTCACCGAGGAAGGCGTTCGCTACGATTTCCTCGACGATCCCGAATTTTTCGATCGCGAAACGCTCTACGGCGGCCCTTCCGGCGATTATCCCGATAACGCCGAGCGCTTCGCCGAGTTTTCCCGCGCCGCGCTCGAATACGCAAAACTCGTCTGGCGCCCCGACGTGATTCATTGCCACGACTGGCAGACGGCGCTCGTGCCCATTTTCAAACAGTCGCTCTACGCCGCCGATCCGCTCCTCGCGCCGATTCCCACCATCCTCACCATCCACAATCTCGGCTATCAGGGCCTGTTCGAGCGCGGCGTGCTGGCGCGCGTCGGCTTGCCCGAAAGCCTGTTTTCCATCGAAGGCATGGAATTTTACGGCCGCGTGAATTTCCTGAAAGGCGCGATTCTGGCGAGCGATTGGCTCACCACCGTCAGCCGCCGCTACGCCGAGGAAATTCAGACCGAGGAATACGGTTGCGGCCTCGAAGGCGTGATTCGCAAACGCTCGGATCGCCTGGTGGGCATTCTCAACGGCGTGGATTATTCCGCCTGGAATCCGGAGACCGATCCATTCATCCTGGCCCGCTATTCCGCCTCCGACCTTTCCGGCAAACAGGTCTGCAAGCACAATCTGCTCGAGGAATTCGGTTTGCCCGCGGGCCGGCTCGATCGCCTGGTCGTTGGCCTGATTTCGCGCTTCGTGGATCAAAAGGGATTCGATCTCATCGTGGAAGCGGCCGAAGAAATTCTGGCGGAAAATCTGCAGATCGTCGCGCTCGGCACCGGCATGCCGGAATACGAGGAGTTTTTCCGCGATCTCGCGGCCCGCTATCCGCAGCAAGTCGCCGTGCGAATCAACTACGACAACGGGCTCGCGCACAAAATCGAAGCCGGAGCGGACCTGTTCCTGATGCCCTCGCGCTACGAGCCCTGCGGCTTGAACCAAATCTACAGCCTGCGCTACGGCACCCTCCCGCTCGTGCGCGCGACCGGCGGCCTCGACGACACCGTCGAGCCGTACGATCCGAGAACGGGCGAAGGCACCGGCTTCAAATTCTCGGACTACACATCCGAGGCCCTCCTCGCCTGCCTGCGCCAGGCGCTTGCCGTTTGGGGCGATTTCGCCGCGTGGCGCCAGCTCCAGGTGCGCGCGATGAGCCGGGATTTCTCCTGGCGCGCGTCCGCCGCGCGCTATGTCTCTTTGTATCAAGAGGCCCAACGTACGCGAATCCCCGCGGCCCTTGCTGCATCTGTAGATGTAGGTTCCGGAGGCGCCTCTCGTGCGTCCGCCGAATCCTCCCGAAAAGGATGAACATGTCCGAAACACTGCAAAGCGTTACCGACGGCAACTTCGAAGCCGAAGTCCTGGCCGCCAGCAAGACCCAGCCCGTTCTGGTCGATTTCTGGGCCGAATGGTGCCGCCCGTGCCACATGCTGGCCCCGACGGTCGAACAGATTGCCACCGAGTACGCCGGCAAGCTGAAAGTGGTGAAGATGAACGTGGACGAAAACTCCAACGCCACGTTCAAGTACAACATCCGCGGCATTCCCACACTGCTCCTGTTCAAAAACGGCGAAGTCGCCGACCAGATCGTCGGCGCGGTGCCCAAGGAACAGATCCAGCGCGTGCTGGGCCGCGTCATCGCGTAAGCAGCCGTCGCCGGGCCCCGCGCGGGTCCGGCGTCCCGCTTCTCAGGAGCGGGATTCTCGGATCGCCAGCCCAATTTTTCAGGCAGTCTGCTTCCTCCGCTGCCCGTGCATCCGGTGACGCAAGTATCGGGTGGCGCAGGCATCTTGCCTGCGAGCCTCTAACCCTTCCTGTCATGCTGAGCCCGGATTTTTGGGGCGAAGCATCCCGCCGCTGCACCGCACCTGCGACAAACGCCCTGCCCGTGCGGGCAAAGTTTGCCGGCGCTCCAGAAGGGCTTTCCTTCGCGAACTGTCACCTTCGCTTGCCACCACCGCGCGCCGGAAGGTACGATAACCGGCGCAGGTCCCGCGCGGTATTTCTTCCTCGCCTCCGGATGGGCGCACGACAGAGGAGGCGTGTGGACTGGGTGCTCACTTGGAAAAAGATCGAGAAACAGGCGGCAAAGCGGTTGTGGTGGTTGGAGCCCAATGGGGCGACGAAGGCAAGGGCAAGGTGGTGGATTATCTTTCCGCCTCGTTCGATCTGATCGCGCGCTATCAGGGAGGCCATAACGCCGGCCACACGGTCCTCTGGAACGGTAAAAAATTCGTATTGCAACTGGTGCCTTCGGGCATTCTTCGTCCCGGCAAAACGGCCCTCATCGGTCCCGGCGTCGTGTTCGATCCCGCGGCATTCCTCTCCGAGGTTGACGCTCTCGCGCAGGCCGGCATCGACGTTTCCGGGCGCCTGTTCGTCAGCAATCGCGCGCAGCTGATTTTCCCGTTTCATCGCCAGCTCGATCGCGCCTCGGAAAACGCCCGCGCCGGTGCGAAAATCGGCACCACCAGCCGCGGCATCGGCCCTTCCTACGAGGACAAAATGGCTCGGCGCGGCATGCGCGTGGGCGAACTGCTCGACGCGCAAAGTTTTCGCCGCAAGCTCGACGACCTCATTCGCGAGAAAAACGCGCTGAGCGAAGCCCTCTACGCGCAGCCGCTCGACGTCTCGGGTCTCGCCGATTCCTACGTCGCCATGGCCGACCGCATTCGCCCGTTCGTGGCCGATACTGCCGCGATGCTCTGGCGCGCCGCGGACGAAGGCCGCGCGCTGCTCTTCGAGGGCGCGCAGGGCACCATGCTCGATATCGACCACGGCACGTATCCCTACGTCACCAGCTCCAATGCCACTTCCGGCGGCGCGGCAACGGGCCTCGGTTTTCCGCCCACGCGCATCACCGCCGTCGTCGGCGTCACCAAGGCCTATACCACGCGCGTCGGCAACGGCCCGTTCCCTTCGGAAATGCCCGAGCTCGAAGCGGGCGAAGTGCGCAATCGCGGCGTCGAATTCGGCGCCGTCACCGGCCGTCCGCGCCGCTGCGGCTGGCTCGATCTCTTCATGTTGCGCTACGCCACTCGCCTCAACGGCATCAGCTCGCTCGTCGTCACGAAACTCGACGTCTTCGATACGCAGCGCGAAATCCAGGTCGCCGTCGGCTATCGCTACAGAGGCTCGCCGCTCGGCGAAATGCCCGCCGAAGCCGAAATCCTCGCTCAAGTCGAGCCCGAATACCGCACCCTGCCGGGCTGGTGCACGCCGACGAGCAGCATCGCCCGCTACGACGAACTCCCGCAAGCCGCGCGCGATTATCTGCGATTCGTCGCCGACGATCTCGGCGTCGAAATCGGCATGATTTCCACCGGGCCCGAGCGCGACGCCACCATCATCGCGCCCTCCACCCAGCTCGCTTCCTGGCTTCGCTGACCGATGCTGTCTTGGCACGAGGCGCGCGAACGGGTCATCGCCATCGTTCGCGGCCGGATGCGTCCGCCGCGCCCGGAGCGCGTTCCGCTCCCGCGCGCCCTGGGCCGCGTCCTCGCCCAGCCTGTTTTCGCCGATCGCGATCAGCCCGCATTTCCCCGCTCGATTCGCGATGGCTACGCGATTCGCTCGGCCGAGACTTCGTCGCTTCCCGCCGAATTCGAAATCATCGCGGAAATCAAGGCCGGCAGCGCGTTCGACGGCGCGATCGGCGCGTTCCAGGCCGCGCGCATCATGACGGGAGCGCCGGTTCCCGCGGGCGCCGACGCAGTGGTCATGCTTGAGCACGTCCGCGAAATTTCTTCAACGCGCATCACCGTGGATCGCCCCATCGCGCCCGGCTTGCATTTCGTCGCGCAAGGCGCCGAAGCTCGCGCCGGGGCGAAACTCCTCGATCCCGGCCGCCGCATCGGCTTCGGCGAACTCGCTTTGCTCGCCGAAATCGGCTGCTCGCCCGTCCGCGTTTTCCGCCGTCCGCGCGTCGCCGTGCTCGCCACCGGCGACGAAATCGTTCCGCTCGAAATTCAGCCCGGCCCATTCGAAATTCGCGATACGAACAGCGTCTCGCTTGCCGCGCAGATTGCTCTTTCGGGCGCCGGAGTCGCCTCGCTGGGCCGCGCCGGCGATTCGTTCGAAGCGCTTCGCGCCGCCATCAAGGCCGCTTTGCGCGCCGATGCGATCGTTTTGAGCGGGGGCGTTTCGAAAGGGAAATACGATCTGGTCGAGGACGTTCTAAAGGAATTTGGCGCCGAATTCCATTTCGATTCCGTAGCGATTCGTCCCGGCCGGCCGGTGGTCTTCGGCTGGTGCGCGGGCAAACCGGTTTTCGGCCTGCCCGGCAATCCCGTTTCCACCATGGTCACCTTCGAGCTGTTCGTCAAGCCGGCGCTCGATCTGCTTTCCGGCGCCGAGCCGCGTCCGCTTCCTCTGGTTTCCGCCACGCTCACCGTTCCGCTCGACGAAAAGCCGGGCCTCACGCATTTCCTGCCCGCCCGCCTCGATTGGACGCCCTCTGGTCCCGAGGCACGCCCGGTGCCGTGGCGCGGCTCGGGCGACGTCGCCGGCATGGCGCAGGCAAACGCATTTCTCGTTGTTCCGGCCGATCGGCCCATCTGGAAAGCCGGCGAAGCCATCCTCGCCCTGGTTCGCCGCGACCTGCTGTGACCCTACGCCCCGTCTCGCACAATCGCCCCACGTTTCGTCCTTAGCCCAGCCATCCCGCCCGTGACCTCCTGAGCACCCTGTCATGCTGAGCCCCAGTTTTTGGGGCGAAGCATCCCGTCGCTACACCGCACGTGGCGCAGGCATCCTGCCTCGCATTTTTCCTTCTTGATTTGCTCTACCCCCGCTGCGCCTCGGCCGCACGCGAGCCCCTTGAACAACGCAATTTCCCTCTATCCGGCAAAAACAGGAAATTGCTTGTAAAATCATGCTGATGGGGAGCGAGCCGGAACCCCGCGGCGCGCTCGATGTCCTGGAGGATGGATGGCGAAGCTGAGCCACTACGATTCGCGCGGCGCGGTGAAAATGGTGGACGTCGGCGCGAAACCCGCAACGCGCCGCACCGCCGTCGCTCACGCCTTCCTCCGCATCTCGCCGGCCGCGCTTCGCGCGATTCGTGGCCTGAAAAATCCCAAGGGCTCTCCTTTCGAAATCGCTCGCATCGCCGGTATTCTCGCCGCCAAGCGCACCGCCGGCTTGATCCCTCTTTGCCATCCACTGCCGATCTCCCACGCCGACGTTCGGGCGCGCGCGCGCGCGCGGGGGGTCGAAATTTCCGCCAGCGTCTCGACCACCGCGCCCACGGGAGTGGAAATGGAAGCGCTCACTGCCGCCGCCGTCGCCGCGCTCACCATCTACGACATGACGAAAGCGCTCGATCGCGGCATGGAAATCACCCAGTTGCATCTCGTGGAAAAGCGCGGCGGCCGCAGCGGCACGTATCGCCGCCGCAGAAAGGAAAGGTCGCACGGGTAGTTTTTCCGCGCGTCGCCGCTCGACGCATGCCATGTAGGGGCGAGGTTCCCTCGCCCGTCTCGGCCCGGCGGCGAAGGAGGAAATCGAATATGCGCGTCGCCATTCTCACCATCAGCGATTCCGTCGCGCGCGGCACGCGCGAAGACCGTTCCGGCCACGCCATCGCCGACCGCTGCCGCGAACTCGGCTGGGAAGTCGTTTCGCGCGCGGTGCTGGCCGATGAACTCGACCTGATCGCCGCGCGTCTCATTCAGCTCGCCGACTCCAATGCCGCCGACCTGATTCTCACCGTCGGTGGCACCGGCCTCGGCCCGCGCGACGTCACGCCGGAAGCCACCGAGCAAGCCGCCAAACGCCTGGTGCCCGGCCTCGGCGAACGCATGCGCGCCGCCAATGCAGGCTCGAATCCGCGTTCGATTCTTTCGCGAAGCACCGCGGCTTGCCGCGGCCGCTCCCTCATTTTGAATCTTCCCGGCAGCCCGCGCGGCGCCGTCGAGTCCTTTGCCGTGGTCGAAGATGTCATTCTCCACGCTATCGAAATCCTTCACGGCGCGGGCCACGATCCCGCGCCGGCTTCCGGGAAGGCCCAATCCTGATGCCACAGCAAAAACCGGCTCGCAATCCGGCGGATTGGGTTCGCCAGTTGGCGCTGGCGCTCGATCTTCCGTTCCTCCTCGTTGGCTCCGTTCTGGGCGGTTGCCTGATTGGCTACCTGCTGGATTCTTGGCTCCATACGGAGCCTTGGCTAATGTTGGTTCTCGGTGCCCTGGGATTCGCGGCGGGTCTGCGCGCCGTGCTTCGTTCTCTCTCCACGCGGAGCGCTGGCCCCGGCCGGGGAAATCCTTCTGACGGAGCGAAGGTATGATTGACCCGAACTTCTTCGGCGAGCGATCTCAGCGTCGCGTCGAACGGTTGACGCTCGCTCTAGGCCTCCTCGGCGCTATTGCCGCGTTTTTTTGGCGCGGCTGGCCCGAAGCGGCAGGGGTGCTTCTCGGCGGGGTGGTCGCCTGGGTGAATTTCCGCTGGATGCGCCAGTTCGTTAGCCACGTGGCGAAAATTTCTCTTGCGCAGGCCGGCCAGGAAAAGCCGCGCATGCCAAACCGCATTTTCCTCCAGATGTTCGGCCGGTACGCTTTGCTGGGACTTGCGCTCTATGTTATGCTGATGCGCTTTTATTGGCCGGTCGTGGCCTTCGTGTGCGGTCTGTTCGCGCTGGTTGCGGCGGTACTCCTGGAAGTCCTCGGCGAGCTGGTCCTGGCGACGGGCAGACGCATGCTCGCCTGAGCGCCGGTAGCGCCGAAGCCGCTTGGCAGCGAATGGTTTAGCGTCCGGCCTCAACGAAACGGAATGAAGGGCACGGCGCGCTTGGCTTGCCGCCTTCGGGTGGCTTCCAGCGTGGCCGCGCCCGGGCAAACGTGTGGCGCGGGCTTTGGCCGGCCCCGCTTGACACCGGCGGACGCGAGGAAACGTTCGGAGACGTATGGAAGCGAAACCGGAACTCTGGGTTACGAAATACGTGAATCTGCTCCTCGGCAAACCGGCCGCCTTGCTGCTGGCCGCGCTCGGTTTCCATCCCGATCCTCATGCTCCCATCCCCAACCACGTCGCGATGGAGTTTTTCGTTTTCGCGCTGGCGGCGATTCTTTTCTTGTGGCTGCGGCCGCGACTTTCGGTGGACCGCCCCGGTGCCACTCAGCAGTTCATGGAAGTCCTGTTCACGAACCCGTTCAGGCTCGGCTTGCGCGATATGGTGGACGACTTCCTCGGCCATGGCGGCGAGCAGTATCTGCCGATGCTGGGGTCGATCGGTATGTTCATTCTCTTTGCGAACCTGATCGGCATGGTTCCAACCCTCGAATCGCCTACGGCGCAATACACAGTGCCGCTCGGTTGCGCCTTCCTCGTCTTCGTGTATTACAACTGGTGCGGCCTCCGGAAAAACGGCCCGTTACGCTACGCTTTTCAGTTCGCCGGCCCGATTCCGGCACTTGCCCCGCTTATGGTCCCGCTGGAAATTTTCAGCCATCTGGCCCGAATGCTTTCGCTCACGGTCCGGCTTTGGGCGAACATGATGGCGAGTGAAACGATCTACGGCGTCATTCTGGCCCTCACGATCGCCCTGTCTGTTTTTCTCGAGAAAATGAGCGTGATCGGCTATCTGTCGACGGTGGTGCCGCTGCTTGTGCCCGTCATCTTCATGGCTCTGCACATCTTCGTGGCCTTCATCCAGGCCTTCGTATTCACGATTTTGCCTGTGATTTATGTTTCAGGAGCGGTTGCCCATCAGCACTAACGAATTGGGCGGCAAACAGGCCCAAGGGATTGAGTATCGCCGCCGACGCTGCCGAAACTTGCGGTACGGAACGCGCGGTGGCCACTTTCAGGACGGGAGGAAGCGGATGAGGAAGTTGGTGGGGTTCATGGCAGTTATGATGACGACGCTTGTGCTGGCGCCGGCGGTTTTCGCCGCGCAGGGCACCGCCGCTGCCGGCGGCCACTCGACGGCGACATGGGTGGTAATCACCTCGGGTTTCGCCATGGCGATCGCCTCGGGCCTTTGCGGCATCGGCCAGGGCATCGCGAGCATGGGAGCCTCGCAGGGCTTCGCGCGCAATCCGGCGGCCAGCACGGTTATTCAGAACATGTTGATTCTGGCGCTCGTGCTGATCGAATCGGAAGCGCTCTACACGTTCGCCATCATCCTGTTCAAGGTCGTGGCGAAGTAGCAGCCCCGCCGTCAGTCGTTCGGCCGGCGCGTTGCTTGCGGTTTCCGCGCAGGGGGCACGTTGCAAGCCGCCAGAAAGCGGCGAGCCAAGCGTGCCCTCGCGCGTGTTTCTATCTTCGTTGTTTTTCGTGTCTGGTTCCCCGGCGGAACGCGATCCCATGAACGTCACGATCAATGGCGAAGCCCGTGAAATCCCCGATGGGCTCTCCGTCGCCGATCTCGTCGCTCATGTCGGCCTGAACGCCGGCCGCGTCGCCGTCGAGCACAACCGCGAAATCCTCCCTCGCGACCTCTGGCCCTCCACGCGCGTCTCGCCCGGTGACGTCTTCGAAATCGTCCATTTCGTCGGCGGCGGCTAACTTGCGTTTGCCCGCCCGGCGGCAGACTCAGCCGCTCCGATCCTCAACGGCTTGTCGCCTCTGAAAGTGTGTAGCGGCGGGCTTCAGCCCGCCAAATGTTTTCCTCCATGCTCACGGATGCCCACGCCCCATGGGCTGCCACGCAGTTGCGCAGGGAAGCCAACCTCACCCGCTCACCGCCGCGCCCGCGCCCTCCGCGTGCTGTTCCTCCCGCTTCATCAACAGCCTCAGCAACGGCGGCGTCACCAGCGTCGTCACCACCACCATCAGCACCACCGCGGAAAAGAGCTTATCGCTCACCACGCCGAGCGCCCGCCCGATGCTCGCGAAAATCAACCCCACTTCACCCCTCGGCAGCATTCCCACGCCGATCGAAAGCCAGCTCACGCCGCGCCCGGCTGCCGGTCCGGCCACCAGTTTCCCGGCGACCGCGACCGCCGTCAGCACCGCCGCCAGTTCCACCGTTCGCCAGTCGAGAAACGTTTCGAGCTTCACCTGCAATCCCATCAGCACGAAAAATACGGGCACCACCAGCGATTCGAGCGGGGAAAGCACTTCACGCAGCGAATGTTCGTCCTCGAGTTCCTGCGTGAAAAATCGTTCCAGAATCAGCCCGGCGGCAAACGCGCCCACGATCGTCGCCAGGCCGATCCGCGTCGCCAGCCAGCTCAGCACGAACGCCAGACCCAGCCCGAAGAGCAACCTCACGTTCCGGAATCCCATGCGCCGGATGCGCGGAACCAGCCGCGGCGTCAGCCATAATCCAGCCGCGATTGACCCGAAGAGAAAAATCACAGCCTTCAGCGTGATTCCGAGAACGCCCCAAAAACTCACCGTCCCATCCACCACCAGCGCCGTCACCACCGCCAGCACCAGCAGCCCCAGCACGTCGTCCACCACCGCCGCGCCCAGAACGATTCTCGCCTCGGTGGTTCGCGTCACCCCCAGATCGTGGAAGACGCGCGCGGTGATGCCTACGCTGGTCGCCGTCAGGATTCCGCCGATGAAAAGGTCGTGCGCCGGCGTCGAGCCCGGCATCAGCAGTGCCATCGCCCCCAGTCCCAGCGCCATTGGGCAAACCACCCCGACCAGCGCCACTAGAAACGACCGCTGTCCAACTTTTCGCATTTCGGTGACGCTTGTTTCGAGGCCCACCAGAAACAGCAGGAAAATCACCGCCAGCCGCGAAAGCTGGTCGACGAACAAGTCCACCGAAATCGCGCGCGGCCCAGCCGCTCCCGCGAGCGCCGCCACCAGCCTCGCCGTCCCCGGACCCGGCGGCGAAAGTTTTTGCGCCGCGCCCACCAGCGACACCGCGTGCCGCAGCGCGTAATCGGCGATCTGCCGCGCCAGGTCCCCTTCGCGCACCACCGTGATGATCGGTTCACGCAGCCAATACGCCACGTTCCCGATCGCGATTCCCACCAGCAGCTCGCCCAGCACCGCCGGCTGCCCGACTTTCTGCATCAGCCAGCCACCCACCGCCGCGCTCAGGCCGATCAGCATCAGCGCGATCAGGATCGGTGCCACCGGGTCTGTCAGATGGGGCGTCAGGCGATTGTCCTTGCCGCCGGTTGCGGAATCGCTTCTATTTTGCCTATCGCTGCTCCGCCGCTAAAGCAAAATCGTGCGCCCCGAAGGTCGCCAGCCGCTGGTTCGCTGCCGCCTTGGTCTCGGGGCCCTCGCTCGCAGCGTGCCTCTTGCATCCTGCGCTGGCTGTGTCATGCTGGAAACAAGGAACCCGCGGCCCGGCATTTGCGTATACTTCGACAGGGGAACGAAAGGTAGGGTTCGGAGGACGAAATGTACTGCTCAGCCTGCCACCGCGAAATCACCGACTATTCGAATTTCTGCTCGTTTTGCGGCGCTCGCCAGTCGCCCAGCGTCGCGCCGCGGCGCCTGATGCGCTCGGCCTGGGACAAGAAAATCGCCGGCGTGTGCGGCGGATTTTCCGAGCATTTCGATATGGATCCCACGATTTTCCGGATCATTTTCGTTTTCGTCACGCTGGCGACCGGACTCGTGCCCGGCATCATCGCCTACATTGTCGCGTGGATCCTGATGCCGCAGGCGCCTTACGTCGTCTCTCCCGCCGGCGCACCGCATTCCGCCGCGCCGCAAAGCCCCGCGCCATAAGTTACCGGGGCCGCGGAAAAGGGGTCTTTCCCGGATTTCATTGGGATTCCGCTCATTCCAGCGAGCGCGCCCTCACGCCTGCCACTACACCAGCGCCACTTCGCGCTCGAAATTGGGCTTCCTTTCGGCGTGGAGCTTCAAGGCTACGCCGCAAGCCGTAGCGATGCGCTCCAGCATCGAGAGCGAGCGTCCCGCGTATTCGGCATCCTCAAGACGAGCGATCACGGACTGCGTGGTGCCAATCTTCTTGGCGAGCTCGGCCTGAGTCAAGCCCGCGTCCTCCCGCATCTCGCGAACCAGGAGTGCCAGATCGATCTGATGCAGGGTGCGCCGAAACGTCTTCCGATACGTTGCGCTCTTCTGCGAGCGATGGCCGACGATTTCACTGTGCCTGTCGCGCCTGGCGGCGGGTCTCATAGTCCCAGCTCCTTCAGGATAGCGTCTCTTTCCCTCTGCGATCCCGTGTAACGGTTTCGATGCTTCATCCACAGAAGTCTCAATTGCTCCGCCTTCCTGATTTCGGCATGTGGAGTCTGCTCCGTCTTTTTCTGGAATCCCGACGTAATCACGATCAACATTCCCGGCTGATAGAAAAACAAAACCCGGAAAATCCGGTCGAACTGTTTAATCCTTAGCTCGAATATGTCACCCGTGAGCTTCTTGACGAATTTGCCCTGCATCCGGTTCCCGTAGAGGCGAAGGCGCTCGATGAAGGCGTCTACCCTGGCAGCGGCTTTGTCATCCAGCGAGTCCACGAACTCCCGCGCTGGCGCTCGGCCGTTTGGCAATTCGACATACTCAATCGAGAATTCGCCGTTCACGCGCTGTCAGAAGTATCGCATTATTGCGATAAAGGGTCAATGGCCAGAGTCTCTGTATCTATGTATCTATGCGCACCAAAGATCGTCAACTCTTCGTCTTGAAAATCACCCGGTCGAACGACACCGGCCCCGGCCCGACCACCAGCAGCATAAACGCGGCCGCCGCCAGAATCATCGGAAATTCGTAATTACCCAGCGCCAGCACGCCGTGCGCCAATCCCACTTTCCAGATGGCGATGCTCATTTCCCCCGCCAGCAGCAGCGCCACCAGCCGCGTGAAGAGTCCCGCCACCAGCAAACACCCACCGAAAAATTCCACCGTTCCGGCGATCAGCGCGAAATACCACGGAAATCCCATGTGCGGAAACGCCGCATACGCCGCCTGCCGGTGCGTGAAGAGTTTCGGATAGCCGTGGTAGAGGAAAATAATCGCCATCGCCCACCGCAGCGCCAGTTGGGCCACGGGCTTCAATTTTTCGAAATGTTGCATCGGCCCGCTCCTGCTCGTCGGTTTCAGCCGGGGAGTCTTGTCCGCCATGAGAATCGGCTGGCATTGTAACAGACAGGACACCGCGCCGCGCACGGCATCGTTTCGCGCATCCCGCTTCGCCTCCAACTGCGGTAGAATCCATTTGCGGGGTTGCGGAAGGGGCTTCCGGTCTGCGTTTCCGGCGCTTTTCCGCGTCCTCATCCAGTCGTGCCCGGGACTTCCGTGGTGGATTCCGGCTCGCGCGGAAGAAGAGCTATGGTGCGTCGCGTCCTGTTCGCGCTGGTCTTGGTATTGCTGGTCGGTCTGGTGGCGGGAGCCTGGTGGTGGTGGCACAAGCCGCCCACGCCGAAAGGCGAGGCCTACACCTGCCTCGAAAATATTCCCCTTTGGAGCGGCGTCGGCCAAGTGCGCCAGCCGATCGCCCATCTCGCCTGGGGCCAAGAACTCACCATCCTCAATCGCTACAGCGACTACGTCGAAGTGCGCACGCCAAAAGGTCTCGTCGGCTGGGTGCGTGAGCGGCGCCTGATGACACCCGGCGTTTGGCATGACACCGGTCTTCTGGCCGCGCGCATTCGCCAAATGACCACGCAATCCTCGGGACAGACGGCCGTGCTGTCGAATCTCCGGCTCGATCCGGGGATCAAGTCGCCGCGCATCGGCCAGTTGCTGCCGCATACCCCCGTGGAGATTCTCGCCCGTGGCGTCGCCGCCGCGCCCGCGAACACCGTCGGCTCGGGCGAGCCGCGCAAGCAGGATTGGCTGCTCGTTCGCGCCCGTCCCGGCAAGGGAATTCAGATGGCCGGCTGGGTGCTCGCCGAATTCATCAATATCCACCTGCCCGCTTCGCTGCCCGCCTATACCAGCTCGGAAGGTCTCGAACCGATCGCCTGTTTCCCGCTGCGCTCGGTGAACGATCCCGCCTTCGGCCGCGAGGCATATTACTTGGTCGCCGGTTCGAATGGCGTCGAGGGCAGCGCCTGCGATTTCACCATGCTCCGCGTCTATACCTGGAGCGTCCTGCACCGGCGCTACGAAACCGCTTTCGTTCAAAATAATCTCTGCGGCAAGCTGCCCATTGACGTCAGCGTGCCTTCCGATCCGCGGCGCGACGTCACCTTCCACTTCCGGAATCTCGCGCCTTCCGGCAAACAAACCCTCGCCTACACCATGCGCTACACCATGGTCCGCGCCTTGCCCGCGCAAAGCGCCACCACCACAGCAACGGCAGCCCTCACCCGCTGACGCGATCCCTCTATAACCTGCTAAACTGCTCGCAGCTACGCTCCGGGGTGCGCGATTGGGCGCTCTGACTGACATTCGCTACGCTTTTCGGCGACTCGGAAAATCGCCCGGTTTCGTCGCCGTAGCTGTGGTCACTCTCGCGCTAGGCATTGGTGCAAACACGGCCATTTTCAGCGCTGTGTATGGCATCCTGCTCCGTCCATTGCTCCGGCCAGGCGCAGCGCGAAACGTCGCGATACGGTCGCGCCCGGTCGGCTTTCAGTCCGGCTATTGGGACACCCCGATCGCTACGTTTTCATCCATTGAGAACGCGAAGGATGTCTTTTCCCACATCTCTTTCTTGCAGAGACGATTCAGCACGCTCACGGGGTTGGCAATGCCCGAAGTTGTGGACGTGGGGCTGGTCCCGAGCAGTTTCTTTCGTTCAGCCGAAACGCCGCCGCTCTTCGGGCGTATCTTTTCGCCCGGAGAAGAAAAGCCCGGCCGCGATCTCGTTGCCGTTCTCAGCTACTCGCTATGGCAACGGCAGTTCGGCGGAAACCGGGCAATCCTTGGCAGAACGCTGCAACTTGATAAGACCGTCTACACCGTCATTGGCGTCATGCCGCCGTCGTTCACTTCGGCGGACCTGTGGGTACCGATGGATCCGGCCACCGCGCTTTCGGCAAACGCGACGACCACCTACGTCGCCATCTCCGCGCGTCTGCGCCGTGGTGTGAGCCTGCGGAGAGCGCAGGCGGCGCTCGACACGATCTCCACGCGCCTTGCGGCCGCATACCCCGAAACGGAGAAGGGCTGGCGCATGATCGCCGTCCCTTACGTCGAAGCGGAAGTCGGCTCCGCACGCACGGGCTTGCTCTTACTGTTTGGAGCGGCGGGCCTTGTTCTGTTGATCGCGTGCGCCAATCTGGGCAACTTGCTGCTCGCGCGTGGACTCTCGCGAGCCAGGGAACTCGCTATACGCTCCGCGCTCGGTGCGACGCGCGGACGAATCGTGCGCAGCATGCTTATGGAAAGCCTCCTCGTCGCATTTGCGGGCGGCACGCTCGGGTTGCTCGTCGGCTGGTGGGGAACCGGGATTCTGCGCGCCATTGCCCCACCGGATACGCCGCGTCTCGATAAAGTGGCTTTGAACCCAACTGTTTTTCTATTCACCCTCTGCGCCGCAATTCTTGCCGGAGCGCTCTCAGGGCTCGCGCCAGCGCTCCGAGCGTCCCGGCAGGACCCGAACGCCGGGCTCAAAGTAGGTGGGCAGGGGAGCGGCGATGGCGCGCAGCACGGCCGACGCCTGCGCAACCTGCTCGTCGGCGCCGAGGTGGCGCTGTGTGTGGTTCTGCTTTCGGGCTCACTACTTGTCTTGCGCAGCTTCGATCGTCTGCTTCAAGTAAATTTCGGTTTTCCGACGAGCCACGTGCTCACCTTTGGCGTCTCGGTGCCGTCGTTCAAATACCCCAATACCCAGCAACAGCGGGCGATGGTCGACCGCATCCTTCGGGGCCTGCGCTCGCTGCCTGGCGTGCAAGCCGTGGGCGCACAGGTAAACCCAGTGCTGGAGGGGGCCGGCCTTAGCGGAAAATTCTCCGTTGAGAACTCGTCCGGAGGCGCCATCGCCGCGAACCAAAGTACGCAGGTCCGCTATGTCTCGTTCGACTATTTCCGCACGCTCGGCGCACCCATCCTCGCCGGCCGCCCATTCACGGAAAGCGAAGCACGCACGGGAGCGCCAGTGGCTCTTGTCAACCAGTCCTTCGCGCGCGATTATTTTCCTCACCAGAATCCCGTGGGCGGGCATCTTGTCGACGATAGCCTACGCGCCGCGCATGCTGCCGTCAGCATCGTGGGCGTTGTCGCAGATGTGAGAGATCGCGACGTGGCCATGGCACCCGCTCCAACGGTTTACCTCCCGCTTTTCAGCGAGGCGAGCACCCTTTGGACGTGGTTCCTTGTGCGCACGGCGATTCCGCCGGCCAGCCTCGTGAGGCCCGTCGAAGCGCAGATATGGGAAATCGGTAAAGACCTTCCCATCCGGGACGTTCTCACGTTGAATCAGGCCATTTCGGAAGACCTGCACGAACCGCGCTTTCAGGCCGCGCTGTTTTCCACATTCGCCACGCTTGGCCTGATCCTCGCGCTCGTCGGAATCTACGGGGTGATCGCGTATTCGGTGGGCCGACGCATACGCGAGATGGGCGTACGGATGGCGCTCGGCGCCCGGCCGGCGGACGTCTTTCGATTGGTCGTGTGGGAAGCCGCGCTGCCGGTGGCAGCTGGCATTATGGCCGGGATCGCGGGATCTCTTGTCCTCACACGCTATTTGCGAAGCCTGCTCTACGAAGTGAGTCCCGCGGACCCGGCAACCTTCGCCGCCGCTGTCGGTCTGATGCTCCTCGTCGCGCTGATTGCCTGCCTCCTGCCGGCATGGCGGGCTTCCCGCGCCGACCCCGCGGCTGTTCTCCGCAGCGAGTGATGGTCGGCCTGCGCGCACCAAAGAGCGCTTCCAGCCAATATTAAGGAGATCGGCCCGGGTCGAGAGCGCGCTCTACAGCGCCCCTTTGCCGAAGCTCACCCGCAATCCCGTCGAGAGCAGCAGATCGTTCCCCTTGATCCCGAACGGCGGATTGCTGATGTAGTTGTCCGTAAAAGTGACTTGCCAGCCAAGCCACGCCTTGATTTTCGTCGCGGCCGTCGAATTGAATGTGAATCGGTACCCGCCCGGCCCGCTGATCCCCGGATACAGATTGAAACTTTCGGTGAGGGTGGTCCGGCCATTCAGCCGCGTATCGAACGATTCCCCTGCGTTCATTTCCGCGTCCCTCTGCGTGATGGCGGCAAAGGATTGCGTGGTGGGTGGAGGACCGGGACTCGTCAGCTCGTACGCGCCGAAATATTCCTGGTTGTAGCCCGCGCCGCCGAAGACGTCGAACGTCGTCGTTTTCCCTTGCCAGACGTGATAACCCGCGCCGCCGTAAATCGTGTTCTGCAGGTCGAGGTGCTGCAGCTCGTTCGAATTGAAATCGGTGGCCGCGAAAGCGAACCACTTCGGGCTCACGTTGATGTCGCCGCGTACGCCGCCCGTAATCTGATGCGCGATCGTCTGGCTGGGCGAGGTCGTGTCGTTGCGCCCGTAAACCGTGGTCATGTAGACCGAGATTTTGTCGCTCTGGGTCTGGCGAATCGCGTTTGCCGCCAGCG
>JAKASX010000030.1 GCA_021818865.1 Acidobacteriota bacterium
GACGTGCTGCCAATTTTTGCCGCCATCGGTGGTGCGCCAGACGCCGGTGGAGCTATTTTCGTTCGTGCCAGTGCCCATGGCGCAGACGAAAACGTTTTGGGAATCGTAAGGATTCACGACGATGCGGGAAATCAGGCCGGCGTCGGTGAGGCCCATGTGCTGCCAGGTGCGGCCGCCGTCGTCGGATTTATAGACGCCGTCGCCGGGCGTGATGCCGTTGCGAATCACCCAGGATTCTCCGGTGCCGACCCAGATGACGGAATGGCGCTGGGGATCGATCGCCAACGCGCCGATCGATTGCACGGGTTCCTTGTCGAAAATCGGGCGGAAACGGAAACCGCCGTCGGTGGATTTCCAGACGCCGCCAGATGCGGCGCCGATGTAATAGACGTTCGGATCGCCGGGAACGCCGACGACGGCGCTGGCGCGATTGCCGTTCATCGGACCGACGAAACGAAACCGCATGGCCCGCAACTGTTCCGGTTTCAAAGTCTGCGCGGCGAGCGGCAGCGCCAAAGCGGCAAGAAGCAAGCCGAAGGCGGCAAAAATCGAGATTCCCATACGACGGTGCGTCATTGAGCGTATCCCCAGACCGGCCCGGAAACGCCGCACAGAGCGGCGAACGGCGGGCTCAGCGAAGTAAGATTTCCATTCCATAAATTTTTCGCGCCGTTTGCACGGCAGCCGACTGGGGTGGTCAGATCAGGCCGGCTCAGGCTTCGAAAGCGAAGAGCGGCGCCGAAGCCTTAAGCGGCGTGCGAGCAAAACGGCGTGGCCGCAGCAGCCGCGCCGGGCCCGGAAGCGCCCGATTTGCCCCCATCGCACCCTCAAGAAACGGGGCGCGATCCCCCCAATCCAAAAAAAACACCCGCATTGGTATGTAATTTTGTATACAAATTGTCAAGCAAAAATTTATAGTGTCTTCCCGTGACGTGTTCCACGCGGATGGGCGAGGCGCTGCCCGGCCGTCAAAATCAGCGGTATTGAATCGGCGAAGAGCAATTTTTCCAAGCCATGATTCGGGCCGAGAGCAAGGAAAGGAGATTCGCATGAAGCGGAATGACGGAGAAAGGGGCGAAGCAGGCCGAAGGAAGCAAACGAAAGGGATGTCGCGGCGCGATTTCAGCCGGATGGCGGTGTTTGGACTGGCAGGCGGAACGCTGATGCCGGCGGAATTTCTGTTGGAAGCGAAGGCGAAGGGACTTCCCTTGCCCGACGCGCGAGCGCAGCAGACGAGCGGGCTTTCGGCGCAGGCGCAGGCCGAAGTGAAGGAAAAAGTGTCGCGCATTCTGGCGGAATTCGGCGACCGGCTTTCGGAAGAGCAGAAGCGGCGGATACCCGGCATCGTTTCCGACCACGTGCGGATGCTCGAAACGGTTCGCGCGGTTTCGCTCGAAAACCCCGACCCGCCGGCGACGGTGCTGAAACTGGTGGAAAGGCGCGGCGAGGCGAGGCCAGCCCATCACCGCAAGGCCGCCGGCGGCTCGCGGCGGGAACGGTAAGGAGGGCGACGTGGCGAACGAACAATTGGCGTTTCTGACGGTAAGGGAGCTGGGGGAACGGCTGCGGACGCGGAAACTTTCCCCGGTTGCGCTGGCGGAATTGTATCTGGAGCGAAGCGAGCGGATTGGGCCGAAGCTGAACGCGTACGTGACGATCACGCGCGAACTGGCGCTCGAACAGGCGCGGGCGGCGGAAAAGGAGATCGCCGCGGGCCATTATCGCGGGCCGCTGCACGGAATTCCGTACGCGGCGAAAGATTTGCTCGCGGTAAAGGGCTACCCGACGACGTGGGGCGCGCGACCATATGCCGAGCAGAGATTCGATTACGACGCGACGGCGATCGAGCGGCTAGCAAGCGCGGGAGCGGTGCTCATCGGGAAGGCCGCGATGATCGAACTTGCGGGCGGATTGGGCTACGAAACGGCATTCGCGTCGCTGACCGGGCCGTGCCGCAATCCATGGAACACGAACGACTGGACGTGCGGGTCGTCGAGCGGATCGGGAGCAATCGTTTCGGCAGGACTCGCGCCGTTTGCGCTCGGTTCGGATACGCGCGGTTCGATCATTTGCCCGGCGACGTGGTGCGGCGTTTCGGGAATGCGGCCGAGTTTCGGGCGCGTGAGCCGGCACGGCGTGATGACGATCGCGTGGTCCATGGACAAAATCGGGCCGCTGGCGCGAACGGCGGATTGCTGCGGGCTGGTGCTGGGCGCGATGGCGGGACACGACGCGAAGGATTGGGATTCGCTGCCGCCGCGGCTGGCGTCGTTTCCGTATCGGCGCGCTTCGCGGCTGGGACGGCCGCTGCGGATCGGGCGATTGACGAACGTGTTTCCGCATGCGGACCCGCAATTGCACACGGCGGTTGACGAGGCGCTCCAGGTGATGGAAAAGAACGGGGCGAGGGTTTCTGACGCGAAAATTCCGGCGGGTCCGTTCGAGGCGGCGGCAGAGCTGGTGATTTTGATCGAAGCGGCCTCGGCGTTTTCGCAGCTCGTGCTTTCGGGCCGGTGCGCGCTGCTCGCCGATCCGCTCGGCCAGATCAACGGCTATGCCAGCCGCGTCTTTTCGGCGCACGATTACCTGCACATCGAGCGCGTCCGTACGTTCCTGGCGCAGAGCATCGACAAGCTGTTCGATGAATTCGACGCGATCGCGGCGCCGGGCGAAGGTTCGACCGCCGAGCCGATTGGGAAGCCTCCCTCGCAGGCGCCACGCCCGCCGCGCACGCATGAGGCACCTCGAAAGATGGACGAAGCGCAGCCCGACGCGATTTCGAGCTTGTGCGGACTGCCGGCGATCACCGTGCCCTGCGGCTGGAGCAAACAGAATTTGCCGATGGGGATTCAGTTCATCGGGCGGGCGCTCGACGACCAGCGTGCGATCGACGCGGCAAATCTGTTTCAGGCACACACGGATTGGCACAAGCGGCAGCCGCCCGTCGGGTGAGCCAGACCTCGCGCGACGAAACGACATACGCTCGCGCCGAGCGGTTCTGGTAGGGGCACGTCGCAACGTGCCCCTACGCATGCAGGCCACGGCCTTCCGGGCGGATGCCTACCCTCCAGCATTTCCCCTCCCTGCCAGTGAACGTTTGGGGCTAGCATGGCGTCTAGCCTAGTGAGCATGCGATGGAAGCCGAATGGGCCGCCCGTCCGGACGCAATGGTGAACGCCGGAAGCGACGCGGAACGCGAGTTCGGCGAACTCGCGCAGGCGGCGTCGCGATTGGCGTTTCGCGTGGCCTGGAGCGTGGTGCGCGAACGCGGCGACGCGGAAGAGATCGCGCAGGAAGCGCTGCTCCGGGCATATCGGCATTTTCCTCGCTTGCGCGACCGCGCACGGTTCGAGGCGTGGCTGGTGCGCGTGGCGTGGCGGCTGGCGATGGATCATGTGCGCGCGGCGCGGAGACGCGAGCGGCGCGAAATCGAAACGGGACGACAAATGGCGCTGGCCGCGACATCAAGAGAATCGCGCGAATTTCGCTTCGCACTCGCAGAGGAAATCGAACGGCTGCCGCGAAAGCTGCGGATGGTGCTGATTCTGGCCGCCGTCGAAGGATACGACGTGGCTGAGATCGCGCGGTTCGCGGGCGTGCCGGAAGGAACGGTGAAATCGCGGCTGTTTTTGGCGAGGAAACGATTGTCGGAAAGGCTCGAATGGATTGCCGACGATACAAGAGCGCGTTGAGCGACGCGGCGGCCGGGCCGCTCGAGGCCGAGCAGCAGCGCGCGCTCGACGAGCACTTGACGAATTGTCCCGCGTGCGCGGCGCGGCTCGCACGGCTGAAGCGGGCGATGATTGCCATCGATCGCGCACTAGCCGAATCCGCGGAGGCCGAACCCTCCGACAAATTCCTGACATCGGTAGGGGCACGTTGCAACGTGCCCCTACCGATCGATCGCGGGCTTTCCTGCCCCCACCTTTCTGCCCGCACCGTGGGCGCCGCGGCTGCCGTTTTGGCGATGGTCGCGGGGGCGTGGATGTCTCGCGCGCGACTCACCGGTCCAGGGGTTTCGCCGAAAAATGTAGCGCCGCCCTTCCAGGCGGCACATCTTCACGCTCCGGGGCAAAGCCCGGCGGAGAAACTCGTGCCGCGCGTTCTCTCCGCTCGCGCCGAACCGTCCTTCGCTTCCGCGCCGAGCGTTCGCCGGCGGATTGCCCGACGCGGAACTGTCGCGGCCAGCCAGCCGTTTTTCGAAAGGGTCAAAGTAGTGCCCGGAGAGCAAGCGGCGATGTTTCAGCTTTACGCGCTGCTTCGAAGCGGCAAGGTGAAGCCGCAGGCGCTTTTTCCGCCGGGCCGGGATTTGGACAAGCCGCTGAAGATTGCGCCGCTCCGAATCAAACCGATTTCCATTCCGCCCATAGAAATCAGCCGAATTTCAAACGCTTCGCGCGATCCATCGCCTGACGCGGGGCGCACGACATTCCCACGAACGGATACGAATAAGGAGACGACACCATGAGGAACGTCCAAAAATTTTGGCTGGGGCCGACGGCCCTGCTGCTGTTTGCCACGGTGGCGCCGGCTCAGCAAAAGCCATCAACGCAGGCGAGCAAAATCATTCCGCTGAAGGTCGAAACTGTCTTGAGCGAATACGCCGGCACGAAAGAAATCAGCCGGCTGCCTTACACGCTCGCCGTGAATGCGACCAGCCCTGCTCGCCCCGACTGGACGCACCTACGGCTTGGCGATCGCGTGCCTATTGCAACAAGTACCACCCAGGTCCAATACCAGGACGTGGGGACCAACATTGACTGCGCTGCCGACGCGCTTCCCCAGGGAACTTTCAGACTCGAGCTCACTGTCGTGCGATCTTCGGTCGATATATCGCACCAGGGGAAGGGGGTGGGTGTGGACGTCGCGAGCGGACAGCCAATCATACGCCAATTCCGCGTTTCGAACGCGCTCATCCTGCGCGACGGGCAAACGGACACGTCTACAATTGCCACGGACCCGGTGAGTGGCCACGTGCTTCGGGTTACAGTCACGCTTTACGTGGTGAAACAGTAAGGGGCACGCCGCGGCGTGCCCCTACCCTGTTGAACGATTCTCCTCGGGCGCTACATCTGGCCGGCTTCGTGCGCCTTGATGAACGCCTGGACGTTGGCGCTCAGATGCACCAGGCTGGGCACGCGGACGTACATCATGTGCCCGGATTCGTAATATTTCAGCTCGATGTGGCTTTGGAGATTGGCCGGAAGGCCGAGGTGGTCCATGGTGTATTCGGTTTCGAAAAACGGCGTGGCGAGGTCGAAATAGCCGTTTTCCACCTGAACGTAGAGATGAGGATTCGTGATGAGCGCTTCCTTCAAATCGGGCTCGACGTTGGGCGAGCCGGGGAAGCCGAAACCTCCGCCGCGAACCATGTGCTTCCAATCCCAGAAACGGCCGGCACCATTGGCCGCGACCATGTAGGGACGGTTCGGATTGAACTTGAGTTCCTGGGTGATGTAGGTGTGAAACGCGGCGGTGTACGCGCCGGAAATGGCCGTACTCTGCGGATCGTATTCGCCGTATTCGGTGAGCGGATCGAAGGTGTCGCCGGAGAATCGCGCGTCGAGCCGGCCGGTGATGAGGCCGCGGCTTCGCTGCAATTCGGCCATGAACTGCGGGAGGGAAACCCGGAGATCGGCGTTCATCAGATAGTCCACGCTGAGGCCGGTGTACTCGGAGAGCTGCTTGGCGACGGCTTCCTTATCCGTCTGGCCCAGCGTCGCGCCTTTCAGCAAAGCCTCGGCGTAGGTGGTTTCGGCGTAGTGGGTGACCTGCTGGATGAACGCGGGCAGATTCGCCGGGCGCGGATTCAAGACCTTGTGATACCAGGCCGTGGCGGCGTAGCTGGGCAGATAAAGGATGTAAGGAAGATCGTTGCCCGGATGGAAGGAGATCGTGCCGAGATCGAGCACCGAAGACATCAGCACGATGCCGTTGAGATACATGCTGTCGTGCGACTGGAGGTAATTTCCGAGCGCGACCGAGCGGAACGTGCCGTAGCTTTCGCCAATCAGATATTTCGGCGAATTCCAGCGGTCGTTGCGCGAAATGTAGGTGGTGATGAACTGCGCGAGCGAGCGGACATCTTCGTCGACGCCCCAGAAATCGCGGTCTTTCGCCTTGCCCACGGCGTGGCTGAATCCGGTACCGACGGGATCGATGAAGACCTCGTCGGTCGCAGGGAGCAGTGTGTACTGATTATCGACGATTTGATAGGGAGCGCCACCGGTAGGGGCGGCATTGGCGACAACCACGCGGCGCGGGCCGTAGGCGCCCATGTGCAGCCAGATCGAAGAGGAGCCGGGTCCGCCGTTGTAGAGAAAGGAAATCGGGCGCTCGGCAAGATTGGTGACGTCGCTGCGCGTATACGCCCAGTAATAGATGAGCGCGGTTGGTTGGCCCTCATCGTTCTTGATGAGAATCGAGCCGGCGGTCGCTTTGTAGGGAATCGTCTTGCCGTTGATGGTGATGCTGTGCTCGGTGGTGACGGTGGTTTCTTTCGGCATTTTGCCCGGCGCGCCGGCCTTGGCGGCAGGCGGTTCGCCTGGATGCGGCCGCTCTTGCGCGGCAGCCGTCGCCGGCCGGCCGAGCGCGACGAGCGCCAGCGCGGCGGCGAGACACAAAACTTTTCTCATGCTGATCTCCCGGAAAAGGGATTTGGGGTGCATTTCGTGGCGGATTCTACCGCGTCTGGCACCGGAGTCAAAGCAAGTTCCATCGGCGGAGGGAGGGCGGGCGGAGGGCCGAGTCGGTGTATCCGGGCGCGGCTCGAAGGCATCTAAAGCCGCATGGAACGACGCCATTTCATCGCCATACTGGGCGCGGCGGTTGTGGGCACCGCGCTTCCCTATTCGCTCTACCATTATCTGGAGTCCGGTCTGGATTCCCAGGAAGTCGGAGTGCGGCGGTATCTGGACGCGGGACCGGACGCGGCGTTCGAACTCATCACGCCGAATGACGATTTTTACGTGACGACGTCGCGGAACACGCCGGACGTGGACCCACGAACGTTTTCGTTTGCGATCGACGGATTGGTGAACCATCCGTTGCATTTCGATTACCAGCAGGTACGCGAATTGCCGCCCTACCGGACGACGATGACGCTCGAATGCATTTCGAATCCGGTGGGCGGGAAATACATCGGCAACGCGCGATGGGCGGGAACCCTGCTGAAACCGCTGCTCAACCGCGCCGGATTGCACCCCGCAGCAAAATTCGCGATCAGCCACGGAGCGGAAGGCTATACGACGGCGATTCCGGTGGAGCGGCTGGTTTCACCGCTGAATTTTCTGGCGTGGGAGATGAACGGCGTCGAGCTGCCGCGCCGGCACGGGTATCCGCTGCGGGTTTTCTTCCCCGGAAAATACGGGATGAAACAGCCGAAATGGATCACGCGAATCGAGCTGGTGGATCACGACTACACCGGCTACTGGGAGGCGCAGGGGTGGTCGCAGGATTGCGAGCGGCAGATTCAATCGACGATCGACTGGCCCCGGAGCGGCGCGCGCGTTTCCGGATCGCCGATCGTCGTGTGCGGCTACGCGCTCGCTTCGGAAGTGGGAATTTCGCGCGTGGAGATTTCGACCGACGGCGGACGGACGTGGCAGGCGGCGGACATTTTCAGCAATCCTTCGCCGATCGTGTGGGCGCTGTGGAAATACGAATGGCGGAACGCGACGCGCGGCGCGCACACGCTGAAAGTGCGCGCGATTGACGGCAGCGGGAGGATGCAAACGGCGAAAAACGCTCCCGATTGGCCGAGCGGCGCGACCGGGTACCACACGATTCAGGTTACCGTCGATTGAGATTCGGCGCCTTTTTCGCGGCGTGCGTGGTGTGCGTCGCGGGATGGCGCACGAAAAACTCATATTTGTTTTCCCACGGCGGAATCGCGATATCGAAAAATCCGATGAACATCTCATCGAAATCCTGATCGCCCCAGCGGACGGCGACGTTGGGATCGGGATTGTAGGGATTTTTCCAGGAATTGTCGTACCAGCCGATCGCCTGGAGCTTGGTTCCCGCCTTGAGGTGCAATGGCTTCGCCAGTTCGTAGTGGAGCTGCCAGTTGAAGTTGTAGTGGACGTAGAGGAGCGTCTGCACCTTTCCGTCTTTGTGGAGGATGTTGAATTCGAAGCGCTTTCCGCGCAGGTGCATGTGCGGAAAAATATCGAGAAGGATCGCGTTGTTCGGCAACGTGCCCCACGCCTCGACGGGAAAATTCGACGCTTCGGGCGGAATCAGGAAACTGCTGTTCGTCAGCTGGAGCGTGACCACGCGGTGCTTCACCGGCGCCTTGGCGAAGACCAATCCGACGCTGGCGCGGACCTTCGCCGCGTGACCCATCGGCATGAAATGGAGCTGAAAAACGAAATCGGAGCCGGCCCGAACGAATTTCGCGAGGCCATTGGGCCACTCGTCGGGCGGACTGCCGGGCGCGTAGACGATCAGCAAACGAGCGTCGTTCCAGCGAGCGTCGCGGCGATCCTGCGCATCTTTCAAGCTGGACGCGGTGAATGGCACACCGATCGGCGCGTGCGGCAGCCAATGCGAATGCGGCGGGCGAACGTAGACGACGGCGTGATGAACGAGGCCGGGAATGGAGGGACGCAACTCGACCATCTGGATCCATTGGTTTCTGGTGAACCCCGTAGGCACGATTTCGTAGGTGTAGGACATGATGCCGTGGGCGGGAACCTGAACGGGCACAGGCATGCGAACGATTTTATCGGGCTTGGGAATCCGCCAGCCGGTGGCCCAGCGGCGCGCGGGCGGCGCGCCCTGGGGATTGCCGGCCGGAGCGCCAGCCGCGGCCCAGGCGATGATGGTGCGGATTTCGCGGCGCGAGAGCGTGGGATTATTCGAGAATTTTCCGAAGCGTGGATCGGCGAACCAGGGCGGCATCGCGCGTTTCTCCACGCTCTTCGCGATCGCCTGGGCGTAGGGGCGCGTTTGGGTGTAGGTGACGAGCGGCATCGAAATTTCGCCGGCGTGATGGCAACTTTGGCAGCGCTGCTGGAGGATGGGCAGGACGTTCTTATAAAAAGTGGGCGCGTTGGAGCGCGCTCGCGCTTGCGGCGCAATGCCGAGTGCAACGTACGCGCCTGCAAGAAGCAAGCCGGCCCATTTCCGCGTTTGACGAATGCTATGCCCTGCCATGAAGCCTGAAGTGTTCACCCGTGTTCTGCGCCTCGCAGCCCCGTATCACAGCCTTCAGGCTGCGCGTGGTTCTGCCTGCTCCCTTTTTCGGTCACCTCTCACTGGATGCGGCGGACGAAAAAGCCGTTGCCGTGCGGTCAGCGTTTTGGGGCGTTTGCGCCGACGAAGATGGATTTCGGCATCATCACGTGGACGCCGACGCGGTCGTCGACGAGTTCATTGATGCGAACGTTGCCGGCGACGCTGGTGAGCATGTAGGCGCGGCCTCGCGTGAGATGTTTTTCGGTGACGAGGAATTGGATCATGTTGCGAACCGCCATTTTCGTCGCTTCGCGAAGGCTGTGGCTGAATCCCATCGAGATGTAATCGGTGGGAGTTTCCGCTTCGGGCCAGAGCAGGTGCATGTGCTTGCGAACGATGAACTGGAACGTGCCGATGAGAGATGTTTCCATGGCGGTGATATCCACTTCGCCATCGCCCTGGCCGGCGTGGCCGTCACCGACGAAAAACAGCGCGCCGGGCGCCTGAACCGGCAAATAGAGCGTGGTGCCGGCGACGAGTTCCTTATCGTCCATATTGCCGCCGTGGAACCATGGCGGGACGCTGCTGATTTTTCCCATCATCACCGGCGGCGCAACACCCATGCTGCCGAAAAACGGCCGGATGGGAACGTGGATTCCCGGCGCGAAGCGGGCGAAACCGCGCTTGGCATCGAGCGGAATGATGATCATGCGGGCGTAGGGGAAATCATCGGGCAGAAAACCTTCGCCGGGAACGAAGGCGTTGTAGGCGTAAGGAATCGCGAGACGTATTTTCAGGATTTTCACTTCGAGGACGTCGCCGGGTTCGGCGCCATCCACGTAGATCGGACCGTCGAGGATGTGACCGCCGGGACCGCGGTCCTTCACCTGGGCGAAGATCTCGCTGAGCGCCGCCTCGACTTCGGAGGGTGGAACGCCGGCGCGCTCGAGCGCGGTGGGGCTCGAGGTGATCAACGTGCGCGCCTGGACGACGTCGCCCGAATGGATGCGGAGCACGGGCGGAACGTGGGCGCTGTAATAGCCCCAAGCGACCGTTTTCGGCGTCGGGTCGAGCGTATAGAAATGACCGGGCTGCGGCTTTTGCGCGCCAAGCGCGGCGGCGGCAAACGCGAGCGCGGCGGCGATGGCGGATAACGCGATTTTACGCATGGATGGTCGCTCCCTCCCTGGGTAGAGTCGTTTCGCAATTGACAGCGGGCCTGATTGTACTCACGATTAGCCCCGGGCCCCTTCCCTTTTCCAATTGGGCGGGCTCGATCGGGCGGCGCGTCGAGCGTGGGTTTTTCGTGCGCCTACCTGCACACACGGGAGGACGCCATTACCTCAGATCGTCGAGCCAAACGTACCGTTTCGCAATTTGCCGCCTTCGCCGCGGCGCTGATTCTGGCCGCGCTGGCGGGACTTGCCGGATGCAGCCGGCGGCATTCGGAAGCGAGCGAAAAATCGCCGAATTCGGCCCCTGGCGCAGCGGCATTCATTCCCGACAAGACCGTTCCCTCGCCCGTTTACGCGTCGGTTCCGGCGACACCTGCCGACGACGTGCTCACGTACCACAACAATCTGGCGCGCACGGGCGTGAATCCGCACGAAACGATTCTGACGCCGGAGAACGTGAACGCCGGTTCGTTCGGCAAATTGTTCAGCGATCCCGTGGACGGGTTCGTTTACGCGCAGCCGCTTTACCTGGCGGGAGTGGAGATTCCGGGCAAAGGGCCGCGGAACGTCGTCTACGTGGCGACGGAAAGCGACACCGTCTACGCATTCGACGCGGATAAAGCGGGACCGCCGCTGTGGCGCAAGAGCCTGCTCGCCGGCGGCACGGCGCCGACCGGACAGGATTTCGCGTGCGGTCAGATCGTGCCGCGCGTGGGCATCACGAGCACGCCGGTGGCGGATTTGGCGACGAAGACGATTTACGTGGAAGACATGGTGAAGCACGGGCACGGCGAACATGCGACCTACGCACAGCAACTGCACGCGCTGGACCTCGGGACGGGCGCGGAGAAACTCGGCGGGCCGGAGACGATCGCGGGATCGGTGCCGGGCAAAGGAGCGGGGAGTAAGAACGGGAAAATCGCCTTCGACGCCTTCCTGCACATGGATCGGCCGGGACTCGCGCTTTCGCGCGGCGTGATTTACATCGCGTTCGGGTCGCACTGCGATTTGGGCGATTACCACGGATGGGTTTTTGCGTATGGAGCACAGCATCTGCGGATGCGCGGCGTTTGGAATGCCACGCCGAACGGATCGCAGGGAGCGATCTGGGAAACGGGCGACGCGCCGGCCGTGGATTCCGAGGGCAATCTTTACGTGATGACGGGCAACGGGACATTTGACGCGAATTCCGGCCAATCCGATTATGGCGACAGCGTGGTGAAGCTCGGATGGCGCGGGAATACGTTACGGGCGTTCGATTACTTCACTCCGTACGATCAGGAAAAGCTCAACGAGCAAGATCTGGATCTTGGTTCGGGAGGATTGCTGCTGCTGCCGCACGCGGCGGGCCAATTGCCGCTGGCCGCCGGCGCGGGGAAATCGGGCGTGATTTACGTGATGAATCGAAACAATCTGGGCCATTTCAACGCGCAGGGCGACAGCCAGATCGTGCAGCGAATTTCCGGCCAAATTTCGGGAAGTTTCAGCACGCCAGCGTATTGGAATGGGCGGGTTTACTTCGGGCCGGTGAGCCAGCCGATCAAAGCGTTCGCGTTTTCCCACGACAGGCTGTCGGGCGAGCCGATTTCGCAGACGCCGGACCAGTTCGATTATCCCGGGGCGACGCCGTCGATTTCATCGAATGGGAACAGGAACGGAATCGTGTGGGCGCTCGATACGAGCAACTACGTTTCCGGGCGGCCGGCGGTGCTGCACGCATACGACGCCGCGAATCTTTCGCGGGAGCTTTACAAGAGCCCGTCGAGCGGGGCGGGAGGGCCGGGCGTGAAGTTCAGCGTGCCAACCGTGGCGCACGGTCACGTCTATTTCGGGACGCAACATTCGCTGGAAGTGTACGGATTGGTGAAACGCTGAAGCCACGGACGCGCTCGACGATCGCTTGCACTGCCATGTTGAGCACCGAACTTTCGGGGCGAAACATCCCGAAAGAGCCTCGGCAAAGTGCCAACCGCCGCGGCTGCCGGATTCGGGGTGCCGCGCCTAAATCCTCGGGTGGCGCAGGTTGAATTTCGTTGCGTTTTGGTAGGCGCGGCCGAAGGCCAGCAATTTTGCTTCGCCGTAGAGCGGCGCCAGGAACGTAATGCTGACCGGCGTGCCCGGACCTCCATAGTTGCTTTCGATTACACCGGATTTGCCGGGTTTGGGCGCGGGCGGGGCGTCGGGACCGCGGAGACCGTTGGGCATGATGAGCGCGGGATGGCCGGTGAGGTTCGTGACGGTGAGTTGCTCGCCGCCGGTGGGCGCGACGATCACGTCGAATCCGGAGAACGCCTTGTCCACCGCTTCGAGTGCCAGGAAGCGGGCGCGCATCGCCTGAATGTATTCGACGGCGGGAATAAAGCGAGCCACGCGGAATGTGTTCGGCCACGCCTCGGGGCCCTGACTGACGAGCAATTTGTCGCGGCCGGTGCGAGTCAATTCGTCGAAAGCCGCGGCGGCTTCGGCATTGAGAATCGTGAGCATCGCGCCGAAAGGATCGTTAGGAATTTCGACCGGAGTCATCTCGACGCCCATGGCGTGGAGCTTTTCGAGCGCGGCCTCGTTGAAGCGATTGTCGTATTTCGCCTGGGCGAGAAACGATTCGCGCTCCTCGTCGGTGAAGTGAGCGAAACGGTTGAGGCGCGCGGCGAGTTTTTCAGGATTGAAGGCAAATTCCGATTTCAAGTAGCCGACGCGGAGCTTGCGCCAGTCGAGGTCGGCATTCCAATGGAAACCGGTGTGCTGCACGGAGCGATCCTGGCCGTCGGGACCGTAAATCGCTTCGAGCACCATGGCGCAATCTTCCACGGAGCGGCAGATCGGACCCAATTTGTCCATCGTCCAGGAAAGCGCCATCGCGCCGGTGCGCGGCACGTGGCCGAAGGTGGGCCGCAGGCCGGTGCAGCCGCAGCGCGTGCTGGGCGAGGAGATCGAGCCGAGCGTTTCCGATCCGACGCTGAACGCCACGCAGCCGGCAGCGGTTGCGGACGCAGGACCGGCCGATGAACCGCTCGAACCCTGAGCGGGATTCCACGGATTGCGGGTGATGCCGCCGAACCAGACGTCGCCTTCGGCCAGCGCGCCGAGGGTGAGCTTGGCCACGAGAATGGCGCCGGCGGCGTCGAGACGCTTCACCACCGTCGCGTCTTCATCAATCACCTGATCCTTGTAGGGCATCGCGCCCCAGGTGGTTCGATAGCCTTTCGCGGCGAGCAAATCCTTGGCGCCCCAGGGCAAGCCGTGGAGCGGGCCGCGATATTTGCCCGCGGCGATGTCGCGATCGGCTTCCCTGGCCTGCGCGAGCGCGCGCTCTTCGGTGAGCGTGATGACGAAATGGAGCGTGGGATCGTAGCGCTTGAGCCGGGCGAGATACATTTCGGTGAGCGCCGTGGCGGAGACTTTGCGGCGGCGAACGAGTTCGGCGAGTTCGCGCACGGTCCAAAACGCGACATCCTCGAGATTTTTCGGCACGCCGCGCAGGCCGGGCGCGGGCGAAATGCGCATCTCGCGGCCAAGCGGCTCATACGGCGCGGCGCCGGGATACGGGTCGAAAATAAAGGCGGGCTGGACGCTATTGGGCATGTGGAGCTGGTAGATCGTGTCGTAGCTTTTCACGTTTTCGTCGAGCATGCCGAGCATCATTTTCCGGTCGTCCGCGGGAATCGGAACGTCGGCGATGGCCGCGGCCTGCTCGATCATTTCAGGCGTGATTTTTTCCTTGCCCTGTGCCAAGGCCATCAACGCGCCGGGGAACAGGGTGCCCGCAAGGCCAAAGCTGGAACAGACGGCCAGAAAATTGCGTCGGTTGAGCATGAAAAGCCTCCTCGGGCGCGGATTTTCCAATCGTCAGCCGCGGGAGTCAAGCGGAATCGGGCGTGAAAGAGGCGCTTGGCGACGGATGGGCATAGCCGTTGACCTTGTCCTGCGACCCGTCTAAAATCTTCCCGCCCATGGCGCCCACCGATCCGCTGATTGGCCAGACCGTCGCCCATTACCGCATCCTCGAACGGATCGGCGGCGGCGGAATGGGTGTTGTTTACGCGGCGGAGGATTTGAACCTGGGGCGCCGCGTGGCGTTGAAATTCCTTCCACCTGAACTCGAACGCAATCCGCACGCGCTCGAGCGATTCCGCCGCGAAGCGCGCGCCGCCAGCGCGCTGAACCATCCCAACATCTGCACCATCCACGACATCGCCCAGCACGAAGGCCGGTACTTCATCGCGATGGAATATCTGGAGGGCCAGACGCTGAAGCACCGCATCGCGGGCCGTCCGCTGCCGCTCGGGCTGTTTTTCTCCCTGGGAATCGAAATCGCCGACGCGCTCGACGCCGCGCACGAAAAAGGCATCATCCATCGCGACATCAAACCGGCGAATATTTTCGTGACGACGCGCGGGCACGCGAAAATCCTCGATTTCGGCTTGGCCAAACAGATCGGGCGCGATTCGCAGCTCACCGCCGGCCTGACACAAGGCGCCACGGCGGGCGTGACGATCGAGAACGACCAACTGACCAGCCCCGGCTCGGCGCTGGGAACCGTGGCGTACATGTCGCCCGAGCAGGCGCGCGGCGAAACGCTCGATGCGCGCAGCGACCTTTTCAGCTTCGGCGCGGTGCTCTACGAAATGGCCACGGGCGCGCTGCCGTTTCCCGGCGACACGAATGCGGTGGTTTTCGCGGCGATTCTCGAAAAACAGCCAGTGCCGCCGTCCCGGCTGAATCCGGAAATTCCGGCGAAGCTCCAGGAGATCATCGAAAAGGCAACCGAGAAGGATCGCGACCTCCGTTACCACCACGCCGCCGATATTCGCACCGACCTGCAACGATTGAAGCGCGATACGGAAGCCGGGCGAACGTTGTCCACGCAAGCGGCCGATGCGGTCACTTCGCCGAGCGCCGGTTTCCCCGGGGCGAGCGCGACCACACCATCGGCGGGCGTAACGCCGGCCGTTGGCACGACGCCGGCCGTCGGAATCACGCCGGCTGTCGGAACCACTCCGGCTGGGGGAACGACGCCAGTTGTGACGGCTGCGACGGCGGGAGCAAAACGGCGCTGGCCCTTGCTGGCGGGAGCGGTCGTGCTGGCGGCAATTGCTGCCGGTGCGTATTTTTATCTGAATCGCGGGCCGAAATTGACATCCAAGGACACAATCGTTCTCGCCGATTTTTCCAACACCACCGGCGATTCGGTTTTCGACGGTACGCTGCGGCAGGCGCTTTCGGCGGAACTCGCACAATCGCCATTCCTGAACATTCTGACGAACCGGAAGATGGAGCAGACGCTCCGCTACATGGCGCTGCCTCCGACCACGAAAGTGACGCAAGCCGTCGCGGAACAGATTTGCGAGCGCACCGGAAGCGTCGCTGTGCTGGACGGCTCGATCGCGCAGATCGGCAGCCAGTACGACATGATCCTCACCGTGCGGAATTGCGCCACAGGCGACCGGCTGGCGGCCGTGGAGGCCGTTGCGCCGGACAAAAACAGCGTTCTCGATACGCTGGGCAAACTGGCTTCGCAGGTTCGCGGCAAGTTGGGCGAGTCGCTGGCGTCCATCCAAAAATTCGACACGCCGATCGAGCAGGCGACCACATCTTCGCTTGAGGCGCTGAAGATTTACACGCAGGCGGATCTGAAATCCGACAGCGAGGGCAACGTCGCTGCGATTCCGTTGTATAAACAGGCGATCGCACTCGATCCCGATTTCGCGCTCGCCTATCAGGCGCTGGGCACTGGATACGCCGACATCAGCGAGAATCAGCTGGCCGCCGAATATCTCACAAAGGCTTTCCAGTTGCGCGACCGCGTGAGCGAACTGGAGAAGTTTCACATCGAATCGTTGTATTACCTGACTGCCAATGGAGATCTGGCCAAGGGCGAACAGACTCTCGAACTGTGGGAGCAGACTTATCCGCGCGACTACATACCGAGAGTAGATCTGGGACAGGTCTACAGCTTCCGCGGACAGTACGACAAAGTTGTAGCAACCACTCTTGCTGCGGTCGCTCTTGAACCCAACGACGCCACTTCGCGTTCGAATCTGGCGGGCGCGTACATGGCCATGGGTCGGCTCGGCGATGCGAAGGAGCAGCTTGACGAGGCGCGCAAACGCCACCTTGGCTTCTTCCTTTTGCATCTCCAGGCCTACCAACTCGCCTTTCTCGAAAACGATGCTGCCGGAATGCAAAAAGCGGCAAGCGAGTTGATCGGAAAGCCGGGCGAGGAAGACTGGATGTTCGACGCCGAGGCGAACACCGCGGCGTACGGCGGCGAGTTCGCCAAGGCGCACGAATTAACGCAAAAGGCTGTCGCCTCGGCCGTCGCCAGCGGCAATAAGGAAACCGCGGCCGTTTGGCAACTGGATGAAGCGTTGCGCGAGGTGGAATTCGGAGACACGGCAGCGGCGCAGCACGACGCGCAGGCGGCGCTCGCACTCGCCTCGGGACGATTCGAGCAGGCCGTGGCTGCGCTCATTTTCGCACGCGCAGGCGATGCGGCGCGGGCGAAGACGACGGCCGCCGCGCTTGCCAAAGCCCACCCCGACGACACCATTCTCAACAACTACTGGATTTCCTCGATTCATGCGGCAATCGCGCTCGACCAGAAGAATCCAGCCAAGGCCATGGATGCACTTGCGGCCGCCCAGCCTTACGAACTCGGCGGCGAGCCACCGTTCCAGGGCGGGCTTATGTACCCGGTCTACCTACGAGGGCTGGCGTACCTGCAACTGCACGAGGGACAGCAAGCTGCGGCGGAATTCCAGAAAATCGTCGCGCATCCCGGCTTTACCATCAACGAGCCGATTGGCGCGTTGGCGCAACTTGATCTGGCGCGCGCGCAGGCGATGGTTGGCGATGCGAGTGCGGCGCGTGCTTCGTATGAGAAATTCCTCGCGCTGTGGCAGCGCGCGGACCCCTCCCAGAACGTTCTGAAGCAAGCCAAATCCGAATACGCGAAATTGGGGTAAAAACCTCTGTCACCCTGAGGCCCGGTTTTCGGGCCGACCCTTCCCGACGCCTCCTGTCGGGAAGGGCCCCGAAAATGGCGCCATGTGGTGAGTCCCAGCGACGAGACGAAGCCACGGGATGCTTCGCCCCAAAAGCTCGGGGCTCAGCATGACATCGTATCGGGGTCTTCGCGGAAAGCTGCGGGTTGCAGTAGAGGAAGATTCCGTCCGGCATCGCACGGCCAAGCGCTTGCCTTTCCAACCCTTCCCTGGCATACGGGTCTCTCCGATGCGCGCGGATTCGCGGGCTCTCGTTTCCCGCACGCGACCGCATTTTCGCGCAATGAGGTTTGCGGCGCTATAGAGGCCTATACGTAAGGACGCGGGGATGAGGGCCGCTGGCCCGATGCGCGAAGGTGCGGAATTGGTTTCAGAGAGACAGCAGGCGGCGAACGGCTTCGGCGAATTCGTTTTCGCGACCAATCAGGCTGACGACCAGATGGCCCTCGGCGGAAAAATCGTAGAAATGGCCGGGATGAACGTAGACGCCTTTTTCGCGCAGGAGCTGGAGGGCCAAATCCTCATCGCTCGCTGCGTCTGCGACCTGGAGGACGGCGTACCAGCCGCCTTCGATTTTCAGACGGCGGCAACGCGATTGCGCGGCGAGTTGGCGATCGAGTTCCGCGAGATTCGCACGGACGCGGGCGAGCAATTGGCGCTCAAATTCGGGGCGCAACGCAAGCAGGGTTGGGAGGGCCAGTTGCACCGGGGCATTCATCGAGAGAAACGTATCGGCAATCACTTCGAGGCGATCGAGGGCGCGCTGTTTTGCCGGTTCCGGACCGCTGACGACCATCCACGAAGCTTTCATTTGCGGCAAGCCAGCGAGTTTGGAAAGGCCACTCAGGGTGAAGGTGAGCGCGTCGTGACGCGAGGCGAAACTTGGGCGCGAGGGGCCTTCGAGCGCGAAATCGAGAAAGACTTCGTCGGCGAGAATGGCCAAATCGCGTTCGGCGCAGAGCGCGGCAAGGCAATCGGCGTCGCGATCGCCGACGTAATGGCCAGTGGGATTATTGGGATGAATCACGACGACGGAACGGGAACGGGGAGAGATGGCGCTTTCGAGCGCGGGAAAATCCATGCGCCAACCGTCGTCGTAGACGAGCGGGTACGGAACGAGTTCGACGTCTTCGATGCCGGCGAGAAAACCGAGCAGCGGATAGCTGGGCTCGGGGACGAGGATTTCATCGCCGGGATCGCAAAGAAGACGCAGGATGAAGGAATAGGCTTCGCTTGTGCCGGTGATGAGAAGGATGGAATCGAGCGGAACGACGATGCCGCGCTCGGCATAGTAGGCGGCGACGGCGCTCCGCGCGGATTGGAGGCCGCGGGGATCGGGCTCGTAGACGAGCGATTCGCGCTTTGCAAGCGCCCGGAGGATCGCAGCTTCGGCGTAAGCGAATCCGCACGCGGTGGGATTCGAAACGGTGAGGTCGAGGAGCGGCTTGCCCGACGCGCGATGCTGCGCCAGGGCTTCGCTCAGAGCGTTGGGCTCGAGATTCCAGTTGGTGCGTTTCGAAAACATGGATTGGCCGTCCCCGACGAAGCGGAGGGACAGTTCACCTTTTCGATTCTATGTGGCTTGCGGCATTTTGCCGAGGGAGCGCGTATCTTCTCTTCTCTTCTCTTCTTGCACGTTTTCGGACTCTTGTTGAATTGATTCGCAAGCCGTGGCAACTCTGCGGTTCCCGAGCGCCTATTTCGCAATCATTCCTATCGTGTGCAGCCACGTTTTCACAAGCCGAGGCCATCGCGTTATCGGAAACTTCGTGCGGCGCAGGCCAAAGGCATGGCCGCCTTGCGCATACAGGTGCATCTCCACGGGAACCCCAGCCTTTTCCAGTGCCATGTAGTAAACGAGCGAGTTCCCGATGCTGTCTTCCGGGTCATTCTCCGCCTGAAGCAAAAACGTGGGCGGCGTCCGGCTGGTGACGGGAACATTCGGGTTCAGACCGTTGGGCGTCTGCAAGTGGCCCGGATACAAAGCTACGGCAAAATCCGGGCGACAGCTTTCCTTGTCGGCCGCGTCCAGCACCGGGTACAAGCGACGGACGAAGTGCGTGCTGATTTCCGCCACCAGATATCCGCCCGCCGAAAACCCGAGCACGCCAATTTTGTGTGGATCGATGTGCCACTGTGCGGCGTGAAAGCGCACCAAACCCAGCGTCCTCTGTGCGTCTTCGAGCGACGGCGTTGATTCCGCAAAGCTGTAGCACTTGCATCGCCAGTCATAGGGCGGACCAGGCACACGATATTTCAGCAGGACGCAAGTGATGCCGTTGGACGTCAGCCAGTGGCAGACCTCGGTGCCTTCGAGATCGATCGCCAGAATCTGAAATCCCCCGCCAGGAAAAACGACGATTGCAACGCCCGTATTCTTTCCTTTTGGCGAATAGACCGTCATCGTTGGCCGCGAAACGTTGCCGAGTTCAATCCAAGGTTTGCCGGCGACCAGTTCGTCCTTCACCGTCTTCGCGTATTCGGGGCCGGGGACTGGCTGAGCGTCAGGCGCGCGGCCCGGCCAAATCGGAATTTGCGTATGTCCCGGCGACGGCTGCCAAACAGGTGCCTGCGCGCTGAGAGCGCCCCACGCGAACAGGGCGCAAGCGGCGAAGAGCAGCGGCTTCATCACGAACCAGGCGCTCCCTTTTCGATGGCGATCACGGGATGAGGGCGATTTTGCCGAACGCGCGGGATTCGAGAATTTCGATGTGGGCGCGCGCGGCTTCGGCGAGCGGAAGCTGCTTGCCAACGACCGGGCGCAGGGTGCCATTTTCGAGGCCGCTCGCGAGGCCAGCGTGGATTTCGCGCACCTCCGCTTCGTTTATGCCCCAAAGCGCGAAGCCAACGACTGAAGCACGGCGCATCATCAGATCGCGCGGAGCGATCGTGACATCGCCGCGACTGCCGATGACGACGACGCGACCGCCGGTGGCCAGTAGTTTCAGATCGGCGCCAAGATTCACGTTGGCAAGCATTTCGAGAATGAGGTCAACGCCGCGGCCGGCGGTGGCCTCGAGAATTTCGTCTTGATAGCCGGATCTCGAATGAAGGAACGCGCGATGCGCGCCTTCGCGTTTCACGAGTTCGAGACCCTTTTCGCTCCCCGCAGTGCCGAAAACGGTGAGGCCGAGCGCGCGCGCCATCTGGACGGCGGCGATGCCGACGCCGCCGCTCGCGCCGTGAACGAGCACGGTTTGGCCGGCGCGGGCGTGCGCGCAGGGATAAAGAGCAAAATAAGCGGTGCCGTAGGGCACCCAGATGCCGGCGCCCTGTTCGAAGCTGATTTTTTCAGGAAGCAGATGGAGCTGGGCTTCCTTCGCCAGAGCGTATTCGGCGTAAGCGCCGCTGAGCGTTCTGGCGGTGAAGACGCGATCGCCGCGTTTGACGCGCGTCACGCCCTCGCCAAGCGCTTCAACGATTCCGGCGGCGTCGGAGCCGGGCGTATAGGGCAGCTGCGGCTTGATGGCGTAGCTTCCCGACCGCATGTACGTGTCGTAGGGATTGACGCCGGCGGCGTGGACGCGCACGAGCGCTTCGCCGGGGCCGGGACTCGGCATGGGGATTTCCTCGAGTTTCAGGACTTCGGGCCCGCCGAATTCGCGCACCTGAATCGCTTTCATGAGTCGCTCCTCTCGCCCTTTGGATTCGCGGCGAGGAAAACGGTTTCGGAAAAAGGCGGATCAGATGCCAGGACAATGGAGACCGTTGTCAGGCTCCGATCGTGACAGCCGGAGGAATATTACCCTCATCGGCGCGAGCGGAGCCAGAAATCAGATCGGTTCCCGCATTCGGGTGACGGGGTCCCGGCAGGCTGTTAAGGGGCCGTCGAGGTGCGTCTTCTTTGGCTGAGGTAATCGGCGACGATCCACGCCGCGCCGGCGATGACGAGAGTTTCGGCATTCTCGGTCCAATTGGTGAGATTGTGTGGATCGGCAAATATTGCGGGCAGCCACACGAGCAACCCGAAGCCGATCAGCATCGCCGCAAGCAAGCGAGACGCGAGGAGGGCCAGACGCCCGGAAAGCAAAGCGATGGCCGCGAGCGCAAACGCAATCGTCGTGACAATCGCCCAGAACATTTGGCTGGGCGGAATCCATTTGGGAACCAAGGACACCGTTATGGAAAGATAAAAGAGTTGTGCGAGAGTGAAGGAAATCACGCAAACGCCAAAGAAGATGTACCCGAGCCGAGCCGCGCATGCCAACTGCTCCGAATCGCTTACTCTAAGGGACGCGTAAGCGATCAGCGCTCCCGAAAATTGGGAGAATTGCTCGAAAAAGTTGCCGTAGGAGCCGTAAACGGCTGGATCGGTGACGATGCGCGGTATCCACAGCAAGGCAAACAGGAGGAAGATCGCGCCCAAGGCGACGGCGCCGACTTGCGCCGTTTTGCGCCATTGGAGAGCAAAGCCGCCGAAAATTTCGATTGCGCCAACGACACAGGCCAAGATTTCGGGATGAGGGACATTGCGGAAGGGTTGAAACTGCTGCCAAATATTGGAGTCGCGCCAATACAGGATGACGATGCCGAAAAGGATGGCCGCCAGTCCGAAGACGTGACGGCCCATCAGGATTTTCATGACGTCATCCCGGCTGGACCGGTGGATGCTTCACCACATAGTTGTTTTCGGCCGCAGGCGAATTTCCGAGCGGCAATCGCCTGAAACCGGCACGAAGAGCCGCGGTATTCGGACCGCGACGGCGCTAATGCGCCAGCGCGTGGCGATTTGCCTTGGCCCATTTGCTGTTGCGCGGCACGGCTTTCATGGGAGGGCCACCCTGGGTGCCGCAGGAACACGGGCCTTCGGTTTTCGACTCGGTCATGCAGGAACAGGATTTTGTCTTCAGACAACTGCACACGTAGACCATTTTCTCTTTCTTGGGAGCCCTGGCCGGAGCCGCTTTCGGAGCGGCGCTGGTAGGGACGAGCGGCAACGACAAAAGCAGCCAAAGAAGAAGAGCGCCCGGTTTCATGATTGTTTGTACTCCCCTCCTAGGGATATGACCGCAGCCCGGGGGCGGGGGCGGCCGCTCCCTGGAACTGCCGGTCGAGTTTCCTCGTCGAAACGATGCGCCAAAATATGGTATTGTTCAATATCCACTTGAAGTTAAATTCATATAGCCATTATGATTGCACGCAAATGAAGAGAGTCGCTTCGGGCATCTCGCCGGTCATCGCCATCGACAAGCGCAAGCGGCAATTCCTGTACAAACAGGTGTATGAATCCTATCGCCAAGCCATCGTGGAGGGCAGACTAGCTCCCGGCCAGAGGGTTCCCTCGACGCGGGTCGCGGCGATGGAGTTGGGGATTTCCCGGATTCCCGTGCTCGATGCTTACGCTCAGCTCCTCGCGGAAGGCTATTTTGAGAGCCGGGTCGGCTCGGGAACTGTCGTATCCAGATCCTTGCCCGACCGCGCGATCCCATTGCGCGCTGCGAGCGCGCCCTCGCCGAGCGCAAGCGGAGGGCGACGGCCGGTGGCGAAGCGTTGTTCGGCGCTTCCGAGCGGAGGGGATCTGTACCGCCGGCGTGGCCGCGGTGCGTTTGCCGTGGGCCAGGTGGCGTTCGATCACTTTCCGTTCCAGGTGTGGAACCGGCTGGTGACTCGCTATAGCCGCAGGATGCGCGCCGGCGGCCTGGATTACGGGGACGCGATGGGATTGCCGGACCTGCGCGATGCGATTGCCAGCCATCTGCGAACTGCGCGCGGCCTTCACTGCCAGGCGGAGCAGATTTTGGTGGTCAGCGGGTCGCAGCAGGGTTTGGAATTGGCCTGCCGCGTGCTGCTCGACGCGGGAGACCGGGTGTGGATGGAAGAGCCGGGCTACAGTTTCGCCCGCAGCGTCTTCACTTCAAACGATTGCAGGATCGTGCCCGTCCCGGTTGATTCGGAAGGCTTAGACGTGGCTTCGGGAATCCGGCAATGCCGCCGTGCGCGAGCCGCAGTGGTGACTCCCTCCCACCAATATCCGCTCGGTGCGACCATGAGCGCGTCGCGACGACTGCAACTGCTGGACTGGGCCGCAAAAAACGAGGCGTGGATTATCGAGGACGATTACGACAGCGAGCACCGGTACGAGGGCCTGCCGGCCACTTCCCTGCAGGGGATGGACCGCAATTCACGCGTGGTGTACGTGGGCACGTTAAGCAAGGTGCTTTTCCCCTCGCTGCGCCTGGGTTACGTGGTGGCACCTCTGGATCTGGTGGAGCGTTTTCGCGCCGTTCGTCTGGCCATGGACATCTGTCCACCGACTCTCTTTCAAAACGTGCTGGCCGACTTCATTCGCGAAGGGCATTTTTCCCGCCACATCCGCCGAATGAGAACGCTTTACGCCGAGCGCCGAAGCGTGCTGATCGAGAGCCTCCGGCGGGAACTGGGTTCTGTGGCGGAACTTTCGGGAGGACAGGCGGGAATGCACCTTGCCATCCTGATGAATGGGATCGACGATCGTGTGACCGCCGATCGCGCCGAGCGCGTGCGCCTCTGGCTCACACCGCTTTCTCCGGCGTATCACCGCAGCGAAAACGCTCGCACGGGTTTCATCCTGGGTCTTGGCAGCGTTCCGGTGCAGGACATTCCGGACGCGGTCCGCAAGTTGGGGACAATCTTGCATGGGAAATGAGATGCCGGAAGCTGACGCGAGCTATTCTCCCCTTTTCGCGTGGCATCGCGTAGAATCAGGGTTAACGATGCGCCCGTAGCTCAGTGGACCAGAGCGTCTGCCTTCTAAGCAGAGGGTCGCAGGTTCGAATCCTGCCGGGCGCGCCAGTTTCTGCCGCAGTCCCGATCCAACCCATCGGGATTTCGCCTGCGGTCCCGGCAAAAAGCGCCGGGATGCCAACTGCGCAGCTCGGACGCCCGCAACCGGCTCAAGTTCGAATCCTGCCGGGCGCGCCAGTTTCCTTACTCGTTGGACAAGCTCCGAGCAGGCGTGCGGCGTGCGATGAGAAAACTCGATGCTCAAGATTCCGACTTTCAGCGCGGGGGCTGCGCCGGGATGACGCGCGGGATGCGCTCGTTGACGGGAGGGAGCGCGGGCAGCGGCAAATGAGGTTGGGTCTGATACCAATACGCGACGGAAAAATAACTGTCGCCGCGATCGTCGGCGTTGCCGTGCTCGATGGTGGCGCGGAGGGATTTCGTGAAGGTGATCGGCGAATCAAGATTGAAACGATACACGGACCAGCGCGAACCCTGGAGTTCGGGGCCGGTGACCGGAGCGCCGTAGAGCGGATAGGAAAAGGCGCGATCGCCGAAATCCCAGGCGCCGAGGAAATAGTCTTCGGTGCCGGTGCCGTTGATCGAAGGCAATTTTTGGCCGTCGACAAAAAACATGTCGTCGCCTTCGCCCCACCAGCCGTCTGAATTTTCAATCACGGACATCGTGACGCCGACGAACTGGCCGCGACCCCGGGCGACGAGCCAAACGTAATTGTTCTTGCCGTCGAGATTCTTCGTTGCGTGGGGATGCGCGATATTCGGCGTCGCTTGGCGATATTCGGCGTGAAAGTAGAGCGTGCCTGCCGGGAGCGGATGGTCATAGGCGCGGAAATCGATGTTCCAGTAGATGGCGTCGACCGGGCGCGAGCCCTGGTTTGTGACGGTGATGAGCGCGTGCTTTTCAAAGGGCATGGGGAAAAAGCAGTTGAGCGCGTTGTCGGGCGCGACCTGGAGCGGCAGCGAATCGTAATTGACGTACTCGCCGAGACCGAGACCGAAGAAATCGCCGATTGGAGCGAGGACGCTGGGCGAGGATTCGCCGTCCCAATACATGCGAAGAACGATTTTCTTGAGGCTGTAGCGCTCGCCATCGGCGATGGTCATCCAAATGTGCGTGATTTCGCCGGGACCGTTTTCATCGAGGAGGGTGAGTGTGCCGCCGGGAGGGATCGAGCGGTAGTCGTGATTGCCGCCAGTGCGGTCGTAGCTCGAAACGCGATGGAGAACGTAGTTGTGCGGGCGAGTGAGATTCTGGAGAAGAGCCGGCGACTGAGCGTGCGCCGCACCAGCGAAACCGAGCAGGCAAAAGAACAAGAGAATGGACCGCGTGACTACCCTCCGAAAATTTGCGTTCGACAACGACTCGCAATGTGACGCGACAATCGGCGGGCACTATACGCCTTGCGGTTGCCGGTGACAATAGGAGATCCGGACAGTGGCTGTGCTACGCGAGTTTTTTTCGCGGCTTGCTAGAAGCTGACGACGACTTCGTCGGGATTCGTGGGCAGTTGGAATTTCGAGCCGAGCTGCTGATTCAGGCGCAAGGTGGCAGGAACGTTCAATTCGGAAATGGCGATTTTTTGGGCCGGCGAGCCGGTTGCCCAATAGTCGCCGCTCGCATAGATGAAGCCGTTGCGAATTTCATACCGCTGGAGCTGGAGCCGGTGGCCGTTGCGAAACACGAGAACGGCGTGAGGCAACGGCGGAACGGGCCTCGCCGCTTCTTCCGCTTCGATGGCGGCGTCTTCGCGGGAAGTGGAGGACGCGGCAGAGGCGCGATGTTCCGTTTTGATGCTCGTCGGGACTTCCGTGCCCGTGGGAACGCGAACCCAGTGGCCATCGCGATATTCGAGCATCAGCGAAGGCGCCGGCGGTGCGGGAGGAGCGGCGGGAGGGGCGGGCGGAGGAACGACGACGATTTGCGTGGGAGATGATGGCGGCGCGGGAGAGCCCTCGTAGTAGCCCTCGTCGGTCCAGAAATACGGATACGGATAGCCCACGTAGCCGGGACCAATGAAACGGCCTCGGCGGCCAAAATGCCGGAAGCCCCGTCCTCCCCTTCCTCTTATTCCGCCATGGCCGAAATGGATGGTCATGCCGCGCGGAGGGCCGGCAAAACGCATGGGCCGGCCTTGGGCGTGGGCAGGCGAAGAGAAAAACAGCACTCCTGAAAAGGCGAAGGCAAGCGCGAGGATTAGCCTGCGGAGCATGAGGCTGTTCCCATGCCTAATGTATACCCGGCGGTTTGGAATGACAACAGGCTGGAAAGTACCGGAACCTGGGGCGCGAAGGGGCGCGGTGCTCGAATGGCGGAGGGCGAAGGGCATTTTGTGACGCCGGGGTCAACTGGCGGGATCCTTCAGGCCCAACAAGGCGGGGCCTTCGGGATACCAAAATGTTTCAAGGACGCGGCAATTCGTTTGCTAAGCGACGCAGTAGCCGAGGCCAGGCCTGGAGACCAAGGCGGAAACGTTCGGGACGATAGAACTCGTTTGGTGCGTGGATATTTTCGTCGGCGGTGCTGAAGGAAAAGAAAACGGTATCGACGCCGAGAACGTCGCGGAACGTGTTGACGATGGGGACGGTGGCGCCCATGCCAACGAACTCCGGCGGGCGGCCGAAAACTTCGGCGAGCGTTTCGGCGGCGGCGCGGACGGCCGGGCTTTCGGGAGAAACGCGATAGGCGGTTGCGCCTTCGTGGCCCTCCTCGATGGAAAGAGTGACGCCGGGCGGGCAGTGGCGTTCGAGATGGCGGCGAATCTTGGCCAAAACGTCCCCAGTGCGCTGACGCGGGACCAGACGGCAACTGAGTTTTACATGCGCTTCGCTCGGCAAGACGGTTTTGCCGCCGGAGCCCTGATAACCGCCGTAGAAGCCGTTGACATCGAGCGTGGGCCGAAACCACTGGCGCGCGAGCATGGCGTAGCCCGGCTCGCCGAATCCCGAGGGCGCGCCGATTTCGGCAAGATAGTTTGCTTCGTCGAAAGAGAGTTTGCCGAGCGCCTGCGCGAGCGACGGCTCGATTTCCTCGACGTCGTCGTAGAAGCCTTCGATGGCGACGCGGCCCTCCGAATGAAGCGAAGCAACGAGTTCAGCGGCAGCGTGCAAGGGATTCGCGATGCCGCCGCCATGACGGCCGGAATGGAGATCGTGACGCGGCCCGCGCACGGTGAAGGAAAGCGAGACGAGGCCGCGCGAACTGACGGTGATGCTCGGCGCTTCGGGACGCCACATGCCGCCATCGGCGGAAAGGGCGACGGCGCAGGCGAGAGCGTCACGACGCGAGCGAACCAGAGAAGGAAGATCGACGCTGCCGATCTCCTCTTCGGCTTCAAAGAGGAAGCGAAGATTCACGGGAGGGATTTCGCCGGAGAGGAAAAACGCTTCCGTGGCAAGAATCGGAAGCAGCATCGAGGCTTTGTCGTCGCTGACGCCGCGGCCATACAGGCGTCCATCGCGCTCGGTGAGAACGAACGGCGGAGAATGCCAGAGATTCTCGGGATCGGCGGGCTGAACGTCCATGTGGCCATAAATAAGGATGGTCGGAGCGCCGGGCGCGCCATTCCAGCGGCCGAAAACGGCGGGGTGGTGAGGCGTCTCCCAAAGCTCGACTTCGATGGGCCCGGCTTTGCTCAGGCGCTGCGAGACCCACGCGGCGGCGCGGCGAACGTCGGCGGCGCGGGCGGGATCGGTGCTGACGGATGGAATCGAGACAAATTCGGCGAGATCGCAGAAGTAGCGCGATTCGTTGGCGGCAAGCGTTTTCAGAACGGCGTCCATGAGAAATTCTCCGCGCGGGTGACGCGATATCTATTTGCGCGATCTTATTGGGCTCCACGCGATCGAGTTCAGCGGCCTCCGTCGATGGACAGGGTTTGGCCGGTGATCCAGGCGGCGTGGTCGCTGGCGAAAAACAGAACGCCGCTCGCGATATCCTGTGGCGAGCCGAGCCGCTTGAGCGCGATATTTTCGATGAGGCGGCGCTGGCCCTCCTCGCCGTAGGATTGCCACTGTTTTTCGGTGGTGGAATTCGAGCGGACGAAGCCGGGAGCGATCGAGTTTACCGTGATGCCCCAAGGGCCGAGTTCGTGCGCGAGTTGGCGGGTGAGGCCGATCTGGCCGGCTTTCGCCGAAGCGTAGGCTTGAATGCCGGTGAGGCTGATTCCAAGGCCGGCGCCACTCGAAATATTGACGATGCGGCCGTAGCGGGCGGCTTTCATTGCCGGAGCGACTGCCTGGCAACAATACAAGACGCCGTCGAGATTGACGGCGAAAATGGCGCGCCAATCGGCTTCGGAGATTTCCTCGATGGGACGGCCGACCTGACCCAGGACGCCGCCGGCGTCGTTCACCAGAATATCTATGCGGCCAGTGCGGGCGAGCGTTTCGGCGGCCATGGCGTGAACGGCGGAGCGATCGGTGACGTCGAGAACGCAAACGTCGAGCGGAGTTCCCTGCTCGGCGGCGAGATGCGATGTTTCATCGAGTTCGGACTCGAGAACGTCGCAGGCGACGACGCCCGCGCCCAGACCGGCGAAATTGAGCGCGATGGCGCGGCCGAAACCGTGCGCGGCTCCCGTGACGATTACGGTACGGCCGTCGAAACGGAATTGCATTCAGTGCACCTTCGTCGCTGTACCCGCTCGCGCGGAGCGGAACAGTTTACGGCGCGGCCGATGCCGAGCCCTTGCTGGGATTCGGTTCAGTGACGGCCAGAAGCGACAAGTTTTCCAGCGATTGCGGGAGCGCGCGGGTTTCGACCTGGCGCATGACCGAGACGAGGCGCTCGATGTGAGGAATGGCGACACCGCGCCGGCGCGCCAGATCGAGGATGGGCACGAACTGCGCGTCGCACTCGGTTTTCCGGTGATGGACGGCGATATCGCGCCAGACGCCGCTGTGCGTCTTCGCCGAGCGGCGATTGAAAGCGACCATGGCGTCGAACGAGGCGTCAATCGCTGCTTCGGTGCCGTTTGGGCCGAAGGCAGCAGGGTCGTAGCCGTTGAAACCCATCGGCGTCGCGCTTTCGGCCGCGGCGACGGTCATGACTTCGCGGGCGAGCGAGGTGAGCGCGGGACGCGCGGGACGCGAATCGAGAACCTCGACGATGCTGGCCGGAGTGAGCGCGCTGGCGAAGAGGAGCGCGCCGTAGCCCATTTTGCCCCACAAATAACCCCAAATATTGTCGGTGGTGATGGCGGCCGGTTCGAAATGGAGCAGGGCGCGATGAACGCGCGCCAGACGCTCGGTCGCGCGGCCATCCAGCTCGCCGACGACAACCGCTCCGCGGCCGGCGTAGTGAACGACGCCGGGATCGAGCACGTCGGCGCCGAAATTGATGAAGGCGCCCATGGTTCGCTCGCGGCCGACGATTTTCGAAATCACGAGTTCGTTGAAGCCGTTCTGGAGCGACACGACGACGCCACTTTCGGCGAGGTGAGGAGCGAGTTCGCGCGAGGCAATATCGGTGTGCAGCGCCTTGACGCAAAGGAAAATCATATCCCACACACCGGCAACGTCACGCGGCGTCCAGGCCGGGAGGGCCTCGGTGAAATTTTCGATGGGACCGGTGATGATGAGGCCGCGATCGCAAATCGCCTGCACGTGCGCGGCGTTCGCATCCACCACGGTGACGTCTAAACCGGCGCGGCACAAATACGCGGCGACGGTGCCACCGATGGCTCCCGCGCCCCAGACCAGAATGCGGTCGGGAGGGTCAGAGTGACCGGCGTTCACGCCCACGGACCCTCCAACGCTTCGCGCGTTTCCTCGACGCCGGCGCGCCAGACCTGCATCATTTGCTCATCGGGTTTGTCGTAGACGCCGCCGAAATTGCCGTCGCCGAGATAGCCGCGAACGCCCGCGGCGTCCATCATGCGCATGCGAGCGAGATCGATCATTTGTTTCTGACCGCTTGGCATTTTCACGCCAGCGAGGCGAGTCCAGGCGAAATTTTCCATCCAGGAGGCGTGGGACGCGACGGAATCAATTGCGGCGACGGCGGCGGCGGTTTTCGGAGCGTTCCACCAATTGTGCCATTTCACGGTCACGCCGGGATGGGCGTTCATCCATTCCTGCAGGATCGAGCCGCCGGGAATATTGCCGCCGTGGCCGTTCACGAAAAGGATCCGCTTGAAGCCGGAACCGGCGAGGCTTTCGAGAATATCGGCCATGATGCGCTGGTAGGTGTCGAGGCGAAGACTGACGGAGCCGGGATAGGCGCGGAAGTAAGGCGTGATGCCGTAATAAAGGACGGGAAAAACGGGCACGCCGAGCGGCTCGGCAGCTTCCAGGGCGACGCGCTCGGCGAGGATGGCGTCGGTGGCGAGCGAGAGGTAGGCGTGCTGCTCGGTGCTGCCGACGGGGACGACGGCGCGGGCGTCCTGCTTGAGTTTTTGCTCGACCTGCATCCAGTTCATTTCGGTGATTTTCATTTTCGTTGTCCGTAGCTTTGGATGACCGCACTGTAGGCCCGGGGGAATGGCTTCGTCAAGACGAGTGCCGGGGTCATGCGGCGGGCCGCGTTGACGGACCCACGTACTAGACTTAGGATGGGCGCGATGCCCTGTGAGGACATCGCCGTTCCATGGATTCACTTCTCGGACAGACCATTTCCCATTACCGTATTCTTGCCCCGCTGGGTGGCCAGGAAGGCGTCTACGTAGGCAAAGACACACAGTCGGGGCGACCTGTCTTCATAAGGTTTTTCCCGAAGGGATGGGGCGATCCCGAGTCGCTCGCCAAACTCCGGCATCTGGCGCGAACCGTTACGGGCTTGAATTACCGTCACATTCTGGCTGCGTCGGATTTCGGCGAGCGCAACGGACGACTGTACAGCGTGACCGAGCTGCAGGACGCGGAAACGCTGCGCGAGCGCATCGCCGGACGCTCGATTCGCTTTACCGACCTGCTCGATCTGGGCGCGCAAATCGCGAGCGCGCTCGATGCGGCGCATTCCGAGGGCGTGGTGCACGGAGCGCTGCAGCCGATCGACGTCTGGGTGACGCGGCAGGGCGAAACCCGCGTGACGGAATTCGGCTTGTACGAGTTGCTGCCGGCAGCGAGCCGCGTGGGCTGGGGCGCGGACAGCTACCTTTCGCCGGAACAGGTGCGAGGCAAGGCGGCCGATGCGCGAAGCGACCTTTTCGCGCTGGGCGCGATCCTGCATGAAATGGCGACGGGACAGCCGGCGTTTCAAGGACCGGATGCCGCGGCGATCCATCAGGCGATTCTGGAGTCCGATCCCGCGCCGCCGTCGGCGGGCAGCTCGACGCTGCCGGCGATGTTCGATTCGATCGTCGTGAGGGCGCTGGCGAAGAATCCGGACGAGCGGTATCAGACGGCGGCGGATCTGGAAATGGATTTGCGCCGGCTGCTGCGGGAATGGGAATCGGAACGCATCGCGGCGACGCGGGCGGCGCTGGCCGAGCCCGGTGCGACGCAGTCTCGCGATGCGCAAGAAGGGACGGGCGGCGCGCCGAAACGATCGAAGGGCCGGCTGGCGATGATGCTGGTGACCGCGCTGCTGTTGGCAGCGGCAGGCGGCGCGATCGCGGTGCGGATGATGCGGCATTCGGCAACGTCGCTGCCGGCGGTGTTTCACCGGCTGACGTTTCGCCGCGGCACGATCGAAACGGCGCGCTTCGCGCCGGATGGACACACGATCTATTACAGCGCCGCATGGGACGGCCAGCCGCCGCAGATTTTTTCGGTGCGGCCGGAATCGCCGGAATCGAAGCCGCTCGGCGTGAGCGACGCGGTCATTTTGGGCATCTCTCCCGCGGGCGAATTGGCGATTCTGGCGGGCGTGCACGATTCCGGAATGGGAGAAAGAGAAGGCGAACTAGAAAGCGTGACGGCGGCTGGCGGCGTGCCGGAAACCATCCTGAAGAACGCCGAGGACGCCGATTGGTCGCCTATCGGCAAGGGCATCGCCATTGTGCGACGAGTGGACGGACGCGACCGGCTGGAATATCCGATTGGGACGGTGCTGGCGGAGACGAGCGGCGCGATTGGCGACGTGCGGTTTTCTCCGAATGGCAGCCGAATCGCATTCGTCGAGCGGCCGGAGGCCGGGAGCGCGGCCGGCACACTGGACATGGTTGACGTGAAGGGCGGACGAGAGACGCTTTCGCGGGACTGGGCGAGCCTCGACGGACTGGCGTGGTCGCCGGACGGCAAGCAGGTGTGGTTTACCGCAGCGCGGCACGCAGGACAGCAAGTTTACGTGGTAGACCTTTCCAGACAGCTACGCCAAGTGGCGGCGATGGCCGGTTCGTTGCGCTTGGAGGACATCGCCGCGGACGGGCGGATGCTGCTGGTGCGCGACGACGTGCGGCGCGGAATGATCGAGGCGGAACGCGGGCAGAACAACGAACAGAACATTTCCTGGCTCGACGGTTCCAAGCTGAGCGATCTTTCCGCCGACGGCAAAACCGTGCTATTCGATGAAGCGGGCGAGGCCGGCGGCGTGGAACAGGCGATTTACGTTCGCCTGATCGGCGGCGGCGACCCGACGCGGCTGGCAGCGGGACGCGCGCTCGCGCTTTCTCCCGACGGGAAACAGGTGCTGGCGGAATCGCCGGGACCGAACCGGAATTTGATGGTGCTGCCGGCGGGAGCGGGCGCGGCATTGAATTTGCCGGAGGTCCCGGTGAGCCACCGCTGGGCGGCGTGGTTGCCGGATGGTAAGCGATTCGTCTTTCTGGGGCGGGAGCCGGGGCAGGGATTGCGATTGTTCGTCGAAAACGCGGCCGGCGGCTTGCCGCGCGCGTTCAGTCCGGCGGGACTGGGCGGCTCGGCGGCGCTTTCGCCGGATGGAAGCCGAGTGGCGGCGATGGGGCCCGACGGCAAAGGGTACCTCTATCCGATTGACGGCGGCGCGGTGCCGACGTTTCCCGGACTGACGCCGGCGGATACGATCGTAGGCTGGAGCCGCGACGGCTTGGCGATCTACGTGGCGGAGGGAACGCTGCCGGTGAACGTCTTCCGGATGAGCCTCTCCAGCGGACGTAAAACGCCGCTGTGGCAATTGGCGCCGACGGATACTGCGGGCGTCACGCATCTGGATGCGATCCGGGTGACTCCGGATGGAAAATTCTGCGCATATTCCTATCGCCGAACCTTTTCCTACCTTTACCTCGCCCAAGGTTTGCAGTAGCAGGAAGTTGACCCGTTTGGCAAAGCGCCACGCTGCGCTGGAAGGCACGGTGGCGGAGGGGCGCGACCAGTGGCTTTCGGATCGGTTCGCAGGCTGGAAGCCTGCGCCACCGCCAAACGGAATCACGCCGCGAGCAACACCGCGCTTGCATTGGTTTGTGGGTTCGTGTATCGCTGAAAGTTCGGGCGTGAGCCGCCCGGCCGGGAAACGAACAAGGAGGGACGCATGCGGGCATACGAGTTGCACGACTTCGCGATCGAGCAATTGAGGATCGCGGAACGGCCCGATCCGAAGCCGGGTTCGGGGCAGGTGGTGATGGGAGTGCGCGCGGTTGCGCTGAATTTCCGCGATACGCTCGTCGCGAAAGGCCTCTACAGCCGCAAGCTTCGGTTGCCGCTCGTGCCTTGCTCGGATGCCGCGGGGGAAGTGATCGCAGTGGGCGAGGGCGTGAAACGACTGCGCGTGGGCGACCGCGTGGCGGCGAATTTCATGACGGGTTGGATCGAAGGCGAACTGGACGAAGCGAAGGCGCGGACGGCACTGGGCGCGGCCGTGCCGGGCGTGCTGGCCGAGCAGGTGGTTTTCGCGCAGGAATCGCTGGTGCGGATACCGGACTCGCTGTCGTTTGAGGAAGCCTCGACGCTTCCCTGCACCGGTGTCACCGCGTGGAACGCGCTGATGGTTTCCGGCCGGCTGCGGCCGGGGGAAACGGTGCTGGTGCAAGGGACGGGCGGCGTATCGATTTTCGCGCTCCAATTGGCACGGATGGCCGGCGCGTTCGTGATCGCGACATCGTCGAGCGACGCGAAACTCGAGCGGGCGCGCGAACTGGGCGCGGCCATCGGCATCAATTACAAGACCACGCTCGATTGGGGCGAAAAGGCGCTGGAACTGACGGCGCGGCGTGGCGTGGATCACGTTGTGGAAGTCGGTGGAGCGGAAACGCTGCCGCAATCGGCGCGCGCGGCGCGTTTTGGCGGACACATCGCGCTCGTCGGAAACCTGACCGGCCGCGGTGGCGTGGACTTGGTGCCTGTGTTCATGAAGGCGCTGCGCGTGAACGGCATTTTCGTCGGTTCGCGGGCGATGTTCGAAGACCTGAATCGCGCGGCGGCTCACGCGGGACTGCGGCCGGTGGTCGATCGCGTGTTCCCGTTCGAGGAGGCGGTCGAAGCGCTGCGCTACATGGAAAGCGGGGCGCATTTCGGCAAGATCGTGATCCGCGTGGGATAAACGGCGGCGCGAACGGAACCGGAGGAATTTCAATGGCCCATCTTTTTGAACCGCTCGAACTGCGCGGAACGCGGCTGCGGAATCGCATCGGCGTATCGCCAATGTGCCAGTATTCGTGCTCGGAAGGTTTGGCGACCGAGTGGCATCTGGTGCATTTGGGTTCGCGGGCCGTGGGCGGAGCGGCGCTGGTTTTCACAGAAGCTGCGGCGGTCGCGCCTGAAGGCCGGATCAGCCCGCAGGACCTGGGGATTTGGAGCGACGCGCACGCGGAAGCGCTCGCGCCGGTGGTGCGATTCGTTCACGCACAGGGGAGCCTGGCCGGCATTCAACTCGCACACGCGGGCCGCAAAGGGAGCACAAAACGGCCGTGGGAGGGCCAGGGAAAAGCCGCGGAAACGGAAGGCGGATGGAGCCGCGTGGTGGCGCCGAGCGCCATCGCATTTCGTGAAGATTATCCAACGCCGCAGGAGGTAGATGAGCCGGGAATCGCCGCGGTGGTGCGCGCGTTCGCCGATGCGGCCGCGCGCGCCGCGCAGGCAGGCTTCGACGTGGTGGAAATTCACGCCGCGCATGGATACCTGATCCACGAATTTCTTTCGCCGCACGCGAATCGGCGAAGCGATCGGTACGGCGGTTCGTTTGAAAATCGCACGCGGCTGGCGCGCGAAGTGGTGGAAGCGGTGCGGCGCGCGTGGCCGGAACGCAATCCATTGTTTCTCCGCATTTCGTCCACCGACTGGCTGCCGAACGGCTGGGACGTGGAGCAATCGGTGGAACTAGCGCGCCAGGTGCGGCTTTTGGGCGTGGATTTGGTGGATTGCTCTTCGGGGGGCATTGCTCCAAACGAAACGATTCCGGCAGGCCCCGGCTATCAGACTGCGTTTGCGGAACAGATTCGGCGCGAAGCGGGAATCGCGACAGCGGCGGTCGGAATGATCACCGAGCCGGTGCAGGCCGATCACGTGATTCGCAGCGGGCAAGCGGATATGGTGCTGATGGCGCGGGAATTTCTGCGCGATCCCTATTGGCCGCTGCGGGCGGCACAGGAGCTGGGGAACGCGGCGTCGTGGCCCGCACAATATTTGCGCGCGGCGCCATCTGGAGTGCCCGTGCGCGTTCCGGCCGAATCCATTCGACCGGAATGCGCAGAATGATTCAGCGGGCAGCGGCGACGGGCACCGGACGATCGGTCGCGCCCATCAGCACGCCATCGCAATAGACCAGGAATTTTCCGGAAAGCGAAGGCACGCGTTCCCCGGGCAGAAGAATGCCGACAAGATTCAGCGGGTCGGCCGCGGAAACGGTGGCGATCTCTCTCGTATTGGGTTCCGTACGCGAAGCACGAAGGGATTCGACGGCGAGCGGCAAAGCGAATTGCTCGCCGAGGAAACCGTCAACGAAACGCCCGCCGCGGATTTCGCCGCGATCCTCCAAACGGCGAAGGGCGATGAGCATTTCGCGCCACGGCGGCAGAATGTTTTCGCGCTCCGTCAGTTCCCGAAAGATCACGCCATAACGATCGAGCAGCATCCGGCAAGCCAATTCCACGGCTTTCGCGCGTTCGGCCGTGGCGCCGAATTCAAGGACCGACCACCGGCCGGTGCTGTGCCGCGGACGCAAGGCGCGGGAGCGGCCGATGCCGGCGCGGCGGCGTGGATCGAGCAAGGCGCGGAGATTATCGAAATCATCTGCGGTGACGCGGCCGGCGGCGACGAGTTCCCACAGAGCGGTTTCCACTTCGGCCTTCAGGCGGCCCGAGCCGCGAACGATATCGGCGAAAAAGCTGGCGCCGCGGCGCTCGAGCCACGCAAGGACGTCTCGCGCGGCGTGGTTCAGCCCCGCGGCGGAATGGACGGCGCCTGCGGCGAGCGCGAGCCAATCGGACTCTTCACGCAAAAAGAGGGCTATTGGAGCGACGCTGGTGGGCGCGACGCGGCGGGCCGACGAGCCCGCTTCGATCGTCGCCGGATGCGGCCTGAGCCTGCCCCATCCGGCTACACCGCTCAGACACAACGTATCGAGGAGTTTCGGATCGTAGCCCTGGATGCGGCGCGGCAGAATCTGCGATTCCCAGGCGCTCGCCGGCGCTTCGAATCCCTGCAACTGGCGCAGAACTTCGATCATGCCGCGTTCGCCCGATTGCTGCGTTCCGGGCGCGACGTGCTGCCAGCGGCAGAGCCAGCGCAAAAATTGCGCGGGACTCACCGGCTCGATTTCGCGGCGCAGACGC
>JAKASX010000031.1 GCA_021818865.1 Acidobacteriota bacterium
GGCGTTCCGCTCGGCACCGGACCGTTCCGCGTCGCCCAGTTCACTCCCGCGCGCATCGTTCTCGACGCCAATGCGAATGGCTGGCGCGGCCGCCCGTTCCTGGATTCGGTCGAAATCCTGCTCGGCCGTCCTCTACGCGAGCAGTGGATCGATCTCGAGTTGGGCCGCGCCGATCTGGTTGAAATCGCGCCTAGCGGCGTTCGCCGCGCCCTGGAGAGCAACGTTCGCTTGTGGTCTTCCCAGCCGGACGAACTGGTTGCCATCGTCTTCCAGAATTCGAGCCCCGCGGCCCAGAATTTCGCGTTGCGCCAGGCGCTCGCCTCGAGCGTCAATCGCGCCGCCCTGCGCGACGTCTTGCTTCAGAAGCAGGGCCAGGTCGCCGCGTCGCTCTTGCCCGAATGGCTCAGCGGCTACGCTTTTCTCTTCGCGCCGGCCTCGCTTCCCGCGCGTCCCGCCGGCGCATCCGCTCTTCCGCCGTTTTCGCTCGCCTACGATTCTTCCGACGCGCTGCTTGCGAGTTTCGCCGGCCGCATCGCCGTGGACGCGCGCGCCGTCGGGCTCCGGCTGAATCTCGTTCCGCAAGCGCCCGGCGCCGTCTCGCCCGCCGACGCCCGTCTGGTTCGCGCGCGAATCGCCTCGCTCGATCGCCGCGTCGCCTTCGCTCGCCTCGTCGAATCGCTCGGCGTGGCCGCGTCTTCGAAGCTTCCGGCCACCGATTCGCCAGAAGCGCTCTATGCCGCCGAGCAGGCGCTCGTTTCGAGCGATTGGGTGATTCCGCTGGTGGATTTGCCGGAAATTTACGGCTTGGGCAAGCGCGTGGAAAATTGGATGCCGCCGGCCGTTTCGCTTGCCGGCGGCTGGAATTTGCAAAACGTCTGGAAGGAGCCGAAATAGTTGCGGCTGCGGCTGAAATTATTCCTCGTTCTCGCGGCGCTCGTCGCGATTTCCGTCACCGCCGCCGCGTGGGCTGTTTCGCTAACCACTCGCCGCGCCTATCTGCGCGCCGATCGCCGCCAGACCGCCGCTCTGCTCGCCCAATTCGATCAGGAATATCAGCGGCTCGGCCAGGGCGTCCTCGCTCGCGTCAATGCGATCCAGGCCACGCCTTCCGTGCTCCGCATGGTCGTCGAGCTCAGCCGTCCCGGCGGCGACGCTTCGCCCTACGTTGACGCCGCCCCGCCGCTCGCCGCTTCTCATCAGCTCGATTTCCTCGATTTTCTCTCGGGTGATGGCTCGATCGTCTCTTCGGCTTCCTGGCCCGCGCGTTTCGGCTACCGCGAAACGTGGGTCACCCGCGCTCCGGTCGGAAAACCGTTCCTCCATCTTTGGAACTTGCCCGAAGGTCAGGCCGTCGCGCTCACCGCCGTTGCCGAAATCCATTTGCGCGGCAAAACGTTTTTCGTCGCTGGCGCCCAGCGTCTCGATCGCCAGTTCCTCGCCTCGCTCACGCTGCCGCAGGGCATGCGAGCCTTGCTCTATCGCAATACGACGCCGGCATTTTCCGCGGATAATCTCGTCGCCGCTTCCGGCGCGGTGCCGCAGCCCGAACGCCTGGCTCCGCTTATCGCCGAAGTCCTGCAGAAAAATCGCGCCGTCTCGCGCTCGGTCGAATGGACGCCCGATCCCTCGAGCGCCGAAACCTTCTATACCCTCCCACTCGCCGGCCCTTCCGGCCATCTGCTCGCCGTTCTTCTCGTCGGCAGCTCGCGCCGCGATCTCGTGCTGCTGATGCGCCGCATTCGCCTTTCCGCGCTCGCCGTCGGCGCCGCTGGCTTGCTCATCGGCCTCGTGCTCAGTTGGTGGGCTGCCGCGCGCGTTGCTCGTCCCGTGCTCCAGCTCGCCGAAGGCGCGCAAAAAGTCGCCGCCGGCGAGTGGAACGCCCGCGTCGAAGTGAAATCCCGCGACGAAGTTGGCCAGCTCGCCCGCAGTTTCAATCAGATGACCGGCCAGCTTGTCGAGCAGCGCGAGCGCCTCGTTCAGGCCGAGCGCGTCGCCGCCTGGCGCGAACTCGCCCGTCGCCTCGCTCACGAGCTGAAAAATCCGCTTTTCCCGCTCCAGATCACCGTCGAAAATCTCCAGCGCGCCCGCCAGCAAACTCCCGAGCAGTTCGACGAAGTCTTTCGCGAAAGCACCGCGACGCTCCTCGCCGAACTCGCCAATCTGAAAACGATTCTCAATCGCTTCGGCGATTTCGCGAAAATGCCGGCGCCCGAGCGCCAGCCGCTCGATCTCAACGCCCTCGTCACCGAGGTCGTTCGCCTCTTCGAAGCCCAGTTTTCCGCGCCCGGCCGCCCGCCGATTCACGCCGAGTTGCGCCTCGATCCCGATCTCGGCCCCATCGAGGCCGATCCTCACCTGTTGCGCCGCGCCGTCGAAAATCTCGTCTTGAACGCGCTCGACGCCATGCCCGAGGGCGGCACGCTCACCGTCGGCACCGCGCGTCGCGACGCCGGCGCGGAACTCGTCATCGCCGACACCGGCAGCGGCCTCACGCCCGAGGAGCGCGACCGCCTCTTCACTCCCTACTACACCACCAAACGCCATGGCACCGGCCTTGGCCTGGCCATCGTCCAGTCGGTCGTCAGCGATCACGGCGGAAAAATTTCCGTCGAAAGCGTGCCCGAGCGTGGCACCACGTTTCGCATCGTGCTGCCCGCCCATCCTGCCGCCCCTTCTCACGAGCGAGGTGAATCGAAATGAGCGCCAAAGCGCACCTGCTGATCATCGACGACGACCAGAACACGCTCGCCTCGCTCGCCCGCGCCTTTCGGCTCGCCGGCTACGAAGCTACCGTCGCCGACAACGTTTCCCGCGCTCTCTCCCTCGTCGCTGAACGCCGCTTCGACCTGATCCTCTCCGACGTCGTCATGCCCGGCAAGGACGGACTCGCGCTGCTCGAGGAACTGCGCGCGCTCGGCATCGCCTCGCCCGTCATCATGATTTCCGGCCAGGCGACCGTCGAAATGGCCGTTCGCGCCACGCGCCTGGGAGCCGCCGATTTCCTCGAAAAGCCTCTTTCCACCGATAAGCTTCTCGTCACCGTCGAAAACGCCCTCCGCCTCGCCCGCCTCGAACACGAAAATCTTCAGTTGCGCGAACGGCTCGGCCGCCATCAGATCGTCTGGTCCAGCCGCTCGATGGCGCAGCTCATCGAGCAGATCGATCGCGTCGCCGCCGGCGAAACCCGCGTCACCATCCTCGGCGAAAGCGGCACCGGCAAGGAACTCGTCGCCCGCACCATCCATGAAAAAAGCCCGCGCCACGCCGGCCCGTTCGTCACCCTGAATTGCGCCGCCGTTCCCGCCGAGCTGATCGAATCCGAGCTGTTCGGCCACGAAAAAGGCGCATTCACCGGCGCCGCCGGCCGCCGCGTCGGCAAATTCGAGCAAGCCGATGGCGGCACGCTCTTCCTCGACGAAATCGGCGATATGCCGCTCGCCATGCAGGCCAAATTGCTGCGCGTACTCGAAGAAGGCGAAATCGAGCGCGTCGGCGGCGATCGCCCGATTCCCGTGGACGTCCGCGTCCTCGCCGCCACGCATCGCGATCTCGAACGGATGGTTCGCGAAGGCGCCTTTCGCCAGGACCTGTTTCACCGCATCTACGTTTTCCCGCTGCGCCTGCCCCCGCTCCGCGAGCGCCGCGACGAAATCCCCGTGCTCGTCGCCCATTTCGCCCTCCAGGTCGCCGAGCAAAACGGCTGGAAACCCCGCTCGTTTTCCCCTGCTGCCATCGCCGAGCTTCAGCGCTATTCCTGGCCGGGAAACGTCCGCGAACTGCGCAACGTCGTCGAGCGCCTGCTCCTGGTTTCTCCCGGCGAAGAGGAAGTCGCCGTCGAGCAGGTTCGCGCCGCCCTCCCCGCGCTCGACGACTCCGGCGTCGCCGTCGGCTCGAGTCTCGGCTTCGGCCCGCTTGCCGCGCGCGTCGAAACCTTCGAGCGCGCCGCCATCGAAGCCGAATTGCGCCGCCAGAATTTCCACATCACCAACACCGCCAAGGCACTCGGCCTCGAACGCAGCCATCTCTATAAAAAATGCCAACAGCTCGGCATCCATCTCGACGCCCTCCGCCGCCAGGAATCCTGACCGCAAATCATCAAGGGGAATATCTCTTCGTCAGGTCTGCGCGTAGCACCGTCCGGAACTGCGCCGCTTGCATCCCGACGTGGTCGGTCGGGGCCGTCCCGACGCAGCCGGGACGGCGGCATTCGCCTGTGTGGGTTGTGTAGCGCCGCCCTTAAGGGCGGCATTCGCGCTCGGTGACTGGCAGTTTTTCGCCTAAAAAACTGTCACCCGGGCACAGCATTTTGCGACGACCCCAGGAAATCCCGACGTCTCGCGGTCGGCTAGGATCCCTATCGCCTGAAGCAAACCTTCCCTCCTGGCGGCATTCGGGCGTTCAGAGGCAGCGTGTTGCCCGCCTCGCCCCAAAAGACCCCCTGCCATCCTGAGCGAAGCGAAGGATCCCGATCGCTTCAAGGAAACCACTCTTCGGAGAGGCATTCGACTCCGCGGTCGGAAATGAGGGGAAACTTCTATGTTGCAGGAAAGGAAGGCGGAACGCGCGGCTCAGCCGGTCGTCCGCGCTCGCCTGACGTCCCTTCGAAAATCCGGAGCCACGATTTCGATCGTCCGGCACATCTCGTACAGCCGCGACCGTATCCGTTGCCCCACGCGGTCCGCCAGCGTGTCCTCGCGCACAGCCGTGCGGCCGTTTTCGCTCGTTCGCGGCGCGTCCAGGTAATTCGTCGTCACCAGCGTCACGCGCTTGTCGTTGTATCGCGCGTTCAGGATGTGCCCCACCGTTTCAAGCGCCCACACCGAAGGTTTGCTCGCGCCCAGATCGTCCAGCAGCAGCACTTCCGTCTTCAGCACCGGCTCCAGCACTTCCATTTCCGTCGTTTGGCTTTCGGGATTGTAACTGGCCTGGATTTCTTTCAGCAGCTCGCGGTAGTCGTAGAAAAGCCCGTCGTGCCCGCGCCCCACCAGCGCCTTCAGCGCCGATACCGCCAGATGCGTTTTCCCCGTTCCGCACGGCCCCATCAGCAGCAAGCCGTGTTCGGTCCCGATCGGGTATTCCGCCACGAATTTCTCGACCACCGCGCGCGCCTGTTTCAGGCTCCGATTCCATTTCGCCGCGTCCGGGCCTTCGCAGCAGTAATCGACTTCGAAATTCTCGAAATCGCAATGCTCGTATCGCGCCGGTATCCGCGCGCGCCTGCGCGCCAGGCCCTCCCGGCCGCTCTCGGTGCACGAGCACGGCACTGCTTCGCGCCCGCCGCCCCGAGCCTTCGGGGCCACTTGGACGCGCCAGCCCGTTCCGCCGCATTCTGGGCAATCTTTTCGTGCCACGAGGGCAAGCATAGGCGCGCGCCACGCCCCGCGCAACCCTCCCCGCTGCGGAAATCCCGCGCCGCTGTGGAAACCGCCAGCAGCACAGACCTCAGCCTGCGCAGCGGCCCATGGCCCTGCGGTCAAAGAACTGGAGTGGAAAGTGATCTTATCGTTCTACGCGGGTTACCTTGGAGGGTCGGAACCGCACAATCGCATTTCCCAGCCGCGAATCGGGAGCGTTGGCAAGCGCCCGTCCCATCTCCTCACGCACGAAATCCACGAACGCCTGCACCTGTTTTTCCATGTCCATCATTTTGTCGCGCATGTTCAGCACCACTTCGATTCCCGCCAGATTCACGCCCATGTCGCGGCTCAGCGTCAGAATCACATCCAGCCGTTCGAGGTCCTGATCGGTGTAAACGCGCGTATTTCCCTGCGTCCGCGAAGGTTTCAGCAGCCCCAGCCGTTCGTACAGGCGCAGCGTTTGCGGATGAACGTGATAAATCTCGGCCACCGCGCTGATCATGTAGCCCGCGCGGCTCTTTTTCTTTCGCTTCGTCTGCGCTCGTGGCGCCATCCGCTCTCCTCGTTTACACTCCGGCGCGCTCGAACAGGTCCTTGCGCGGATCTTCCGGCTCGAGCTTTTCGAGTTCCTTCAGCAAATTCCGCACGCGCTCGTCAATCGGCCGCGGCACCACTACTTGCACCTCGACGAATTGGTCTCCCCGCCGCTCCGGATGCCGCGCCGATGCCACTCCCTTGCCGCGCAGCCGGAATCGCTGCCCGCTCGACGTTCCCGGCGGAATCCGCAAAAGCGCCCGGCCATCGATCGTCGGCACTTCGATTTTCGTGCCGAGCGAAGCTTCGGTCACCGTCACCGGCACAACGGTGCGAATGTCGTCGTCGCGCCGCTCGAAATACGCGTGCGGCTCGACTTCCGTGATGATGTAGAGATCGCCTCGCGCTCCGCCCAGCTTTCCGGCGTTCCCGTGTCCCGGCACGCGCACGCGCGAACCGGTATTCACACCCGCCGGAATCCTCACGTCGATCGTTTCCGCTTCCGCCGCGCGTCCTTCGCCGCCGCAAACCCGGCACACCGATCCCAGTTTTCCCGTGCCGCCGCACGAGCTGCACGTGATCTGGAATCGCATTCCGCCCGCGTTTTGCGTTACGCGTCCGCTGCCGCCGCACGTCGGGCACGTTTCCGTCTTCCCGCCCGCGACGCCCATCCCTCGGCACGCCTGGCAGGTCGCGAGCCGGCTGATCGTCATCTTCCGCACCGCGCCGCGCACCGCTTCCCAGAATCCGATGTGAATCTGGTATTCCAGGTCTTCGCCGCGTTCGGTTTCCTGCGTCGCTTGATGCGCTGCGCGGGCGCCGCGGAAAAACTGGCTGAAAATGTCGCGGAAACTCGCGCCGCCCAGGTCGCTCATGTCGAAACCGCCGAAATCGAACTGGACGTTTTGCCCGCCGGGCGTCGGCCCTCCCGGCGGCGGACCGCCGCGGTAATTTTCCGCGTAGAAACCCATCTCGTCGTACATCTTCCGTTTTTTCGGTTCGGAAAGGACTTCGTAGGCTTCCTGGATCTGCTTGAATTTCTCTTCGGCGCTCTTGTCGCCGGGATTCAGATCGGGGTGGTATTTCCGCGCCAATTTACGATAAGCCGCGCGAATCTCCTTCGTCGACGCGCTGCGTCGCAGCCCCAGCAGTTCGTAATAATCCGTTTTGGCCGTCGTCGCCATCGCTTATCTCAATTTCGGTCCAACAATACGTTGCAAAATGGCCCTCGGGAGCCCGCCATCCTGAGCCCAGCGCACCCCACTTCTGTCACCCTGAGCCCGCCGCAGCGGGCGAAGGGTCCCGAAAATGGTGCCGCGTGGCAAGTCCAGCGACGGGACGTTGCGCTTCCTTCAGCACGACTCGCCGCCCCAGCGCGATCACAGCTTCGCCCACGCCGTGTTCAATGCTTCCAGCTCCTGCCGCTCGCGAGCCAAATCATCCCGCCGCTGCCGCTGCTCTTCCGAACGACCCGCCATCGCCGCTTCTTTCTGGTTCGCGCGTTCCACCCACTTGTCGAGCAGAGGAATTCTGCCCTCGACGCTTGCCGCGTCGCTGCGGAATCGCAGAAGCGATCCCGAAATCTCGATTGCGCGCGTCGGGAAATCCTTCGGCACGTCCTGCTGCGTCTCGTAAAACAGCCGCCGCCAATCCGCGCTCGGCGCCGCCGAAAGCGGCACCTGCACCAGATACGTGCCTTCGCGCACTCTTTGTATCGCCTGCGGCGGCCCAACCCTCCGGATGTCTGCCTCGCTCACCGGTTTCTCCCTCCTTCGCCTCCCGCAGCCGATTCGCCTGCGTCTTCCTGTAGCCCAGCCATCCTCTGTGCCGCGCCTTGACGTGCCAAAGTGCGCCAATCCGTAAAATGCCGTCATCCTGGGGCCGAACGTCGAAACCGAACCCTGCCTCCTCCGATAGCGGCCGAAGCATCTGCTTTTCGCCGCGCCGCACAAGCAATTCGCCGGGCAGCAATCCGCTCATCCTGCCCGTGTCGGCTCGTGGTGGCACAGGCATCCTGCCTGTGTACTTTCCCGCATTCCCGCCGCCCTCAGTTCGGCTTCTTCGATTCGTCCACGTCTACGAATTCGGCGTCAATCACTTCGCCCTGCTTCTCGCCGCCTGCGGCTTGTCCCGCGGCACCCGGCTCCGGTCCTGCTTGCGGCCCGGGTTCCGCGCCAGGTTGTCCCGCCGCGGCGCCGGCCGTGCGATAGAGCGCTTCGGCCAGCTTGTGCGAAGCTTTCGTCAGCGCTTCGACGGCGGCATTCAGCTTGTCGATTCCGCCCTCGCTCAGCGCGCGCCGGCTCTGCTCGACGGCGTCTTCGGCCGTCTTGCGCTCGGCTTCGGGCAGCTTTTCGGCGTTTTCCTTCACCAGCTTTTCCGTCTGGTAGATGAGCGTATCCAGCCGGTTGCGCGCTTCGGCTTCCGCCAGCCGCTTCTGGTCTTCCTCGGCGTGCGATTCCGCCTCGCGCTGCATCCGTTCCACTTCGTCCTTGCCCAATCCGGTCGAAGCGGTGATCGTGATTTTCTGTTCCTTGCCCGTCGCGCGGTCTTTCGCGCTCACGTTCAGGATGCCGTTCGCGTCGATGTCGAACGTCACTTCGATCTGCGGCACGCCGCGCGGTGCCGGCGGAATGCCCACCAGATGGAACCGCCCGAGCGTCCGGTTGTCGCCCGCCATTTTCCGTTCGCCTTGCAGGACGTGAATTTCCACGTCGTGCTGGTTGTCGCTCGCGGTCGTGTAGACTTCCGATTTCCTCGTCGGAATCGTCGTGTTCCGCGATATCTGCACCGTCATCACGCCGCCGTAGGTCTCAACGCCCAGCGAAAGCGGCGTCACGTCCAGAAGCAGAATGTCCTTCACCTCGCCCGAGAGCACGCCGCCCTGCACCGCCGCGCCCACGGCGACCACTTCATCGGGGTTCACCCCTTTGTGCGGTTCCTTGCCGTTGAACAGGTCCTTCACGATCTGCTGCACGCGCGGAATTCGCGTCGAGCCGCCCACCAGCACTACTTCGTTGATCTGGTCCGGCTTCATTCCCGCGTCTTCCAGCGCCCGCTTCACCGGCCCGACCGTTCGCTGCAAAATCTCTTCCATCAGCTGTTCCAGCTTCGACCGGCTCAGCTTCAATTGCAGGTGTTTTGGTCCGCTCGCGTCCGCGGTGATGAACGGCAGATTGATTTCGGTTTCCGGCGTCTGCGAAAGCTCGATTTTCGCCTTCTCGGCCGCTTCCTTCAGCCGCTGCAGCGCCATCCGGTCCTTGCTCAGGTCGATGCCCGGGTTGTCGCGCTTGAATTCCGCCACGATCCACTCGATGATTTTGTGGTCGATGTCGTCGCCGCCCAGGTGCGTGTCGCCGGCGGTGGATTTCACTTCCACCACCCCTTCGCCGACTTCCAGAATCGAAATGTCAAACGTGCCGCCGCCCAGGTCGTACACCGCGATCGTTTCGTCTTTCTTCTTGTCCAGCCCGTAAGCGAGCGCGGCCGCCGTCGGCTCGTTGATGATTCGCACCACTTCGAGCCCGGCGATTTCACCCGCCTGCTTGGTCGCTTGCCGCTGGCTGTCGTTGAAATACGCCGGAACGGTGATGACGGCCTTTGTCACCTTCTCGCCCAGAAAATCCTCGGCCGCCGCCTTCAGTTTTTGCAAAATCTTGGCGGAAACTTCCGGCGGGCTGTAGGGTTTGCCCTCCAGCTGCACGCGCGCATCGCCGTTCGGCCCCTGCACCACCTTGTAGGGAATCCGCCGCGTCTCGTCGCCCACCTCGTCGAACCGCCGGCCCATGAACCGCTTGATGGAATAGACCGTGTTCTCGGGATTCGTGATCGCCTGCCGCTTGGCCACTTGCCCCACCAGCCATTCCCCGGCCTTAGTCAGGCCCACCACCGACGGCGTGGTCCGCGAACCCTCCTGGTTGGCAATCACCGTAGGCTCGCCGTTCTGCATCACGGCCACCACGGAGTTCGTCGTTCCCAGGTCAATTCCAATAATCTTGCTCATCCGAGCCTCCCACCAAAGCAATTCTGGCTGATAAGATAGCGCTCATCGCTGGTCAGTATAGAAGTTGAGCGAGATATTGTCAAGTCAAGGTGGAACTGCTTTTATTCTATTCATTACAAGCATGTTACTTTCACTTCGTCTTTGCCCAGCCCAGGCAATGCGGCTTGGCTTGGCATTTCTCGGCTCCTCTGCCTTGTTGCTTCCCCGCTCATAATCCTGTTTCCACAGCGCTTCGGCGCCCGCGCCGCCTTTTCGCGGGAAACCCTCTAGGCCAAACCTGCTTCAGGTACAATAAAGGGTTCTACACAATGCTTCTTGAGGGGGAGGAGTAAAGGTGGCTTTTTTACGTAGGCGTTTTGCCGGTCCTGCAACTCTTATTTCCGTCTTTTTTGCTCTTTCCATCGCTTCGCCCGCCGTCGCTGGTGGCAAGGGCGCTACGGGGCGCGGCCTTCCGGCGATCACGCCGGCCGAAATTGCCCAGCAGAAATCCTTTGGCATGAAAAATGCGCCCATCGAAATCCAGGACTTCACGGATTTCGAGTGCCCAGCCTGCCGCGCTCTGTACATGCAAACCCTCCGCCCGCTGATCAACGATTACGTGGCGACCGGCAAGGTCTACCTGGTCCACCACGATTTCCCGCTCCCGATCCATCCCTATTCCCGCAAAGCCGCCTATTACGCCGACGCGGCCGCCGCCATCGGCCGCTTCGAAGCGGTCGAGCGCGTCCTCTTCACCACCCAGCCCACCTGGGCCGCGACGGGGAAAATCACGCCTGAGCTCGCCACCGTGCTCAGTCCCGAGCAGCTCAAGCAGGTCGAGGAACTCGCTCGCACTCCCGAAATTCAGAACGCCGTTCAGCAGGATGTGGATCTCGGTCAGCGGCTCAACATTCGCGAGACGCCCACGATCTTCATCACTCACGACGGCAAAACGTTTCCCGTGATCGGAGTCGTTCAGTATCCGATTCTGCGCCGTTATTTGAACGATATCCTGCGGAAGTAACCGGCCGGGCAAACCGCCGCGACGCAAATCCTCGATCCGGGTAGAATAGGGAAGCGTTCCCGGCGAATGGGGGAACGAAGGAGGCGTGGTGAAAGCACTGGCAAATCGTTTCGCACTGGCGGCGTTCCTCTTGGCAGCCATCGCCGCCTCATCGAGCGCGCGCCCTCGGCCGCGCCGTCCCAGCCAGACGGCCATCCCCAAGGTCACCTTGGCGCAAATCGCCCAGGGCAAAACTTTCGGCGTCAGCAACGCTCCCATTCGCATCGATGCCTACACCGATTTCGAATGCCCGCATTGCCAGGACTTGTACCTGAACACGCTGCGCCCCCTGATTGACGACTACGTCTCCTCCGGCAAGGTCTATCTGGTTGACCACGATTTTCCGTTTCATCCTTATTCGCGCATCGCCGCCTACTACGCCGATGCCGCCGCCGCCGTCGGCCGCTTCTCTCCCGTCGCGCAGGCGCTTTTCCTTCATCAAAGCGAATGGTCTTACACCGGCAAAGTCGAGCCGATTGTCGCCGCCGTTTTGAGCCCCGCCAAAATGAAGATCGTTCAGGCCCTCGCCCAGACGAGCGTCGTCCATCAGGCCGTGCAGGACGACTACAACCAGGGCATGCACCTCGGCGTCAACCAGACCCCGACGATGTTCATCACCCACAACGGCCAGAAAATGCCGATCATCGGTTTCGTCAGCTATCCGATCCTGCGCCGCTATATTGACGCCTTGCTCCATCAGTAGCCGCCCATGACGCCTCAAGCCCGCACGCGCCTCCGCCGCTGGCTTCTGATCGTAGGCCGCTTGGCCCTCGGCGCGCTTTTCCTCTTCGCCGCCTACGGCAAGCTCCGCCCGGTCGATAGCGCGCCCTTCACCCTCGCCTCGCTCAAAATCACGCCGAATTCGCTCGATGTATCCATGATGATGTTCGCCATGCAGATCGATTCCTACCAGATGCTGCCGAGTTGGGGCGTGATGGTCCTCTCGCACACGCTTCCCTGGCTCGAGCTGGCCATCGGCCTGTTTCTGGTCTCCGGTCTTTTGTTGCGCTGGGTTTCGCTGCTCACCACGCTGCTTCTGGCTGTTTTCTTCAGCGTTCTCCTCCACAGCTATTTCGCCGGCTTGCAGATCAATTGCGGCTGTTTCGGTCCCGGCACCGAAGCGCTCAATGGCTCCCGGCTCCTCCTCGAAGTCTTGTTCCTAGCGCTCGCGCTCGCCGTCACGATCGGCGCGTTTTTGGACGCCCGTTTCCGCCGCATCGCCCGCGCCGCCGTTCCTTCTGCCGCTCCCGCCGACTAAGAGCCCAAATCCGGCTCGCCACCAACCGCATCGCCGAACGCGGATTCCGTTCCCTGTCTGCCCCGACCGGCGCTAGAATGTCTCTCTTTCCGGAGGTCGCCAAATGTCTCGCAGCGCCCGTTATCTTTGCCTGATCGCCGCACTTTTCTTCGCCGCGTTGCCGGCCACGACCCTCCACGCCGCTCCCGCCGGGCCAGGTGCACCGGTAGGGGCGGGTCACAGACCCGCCCTCGCTGCGGCGCGTAATACTCAATCGCCTCCGGACCCCGCCGACCAACTCACCGTCCCGGAAATTTTCGGCGAGCACGCCATTCATCCGCCGATGCTCGGCGCCGTCGAATGGAGTCCCAACGGCGAATGGCTCAGCTATTTCCAGTCCACTCCTCTCGGCCGCGAACTCTGGGCCGTGAATGCGGCGACGGGCGCGCGCAAGCGTCTGATTGACGCCGCGCATCTCACACAATTTCTCGATCCTTGGCCGAAAACCTGGCTCCAGCGCACGGGCTTCGGCCGCCGGCCGCCGCGCCGCTATCAATGGTCGTCCACGGGCAATGCGCTGCTCTTGCGTTCGGCCACGCGCCTCGTCTGGTACAACCTGAAAACCCACCAAAGCCGCCAACTCGTCGGCGGCACGGTTCCGCTCACCGATCCCAAAATTTCCCCCGACGGCCGCTGGGTCAGTTTCCTGCGTGATTACAACCTTTGGATCGTCAACGTTCCGAGCGGCCAGGTTCGTCAGCTCACCCGCGACGGCAAGGAATCGCTGCGCGACGGCCAGCTCGACTGGATTTATCCCGAGGAACTCGGCCTGTTCACCGCCTATTGGTGGTCGCCCGATTCCTCCCGCATCGCCTATTTGCAATTCAACGAACACGGCGTCATTCGCTACCCGCTCCTCAACCCTAATTCCTACAACTCCACCGTCTACTGGACGCGTTACCCGCGCGCCGGCACGGCAAATCCCGTCGTTCGCGTTGGCGTAGTTTCCGCGCGCGGCGGCAAAACGAAATGGATGGACACGGGCAGCAATACGAACATCTATCTTCCCCGCGTCGAATGGGCTCCAGATGGCAAGCAGCTTTCGATCGAGCGCCTGAATCGCGCGCAGACGCGGCTCGATCTTCTCTTCGCCAATCCCGCAACCGGCCATTCGCGCGTCGTGCTTACCGAAACCGATCGCTACTGGATCAATCTCGGCGGCAATCCCCGTTTCCTGTCGAATGGGGATTTCATCTGGTCGAGCGAGCGCACCGGTTTCCGCCAGCTCTACTTCTACGACGCGTCCGGCCATCTGATTCGCCCGCTCACCAGCGGCGACTTTGTCGTCACCGATCTCGCCGGCGTCGACCAGAAAAACGGCTTCGTCTATTTCGTCAGTACTCAGGCCAGCCCGCTCGAGCGCCAGCTCTATCGCGTCGGTCTCGACGGCAAAAATTTTGAGCGAATCACCAAACGCCCCGGCACGCACGATATTTCCATGGCGCCCGGCGCCGCCGCCTATCTCGATACCTATTCAAATATTAATCAGCCGCCGCGCCAGGAACTCCACACCGCCGAGGGCCGCCTCGTTTCCGTTCTCAGCGACGGCGTGATTCCGCGCCTCGCCCAGGTGCGCCTCGGCCAGGTGCATTTCCTGCATCTCCACGCTTCCGACGGCACGCTTCTTTACGCCGAAATGATCGAGCCGCCCGATTTTTCCCCGGCGAAAAAATATCCCGTTCTCTTCTACGTCTACGGCGGTCCGGAAGCGCAAAACGTTCGCGATATGTGGGGCGGTCAGACGTACCTGTGGCACCAGCTCATGGCCGAGCACGGCTACATCATCTTCATGCTCGATAATCGCGGCTCCTACAATCGCGGCCACGCCTTCGAAACGCCGATCTACCATCATTTCGGCACCGTCGAAGTTCAGGATCAGGTCACCGGCGCGAAGTATCTCGAAACCCTCCCCTACGTCAACGCGTCGCGCATTGGCGTTTGGGGCTGGAGCTACGGCGGCCATCTGACTCTCCATCTGCTCTTCCGCGAAGGCCAGATTTTCAAGGTCGGCGTCGCCGTCGCTCCCGTCACCGACTGGCGCCAGTACGACACGATTTACACCGAGCGTTACATGGGCACGCCGCAGGAGAATCCCCAGGGCTACATCGCCGGCTCGCCCGTCACCTACGCCGGCCAATTTACCGGTAAATTGCTGCTCATCCATGGCACCGGCGACGACAACGTCCATTTCGCCAACACCACCGAGCTCATCGACAAGCTCATCGAAACCGGTCGCTACGCCGGACACGTCCAGCTCATGATTTTCCCCGGCCGCGGCCATCCGATCAGCGACTGGCCCGCGCGCGTCCAGCTCTTCGAGCGCATGACCGCGTTCCTGCTGAAAAATCTGTAGGCCCGACTGGCACGCCGGGTCCGTGGGAGGGACCACCGATGGCTATTGAACTCTCATGGGATCCGAAACGTGCGGCGCTGCTGAGCATGGATTACCAGACGGGCATCGTCTCCATTTTCGTCAAGGGTCGGGAGGAGTTGCCAGCCCGCGCCGCGGCTGTCCTGAGGCGCGCTCGCAGCTTGGGAGCCAGGGTAATACACGTTCAGGTCGGCTTTCGTCCCGGCTTCCCGGAGATCAGCTCGCGCAATGCCTTGTTCGGCGCGATCAAGGACTCCCAGACGCATCGCAAACTGTTTGAGGGCGAAGCCGGGGCGATCCATCCGGCGGTAGCCCCGGAAAAAGATGAAGTCATCATCACGAAGCATAGGGTCAGTGCGTTCGCAGGCACTGACCTCGACATGATCCTGCGAGCAAACGACGTCGATACTCTCATCCTTTTTGGCATCGCAACCAGCGGCGTTGTCCTCTCCACCGTGCTCCACGCCGCCGACGCGGATTACCGTCTTGTTCTCATCAAAGACTGCTGCGCCGACCTCGATCCCGAAGTGCACGCCTGCCTTGTCGATAAAGTGTTCCCGCGCCAGGCCGCGGTAGTGACGGCCGCGGAATTCCTGAGCGAGGGAAGCGGAGGCTGAAACTCGCGGCGCTGCAGGCCCTCCTTGCACGCGAGGCCCGCTGGCGCGTGCGCCGTTTACGGATGCCCTTGCGAATCAGCCGGCGCGCCGGAGTAGTAGTAGCCTTCCCGCGCTTGGACGATCAGCCCCTTTTTCTTCGTGGTGAGTTCGATTTTGTGGTAGCCGGGGGTCGGATCGGGCTCCGGCGTATACGCCAGACTGTATTGGTTGCGCAGTTCTTGTTCGATTTGCGCGTAGATGGCGTCAATCGGCAGTTTTTTCGATACCTGAAACATCTCGCCGCCGGTTTCGCGGGAAATCTGCTCGAGAATTTTCTTGCCGTCCGGCCGTTCTTCGCGCGGAAACCGACCGGGGAATCGGCCCCCGGGCCGACCCATCCCGCCCCAGCCGCCGAATCCTCCGCGAGGCCGGAAAGAAGAATGGTCGTCGGCGAACAGGATCGAATACACGACAGTGTCCGAGCGCTGCGCGGCTTCCATCGCTTCTTCGAGCGTTTCCTGGCTGCCGCGATCCACGCCGTCGGAAAGAACGATCAGCGCTTTGCGCCCCTTCTGCTTTTGCATGACGTCGTGCGATGCCAGGTAAATCGCGTCGTAGAGCAAAGTGCCCGGGCCATGCCAGCCCTGACCGCGACGCCCGCCGCGCGGATAGCCCTGCGGCCCTCCACCATCCGGAGGCCAGCCGCCGCCCTGTCGTTGCGAACCGCCTCCTCCTTGATGCCTCCGCTCCATTTCCGGCGTGTGCAGATCGGCGAGCGCCGATTGCAATTTCTGCCGGGAAGACGTCAGGTCCTGCAGCAGTTCGACTTCGCGATCGAAATGAATGAGAAACGCCTGGTCCTTGGCGCCGCTATTTGCGGGAGTGTCGCGCAGCATGTGGTCGAGAAAGCTGTAGCTCGCGCTGCGCTCCGCGTCGAGCACGTTTCTCTGGCTCAGGCTCGTGTCGACAAGCAAACCGAGCGTGAGCGGAAGATCGCTTTCCTGCGAGAAAAATTGGATCGCCTGGGTCTCGCCGTCCTGCTTCAGAACGAAATCGTCTTTGTCGAGGTTGGTGATGAGGTGGCCATGTTTGTCGCGCACCGTCGCGTAGACGGTAACGGCTTTCACTCCCACCCTTACTTTGTCGGCTTGCCGCGCTCCGTTCGCGGCCAGGCAAACCAGTGGCACGGCCAGCGTCGCCAGCATGGCCCAAAGCCCGATCCGTTCGCTATTACCTCGGCTCGCGGCGCGCAAACCGCCTTTACGGCTCGTCGTCTGCCCGATTTGTCTGAGAAAGAGCATCTTGGATCCGCGCCGGCAGCCGCCAGCCGTAAAAAGTACCTCCGCATTTGCCTCGGGCAACGTTCTGCTTCTGTCTTCCGCTTCAAGGGCAGGAAAGTTCCACGAATTAGAAGGAGTGATGGCGCCGGCGCGGCACAAGACGCCCGTCGTGCGTGGCACTGGGTTCCGAACCTGGCCCCTGCTGTGCCCGCCGGCACGCCGAGGCGGGGGGGGGGGCCTGCCGCCGGACGTGCGTCAGTCCGTCACGCGCACGCGATACGTCAGCTTCGCCTCGCCACCGGCCGGCACCGGCACGTCGAATCCCAGCGTGAACGCATTCAATTTCTTCGCCGGAAAATTCGATTCCAGCATTTGCCAGCTCCCATTCACCGGCTCGCGTACTTCCACCGTCACCGGCGTGTTCTTGTGATTGCGCAGCGTGATTTCAAACGCCGATTCGTAAACGTTCTGTGCGACGCGCCGGAAATCGGTCTGCTTCCGCGTCGCCACCACGTCGAATGCGCTGCCGATATTCAGCCGCACCCTTTCGTCTTTCGGCGTATGCGAAATCCTGTCTTCGCCCAGCAGAATCGGATTGCCCGCCGCATCCGGCTGGTAAACGCGAACCACCCCGGCGGGAAGCGGCTCGCCCAGCCCGGAAGCCTTGTCGTTGCGAAACGACAGTATCACCTGAACGCCTTGCGGCCTCGGCCGCTCGACCGGCATCGCCATCCGAAACATTCCCGGATTGCCCTCGAAAACGTACGTCTTGGTCACCGGCACGCTCGCCGCCGAGAGCAAACTGAACTGTTTCGTTTCGCGATTCCGCAAGTCGATCCGGCGATTGAGCGTGTACAGGTGGTATTCGCCAATTGGCTGCTCGGCGAACTGTTGTACGACACCGCCTGCGATACCCGCCTGCGCTGCCATCACCGGATACGGCCTCGGCCCCGTCGTCGCGCGATGCACCTGCCCGGCCACGAGCAACAGCGCCGCGTCCTCGAAATTCGCCCCGCTGTTATTCGTCAGCGTCACCCATCCTTCCAGGCTCCCTCGCGTTCCCTCGCGAGTCAGATCCAGCACGTAATCCGCCGTCCAGTTCATCTGATCGGCCAGATAGGAAACGGAAAGCTTCCGCTGCCCCGGTCGCTCGTTCCGCAGCGTCCAGACGAGCGTTGGCCGGCTGTACAGTCCTCCGGGAAGTTCCGGAAATCGGTAGCCGTCGGGTTTGATCCCGGTCACGATCTGATTGCCGATTTTCCAAACCGGCCCTTGCGTCGAGAGCAGAATCGCGCTTACGTCCTTGTCCTGCGTCGTCCCGTTCGCCTGTTCGCGAAAAATCAGCGTCATCGGCTTGCCCACGTATTTTTCGAGCAGCCGGTCCGGGCTCAGCAGGTCGTACTCATACGATTGGTCGAGCACTTCAAGGCCCGGCGCGGGCGCGATGTGCACCGTCGATGCCTCGATCGAGCTGGGCACATCCCGGAAATCCAGCCGCACGGTTCCCGCGGGCAACGTGACGTCGCGCGTGTCGCGGACGAGCGCGAAATTCGAGTTGTACAGCGTGATGGCCAGCGAAGTGCGGTTTCTCGAAGTGCTCGACGCCGTTCGCGGCTGTTGCGCCGCGGCCCACGGCGCGGCCAGCAAAAGCCAGCAGGCGACTCCGGCCCATAGCTTCCAGCTGTTTCCGGTGCGCATCGTTCCTTCCCTCCTGTCCGCGGCCGGCCCAGCTCCCAGCCACGCCTCCGGCCTCCTTTTCACCCTAACCCATCTAGACATGGCCGCGGCAAGGAAATATGATGGTGGCTCACTTCAAAGAGCGAGGGACTCTGTTGCGGCCACTTTTCTCCTCGATCCTTCAATCCGCTGTTTGCCCGCTGGAGTTCAGATTTCACCGGAGGTATCCGCATGGCCGATCGCGATGAGCGAAATCATTCCAACGACTCCCAACGCGAGCCGGACGCGAAAGCCGAAGCCGGCGAAAAGACCGCCAAAGGTTTCTCGCGGCGCCAGTTCATCAAGGGCAGCGGCCTCGCGGTCGGCGCTGGCGTCCTCGCAAACGAAGGTCTGCTGAAAGCCGCCGGAATCGAAAGCACGCCGGTGGTGAGCGGTCCAGGCGCCGTTCCGGTGCAGCTGAAAATCAACGGCCGTTTGCATTCCTTGCGCCTCGAACCCCGCGTCACCCTCCTCGACGCCCTGCGCAACCACCTCGATCTCACCGGAGCCAAAAAGGTCTGCGACCGCGCCACCTGCGGCGCCTGCACCGTCATCATGGACGGCCGGCCAGTCTATGCCTGCACCGTCCTGGCGATCGAAGCGCAAGGCCACGCGATCGAAACGATCGAAGGTATCGCCCCGGCGCACAAACTCCATCCGGTTTCCCAGTCCTTTGTCGATAACGACGCCCAGCAATGCGGATTCTGCACCTCGGGTTTCGTCATGGCCGTCAAATCCTACCTCGACCATCATCCCAACCCCACGTATGACGAAGCGAAAGCTTCGCTCAACGGCAACCTCTGCCGCTGCGGCACTTACATGGGCATTCGCAAAGCCGTCCTTGAAGCGGCGACAAAAGAGAAGGGAGGGCGGCTCTGATGGCCAATATCGCGTGGCCTCCAGCATCGAAACGCGGTCTCATCGGCAAATCCATTTCCCGCATTGATGGCCCGGAAAAAGCGTCCGGTCGTGCGAAATACACCTACGACCAGAATCCGGTGAATCTGCTCTACGCCAAAATGCTCACCTCGCCTTACGCCCACGCCAAAATCACCGCGCTCGATACGAGCGAAGCCGAGCGCATGCCCGGCGTCCGCGCCGTCTACGTCTTCAACGGCGTCGGCAAGGAAGTGAATTGGGAAGGGCACGAAATCCTCGCCGTCGCCGCCGATTCCGAAGAGTTGGCGGAAGACGCCGTTCGCCGCGTCCGCGTCGAGTTCCAGCAGTTGCCCTATCTCGTCGACGACGCCGATCTCGCCCTGGCCACCAAAGACGGCCGCACCCGCCAATTGGGCGCGGAAACCAGCGGCGATCCCGCTGCCGGCTTCCAGCAGGCCGAGGTCACCAGCGAAGGAAACTACGCTATCCCCGTCATCACCCACTGCTGCCTGGAATCGCACGGTTCGGTGGCGCAATGGGCGGGCGACAAACTCAACGTCTGGATTTCCACGCAAAACGTCAGCGGAGCCGCCGGCGAATATGCCCAATCGCCTGACTTGAACGTCCCCGCCAGCAACGTCAACGTGGATTGCCAGGTGATGGGCGGGGGGTTCGGCTCCAAATTCGGCATCGACACCTGGGGCCTCGCCGCTGCAGCGCTCGCCAAAAAATCAGGTCGGCCGGTGAAACTCATGCTCGATCGCAAACCCGAGCTGCTCATGGCCGGCTCCCGTCCCTCCCTCCGCGGCAAAATCCGCGTCGGAGCCAAGCGCGACGGCACGATCGTCGCCTGGGATTCCGATTCCTGGGGAACGGGTGGCATGGGTGTCGTCGGGATTCACGGCCTGCTCCCGTATATTTTCCGGGACATCCCGAATCGCGGTTCGCGCTACACAGCCGTCCGCACCAACACCGGACCGGCTCGCGCCTGGCGCGCGCCCAATCATCCCCAGGCCTGCTTCCTCACCATGGCCGCGCTCGACGATATGGCGGCGAAACTCGGCATGGATCCGCTCGATTTCTTCCTGAAAAATCTCTCGCTCGCTGGCGAACGCGCCGCCCTCTATCAGGAGGAACTCCAGAAAGCCGCCGAATTGATGGAGTGGAAAGCGAAGTGGCATCCGCGCGGCGATAAAACGCCCGGCCCCATCAAGCGCGGCGTCGGCCTTTCCATCCACACCTGGGGCGGGCTCGGCCACGACGGTTATTGCCGCACCACCATCCATCCCGATGGCTCCGTCGAAGTCGCCACCGGCACCCAGGATCTCGGCACGGGAACCCGCACGGTAATCAACATCGTCGCGGCGGAAACGCTCGGCTTGCCGCTCGATGGCATTCGCGTCGAAATCGGCGACAACAAATATCCTCCCGACGGCGCCTCCGGCGGCTCGACCACCGTCGGCGGCGTCAGTTCGTCCACTCGCGTTTCCGCTACCAACGCGCTCAATCAGCTTCTGGCCAAAGTCGCGCCCGCGCTCGGGACCACCCCCGACAAGCTCGAAGCGGTTGCCGAAAAAATCCAAGTGATTGGCGACCCGGCCAAGGCGATTTCCTGGAAACAGGCTTGCGCCCGCCTCGGCACCACACCTATCGTCGCCATGGGCCAGCGCAATATGTCGCTGATTTCAAGCGGCGTCGGCGGCGCGCAAATGGCCGAGGTCAGCGTCGACGTCGAAACCGGCGTCGTCCACATGGAAAAAATGGTCGCCGTGCAGGATTGCGGCCTCATCATCGACATAAAAACGGCCACGAGCCAGGTCTACGGCGCCTGCATCATGGGCACCTGCTATGCGCTCCATGAGGAAAAAATCATGGACCAGCAGACCGGTACGTGCCTCAATCCCAATATGGAGTTCTACAAACTTTCCGGCCTCGACGACGTCGGCGACATCGTGGTTCACATGATGACCGATCCCGCGATCGAAAGCCGCGGCGTGATCGGCCTCGGCGAGCCGCCCGTAATTTCTCCCGGCGCGGCCATCGCCAACGCCGTCGCCAACGCGATCGGCGTCCGCGTCCCCGAGTTGCCGATGACGCCCGAGCGCGTGCTCGATGCGCTCGGAAAAGGAGAGATGGCCTGATGCGCGACTTCGAATATGGCAACCCCTCCTCGCTCAAGCAGGCCATCGCCCTGCTCGGCGCGAATTTCGACCAGGCCCAGGTCCTCGCCGGTGGCACCGATCTCATCAGTTTGATGAAAGACTACATCGTTACGCCGCGCCGCGTGGTCAACATCAAGGGCATCGCCGATCTGCGCGGCGTCCACGAAAGCGCCGCCGGTTTGCGCATCGGCTCGGCCACCGTTCTCGAGGACCTCTTCGAGCGCCCCGCGCCGCTTCACCCGTTTCCGTCTCTGCGGACGGCGATCGCAGGCGTTTCGAGCGCCCAGATGCGCAGCATGGGCACCGTCGGCGGCGATCTGCTTCAGCGTCCGCGCTGCTGGTATTTCCGCAACGGTTTCGGCCTTCTCGCGCGCGATTCCCAGGGCCGTTCGCTCGTCCCGAATGGCGATAATCGCTACCACGCCATTTTCGATAACGCCGGTCCCGCCTATTTCGTCTCTCCGTCTAGCCTTGCGCCTCCGCTCATCACGCTTGGCGCAACGGCGCGCGTCACGGGCCCGAAAGGTTCGCGCGAAATCCCGGTCGCCGAGCTCTTCCGCACGCCGCGCGATGCGAGCGAACGCGAGCACACGCTCGGCCCCAAGGACATTCTCACCGAAATCCTGATTCCCGCGCGTTCGCGCACCCTTCGCAATGCCACCTACGAAGTCCGCGAGCGCCATGTGATGGATTGGCCGCTCGTCACCGCTTCCGTCGCGCTGCGCATGGAAGGCAAGCGCGTCCGCCAGGCCACCGTCGTCCTCGGCCAGGTCGCGCCTACGCCGTGGCGTTCCCAGGCCGCCGAACGCGCGCTCGCCGGCAAGGAACTCGACGAAGCCGCTGCTGCGCATGCCGGCGATGCCGCCGCCCAGGGCGCCCATCCGCTTAGCCGCAACGGTTATAAAGTTCAATTGGTGCGCGTCGCCGTCAAGCGCGCATTGCTCCAGGCGATCGCCTGAAAAGGGGGCCGAAATGAAAAGCCTGCAAATTCAGATTGAAAAGGGCAGCCTCTGCCGGTCGATTCGCACCAAAACGATGTTCTATCAGAGCGACGATCCCTCGATTGCCGATCACGAGGAGCGCGGCCCCTTCTGGTGCGGCCGCACGCAAGGTCTCTACGGCCCCGACGGCGAAATCGCCGAACCCGAAAAGTGCAAGCCCGGTCGCCCCTGCTGCGAAACCGGCTGACGCCCGCGTAACAATTCAAAAGGTTGTCATTCTGAGGAGCGCGCCGCGATCGTCGCGGCTTGAATCCGTTTACCGCGCGACGAAGAATCTGCTGTGCCCCGCCTTGGCGTTCGTGCGGGCCGACGCCCGCCTCGCCCCATTCCCCTCCTGTAGCACAGCCATTCTTGGCTGTGCAGGTGTGCGTTGACTCAAGCCTCGCCGGTCGCCGACGGCTTGGCGGTGGAGAACCTTCCCGCCATAGCGCCGGCCTCTACGCCTTCCGCATCCCGACGCCTTCCATCGGGACCACGTTTTTCGCAGTCCGATGCCTCTCATCGGACCTACCGGCCGCTCTCTCACGCGTTAACGCCGCAGCTCACCCTCCCCGTCGCGCCCTATAGCTACCGCGTCGCAGCCAGCACGTAGCGAGGCGCTTTCGAAATCGGAACGGCTTTCGCCGAGGCAATCCCCGGCGGCCTGAAGTTGCACCGCTCCCAGCCATGCGAAGGCGTCCACACGTCAACCGGCTCGGGATGGAGTCGTTCCGGCGAATCGGCGAGAGAAAGATGAATCTTTCCTTCCTTTTCCAACTGTCTGTACAGCATGTCGTACCACGAGTCGTAGCGCAGAGAAATCGGCCAAATCGAAGGGGCCGTACGAAACTTATAAATGGTACTGGCCGCAGCCCTCCCCTCAGCCTCGATCTTCATGACCTCGGCCCGGTCGCCAGCGGCGACTATCGTTCCCACAGGATCTTCGTAAATTCCCTCCACCCGGTTCACCTCTGTCCGGGGGAAAACAAAGTACTCGTCGGGGACACCGGGAGGGCAACTGACGCAGTAATGGCGCGTCCCCGAGGTCTGCGGGGATGCCGCGAATGGCTTGTTTTCGTTGATCACCGCCAATATTCCGGCCGAGTACTCATTGTTGAATCCGCCGGCCAGGAGATAAGTCGCGCCCTTAGCCGTCACTTCATTCAAAGCGTACAAGACTCCTGTGTTCACAAACCGAAGCTTCGCACGGCCCGTCGCCGGATCTATCTCGAAGACCAGGGCGTTCCCCCACCGGTAGTGCCCCTCCGCCACCCAAAGTTCCGGCCTGCCGTTGTCGTAAGAAAGGAACAGTGTGGTGACATCCCAGGGTCCATGAAGCTCGTTGGTTCCAAATTTCAGCTTTTCGTGCGCGACGTAGGACCAGAGGAGCCTTCCACGGTTGGAAAAGCAATCCACTGGCGTCTCAACGATGCTGTTCGGATCCGGTTCCATGCGGAAAGGCGCCACCAAAATCACCACCGTTTTGTCAGAGCGCGGCAGCCGCACGATCCGCACGAAGCGGTCTACAGTTCGGTTCAGGTCAAAGCCGTTGGCGACAATCGGGTGCGCAAATTTGTATTTCCAAAGCTGCCGGCTCCCATTCCACGCCACCACCGCGTTATACGTGAACGTGACGCGCGTCACATGGGGCGCAGGCGCTTTCCCGAGCCGATGCGAGAAAAGGAGGACGGCCGACAGAGCAAAGGCGGAAGCTCCCAGCCCCGCCCCGGCAATCCACTTCCAGCGCCTTAATCCCTTCGGGGATTGTTTGGCCTCGCCCTCGGTATCATTGTCAGTCTGCTTGGAGAGCCAGCGGGAAATTTCGGCACGCGACGCAAACACTCTGCCGTGTTTGCCGCCCGGACCTCGATGCACGGGCATACCTCGACCGGCCCAGCGCATCGCCGTTCTCTCATCGCGGCCTATGAAAGCCGCGATTTCCTTCCAGGATTCCAGTCGGTCAGATTCGTCGTCCAGCCGCGCGTTCGAAGACACGTACCATTACCGCCATCAGTGCATGTATGAGCAATTTCCCGGGCCCATGTCCACTTTCGTCACCTTTTGTCGGTTTATGTCCGTTGCGGGACTCTATAGCAATTGGCGTATAAGCGCAAGAGTGTTTCGAGAAGAAACACGCGGTGCTGTCGGACGAGCACTTTTCCGCCATCTTCGGCCGATTAGGGGAAACGGACCAAGCCCAGTCGCCGTCCCTTGGCCGAGAATTGATGCTGGTAGGAAAAGGGGGCCTCGGTTGCTGTGCGAGGGGCCGACTTACTTTCAAACAAGGAGATGCTAGTCATGTTAAAGAGAAACCTGCGCGTTCGCCCGGGGTGCGTAATGTCGAACCGGCCGGTAATCGCCGCCGGCCAGGTTTTTATGCTTCTCTTGGCCTGTTGTGTGGCCGGCTATGCCCAAAGCGGGTGTGCGCAGGCCTCACCTGAGAATCCGTCGGTTGTTCTCGCCTTGCTTGGCGGCGGAATTGCCGCCTTGTCATTGATACGGGCGCGCCACAAATCGAAATAACGAACCACCCAGCCGGACTGCCAAGAGTCATGGCCACGAAGCTCGAATCTGATGTTCTCGTGCAGTCACTTCGGGAAGACGCCCCCGGCATAAGGAATGGTCGCTCGGCGCTGCTCGGCGTTGCCGTCCTAGCGATTGCCGGGATGGCTCTGTTTTGGTGGCAGTTTTACTCGCTGTTCTATCTGTGGACCAGCGACAGTCTGCGCTCGATCGGAATCCTCGTCATCCCCGCTGCCGCCTTCCTCGCCGCGCGAAAGCTCTGCCGTGAGGATTTGAGCCTGGGTGGAAGCTGGTGGGGGATGGCCCTTGTGGCTCTGGCGTTCGCCGGCGCCGTTCTCGGCGATTACGGAGGCCTGCATCTGGTCTGGGGCCCGCGTTTGGCGTTGAACCTGGCCGCGCCCGGAGTGCTCTTCTTCCTTTACGCCAGTGGCGTTGTGATCTTGTTGGGCGGTACGAGGGCATGGCGCAAGGCATGGTTTCCGCTTTCTCTGTTGCTGCTCGTCAACCCCGTGCCCGGGGCGTTTTCGACTCTAGTGGATTTGCCATTGCAACACTTGGGAGCGGAAGCGGCCCGTTCTTTCGCCGCGCTCCTCGGCGTTCCGGTCCAGGGCGCCGCGCTCAACCTGATGTTCTATCACGGCGTGCTGGGCATGTTCATTGCCCCGGCTTGCAACGGACTGCATGGCGCCGTGGCAATGGGGATGGTCGCGCTGGTGGTCGGCCACTTGCGCGGGCTGCGCCTCACGCGACACGCGCTTTTTGTCACCGCGGCCGTTTTGCTCGCCTATCTCTTTAATTTTCTGCGCCTCTGCGCCCTCGTGCTCTATTACGCGCTCGCCCACCGGTTCCCCCTTCTCGGCGGCTACGCGGTTGGCGCGGATTACCTGATTGGCGGAACGCTATTCCTTCTGGCCGCCGCATTTCTCTTTTGGCCTCGTGGCCTGGGTCGCGCCAGTGAAGCGTAAGCTCATCGTTTTCGGGGCTCTGCTGGTTGCCTGCGGAATTGCCGAGTATTTTCTCCACGCGCTTTCCCCCCGCTTTTCCCGAATTCATGCGCAAAAAGCGATTGCCCAGACCTTGCCTCCGGCGATCGGAGACTTCCGCAGTGTCAGGAGATGGAATGTTCCGTCCAGCACCGGGGTGACCGAGGCCGGCGCCAGCTACCTTAACCCTTCCGGCGTGGAAGCCAGCGTGGACATTCGCCTGAATAACGGGGGACCTCACAACGGCGTTGCCTGTTGGCTGGTCGAGGGATACCCCATGATTTGGCAACGGCTGATCACCGTGCGTGCGCGCAGCGGGACTTCCACCTTCGACGCCGCTCTCTTCCGCCGCAAGCGCGGCCTCGCCTTGCTCGCCAACACGGAATGCTTTGCGGCGGGGTGCACAGAAACCCGTCTTCCGAACAGCTTCGGCCTCCGCATGGAGTCCGCTCCGGCGCCGGCCATTTCCGCCGTCCCGGTTTCGATCGTTGTCAAGGATCCCTCTGGACTCGCGCCCGTAACCGGCGGGAGGGAGTCTTCGCAGTTGGTCCAAAGGTTTCGGGGATTTGTGGCCCATTTGAATCTGAGGGGTCTGTTTTGGACTGAGCCCGCGCGACAGCGCTAACGCCCAGCCGACAGAGTCACTCAACAGGAAGGAAAGGACAATATGGCAACGAAAGGATTTCGGACGCGGGCATGGCGGGGATCGAATCTTGCGGTCTCTGCCCTTCTGTTCGCCCTGGTGTCGCTCGCCGCGTGCGGCTCGGGCAGCCAGAACGCTGCCGTCAGCACCAGCGGCTCAGGCAATGGAACGCCCCCGGCCGCCGCTTTGCACGGCCGGGTCGACGGTGGCGGGCCGCAGAATCCTATCAGCGGGTCAACAGTGACGCTCTTTGCGATGGGGCCGGCTGGCGCCAGCGGCGGAACGTGCACCGGAGCATCCTGCTATGGCTCCGGCTCGCTGCAACTGGCGCAAACCACCAGCGATAGCTCCGGCTCGTTCAGTTTCAGCAGCACCCCCTACACCTGCCCCTCCGGCGACACCGGGGACCAGACGTACCTTGTTGTGACCGCCGGCAATCCGGGCTCGGGTGCAAATCCGGCGATTGGCCTGATGGCGCTGACCGGCCCGTGCAACCAACTCTCCAACTCGACCTTTGTGGTGGCGAATGAACTCACGACGGCGGCGGCCGAGTGGGCGCTCGCCCAATTCACGGGCGCGGACGGCCAGACAGTAGGAACGTCCTCGGCGAATACGACCGGCCTCGCGAACGCGGCGAACGAGGTAATGAGCGATTTGGTGAAGAGCGTCGGGACGGACACGACCGACTCGGGCATTCCTGCCAGCCTCATGCCATGGTCATCCTCATCCTCGAGCTGTACGTCTACTACCGCAACCTCGAACTGTGACGGGTTGGAGAGAATCGATACCCTCGCGAATATCTTGGCGGCGTGCGTGAACAGCAGCGGCCCGAGCAGCGTACCTTGCACGAATCTCTACGACGACACGGGCGGCTCCGGCTCCCCGCCATCGGCGTGGACAACGCTTGCGGCAGCACACGCGGTGGTGACGGACCCCACTGCCAACGTCTCCGCCATTTATGGCCTGCAAACCGACTCCACTGTCGCTCCATTCCAGCCTGAGCTTGCTTCGGCACCTGCCGATTGGACATTGGCGCTCAATTTCCAGCCACTGGGAGCACAGTTTAATAGCCCGAACTTTCTGGCTATCGATAGTACGGGCAACATTTGGATTGTTAACTCGAGCGGCGGGTCGGGCTGCAGCTCCACCCTCCCAGTCGCACCTTGCGGTAGCGTCAGCGAGCTTAGCGCCGCGAGCGGTTACGCAACGGGAGCCAATTTTGCGCCTTCAGGGGCAGATTTCGCCCTCCCAGACGCCCTCACTGTCGACGTCGCCGGTAACGTGTGGGCCGCGAACCTTCTTGGAGGCTCGGGCTGCAGCGCCAACGTCACCCCCTGCGGCAGCGTTAGCGAATTGACGGCGGCCAGCAATTACGCCACAGGTGTAAATTTCGCTCCCTCCGGCGCTCAATTTGACGTCGTCGGTACAGTTGCCCTGGACGCCCACGGGAACGTGTGGGCCACGAACGAAGAAGGCGGCACTGGATGCGCCAACAACCTCGCACCCTGCGGCAGTATCAGCGAACTCACGGCCTCGAGTAATTATGTAACGGGGGCGAATTTCGCCCCTTCCGGCGCCGAGTTCAGCGACCCTTTGGACATTGCCGTGGACGCTTCCGGCGATGTCTGGGCTGCGGACGAGAACAACATCTCCACGACCTCCACTAACTTCATTGGCGGTGTGAGCGAACTCACGAGCAGCAGCAACTACACCACAGGGTTGGGTTTCGATCCCTCAGGAGCCGCGATTGCGCTGCCGGACATTCTCGCGCTGGACAACGCCAACAATGCTTGGCTGAGCAATCTCTCTGGGGGTTCCGGATGCAGTTCGACAGACCCAAACAGCACTGTTCCGCCTTGCGGAAGCATCTCTGAGCTCACTGCATCGAGCGGCTACGGGACGGGGCTGAATTTAGCTCCCAGCGGCGCGGTGTTTGACCGAGCAGAGGGAATCGCGTTCGATGCCTCTGGAAACATTTGGGCCGCGAATAGGTACGGCGGCTCAGGTTGCTCCAGCAGCACGGCTCCATGTGGGAGCCTCGCCGAGTTAACGGCAGCCAGCACATACACGACCGGCATAAACTTCGCCCCGGAGGGAGCCGGTTTTGACTTGACCGGCTTCGTCGCGATCGACAGTACAGGGAACATCTGGATCGTAAACATTACCGGCGGGTCCGGCTGCTCCTCCAGTTCCCAAGTGGCTCCGTGTGGCAGCGTGAGCGAATTCATCGGCCTCGCCAAACCGGTTCTAACGCCCAGCCAAGCTTGCTTGGTCAAAGGCAAGAATGTTTGCCTACCTTAGCGACCACCCGAGCCGCCTCGCGAACCGAACAGAACGCTGCTTCCAGAGATAACTTTGCCCGTAGCTGGCCGCGGGCGGGACGGTCAGAATTACCCGAGACCGGGTCCGAACCAACGACGGAGAACGAACGGGGACAGAAAAGGGAAGGCGGAAGAACCGTCGGGAGTGCAGTAGGTCGAGCGTTGGGCAAAAGCGAGCCGCTCGCACCTTGTCTTGCGGCGCTAGCCGCGTTGCTCCTGGTCGGGTGCGGCGCGGGCAGCGCTGCGCTCGCTTCGTCCGGCGGTTCAACGGGCAACGGGGCACCACCGGCAATTGCATTTTCAGGCAACGTGAACGGCGGCGGGCCGCAGAATCCGATTGCCGGTTCGACGGTAACGCTCTACGCGATGGGGCCGGCCGGCGCCGCAGGCGGTATCTGTAACGGTTCGCCTTGCTACGGCGCCAACGCTCTGGCGCTCGCGCAGACCACCTCGAATAGCTCGGGTTCGTTCAGCTTCGCCGCGGGGTCTTACAACTGTTCGTCCTTGAACGATCCCGCCGATCAGACTTACATCACTGCCATCGGCGGCAATCCGGGCTCGGGAGAGAACACGGCGATAGGGTTGATTGCGCTCACCGGACCATGCAATCTGCTGTCTTCCTCCACCTTTGTCGTAGTGAACGAACTCACCACCGTTGCAGCGGAGTGGGCGTTCACGCAGTTCACCGACGCTTCAGGAAAGAATCTCGGCGCAGCCTCGGGCGACCAAACCGGACTGAACAACGCGTACGCGATCTTCGGCAACCTTGTGGCCATGGACTATTCCACAGATTCCGTGAATGGAAACCCGTCGAGCTTCTTGCCGACGGCGTCCCAGTGCTCATCCGCAAGCCCGCCGGCAAATTGCGAAGCTTTGCAAAAACTCGATACGCTAGCGAACATTCTGGCTGCCTGCGTGAACAGCAACGGCCCCAGTTCTGGTGCCTGCTTAAATCTATTTGCCGACACTAGCATTTCGCCAAGTAGCACAACGCTCAGCGCGGCTCATGTGATTGCCGCTCAACCCGCCACCAACGTGACCACACTCTTTTCGCTACTCGCTGCTGCCTCGACAACTCCGTTCGAGCCGGGTCTACAATCGGCTCCTAACGACTGGACGCTTGCTTTAGCTTATCCCGGTGGCGGACTCAACGGTCCGGCCGCGATCGCCATCGACGCCGCAGGCAATGCCTGGGTCGCCAACGACGCCGGTGTGGTCGTGGAACTCGCTCCCAACGGCAGCGCGTTATCCGGCCCTGCTGGTTTCACTGGCGGAGGGCTTGACCACTGCTTTGCCATTGCCGTTGACGCTTCGGGGAACGTCTGGGTGACGGATAAATACAGTTCCACAACAAACGGCGGAGTGACGGAACTCTCTGCGAGTGGCGCCATACTATCGGGTCCTAATGGGTACGCAAATGGAGGAATCGACTACCCATTGTCTGTGGTCATTGATTCGTCCGGCGACCTCTGGGTGGCCAATTACGCCAATGCCAGCCTGACGGAAAACCCTCAGTCCTCCTCTGCGACGAGTATTACTGGAGGCGGCCTCAGCTTTCCCGTGTCGATCAGCCTGGACGCTTTGGGGCACGTGTGGGCGGCGAACTTCGGTAATAGCAGCGTCTCTGAATTCGACTCTAGTGGCGGCGCCTTATCGAGCAGCACCGGCCACACGTCGGGAGGGGTGGATGGCCCGGACGCGATTGCGTTGGACCCAAGCGGCTACGCCTGGATCGCAAATTATTACGGGAACAGCGTAACGCTATTGGATGCCTCTGGAGACGCCGCGAGCGGATCACCGTTCACCAGTGGGGGTATGGTTGGCCCGGCAGGGATTGCGCTTGATGGTGCCGGCAACGTGTGGATCTCGAATTACGTCGGCAATAGCATCACCGAGCTGGAAGGATCGGCGGAATCAAATCCGGGCGCACCGCTCTCCGGCTCCCCGGGCTACAAAGCTGAGCTCTCCCAGCCCGATGGTCTCGCCATTGATTCCAGCGGAAACGTCTGGGTGCCGAATTACGGCGACAACAGCGTGACCCTATTCCTTGGTGCAGCCGCGCCCGTAAAGACCCCAGTGTTCGGCCCCCCTACCAAGCCCTAGCCCCGGGCGCACGCAGTTCGCTGCAATTGCCCAATGTGACTGCTGTCCCGTTTACGGCGGGAGCGGAGACAGCGACAGCAAATGACCGGAGACGCGCCCCGTTCGGGGGCGCAGATTACCGGCCCTGGGCCTGAAGCCGCAGGGCGCGGAATATCAGAAATCGCCAAGGGATTCGCCCGCTAATGCCATACCTACGGGGTCGAGAACGGCCAAAACGTCGAAGACCTCCTGTGCTACGGCCCCACCAGTCGGTGGAGGAACGCCGGACGAGCGGCAATCATGCCTGGTAAATTCGGACCCGAGCCCCACGTCTCCCCTCCGAAAGCCAAGCGTCCCACACTCCGCCCGACGAGAATGAATTCGCTCACCGAGAGCAGGGAACGGAGCAGTCGGGACGCGAGCACTGTACGCCCAACCCCCACGTAGATCCATCCCTTGCACCAACCCTGCCTCGCCCGTACCCTACTGCCATCGTGACCCGCCTGCCCAAACGAGCAACCGCCCCAGCCCGGCGCTTCGACCTTCAAAAGGCCCTGGAGGCGTTGCCGCGCACCAACCCCGCAGCCGCCAACCCGTGCGCAGCCGTCCCCGTCCTCCACGCGAAAGAGGCCCAAAAAGTGACACCCTGCGAAAATTATCTTACTGAAACAAAAACAGTTACCAACTTTTTTGCTCGACCAGGTGTGACACCCTCGCCTGAATCGTCGCCCACCCCTGCCGCATCAATTCCACCACGCTCTCGCTCCCACTCCTGCGTATTGCAGTTGTGCTCCGGAGCATGGGAAAATGGGCGACGGCGAAGGGGGAGAATCATGAACAGGAAAATTCTGGCCGCGGGCTTCGCGGCCATGTTTGCGCTTCCCGTGCTGGCGATGGCCACTCCGAAAGGCATCACCGGCGATTACGTCGAATTTCGCAACGCCGACGTTTACACCGGCCCGTGTTTCGCCAATAGCGAGATGGGTCTTGTGGGCCGAAACGCGGTATTGGGCTGGCGCGTGCGCCAGGGCTCTTGGAATGGCGTCTCGCTCGCCGGCTTGAGCGTGGTCGCGGTCGTGCGCGCGTCGAATACGCTCGGCGATCCCGACGTCAACTCGCTTCCGGCTCGCTCCGTCGTGATCGTGGACGAGCGCGCCGACGCGGCGCAGCGCACCGCGCTCGTGGATTTCGCCAAGGCGCAGGCGGGCCGTCTGCTTTCGGACGTCGTCGCCGTCCAACCCGAACCGATCAATTTCCAGGTCAATCAAAACAACCCCGGTTCCTCGGCGCTCACCGCAGGGAATCTGGTCGTCCTGCGCACCCGGGGAATCGAAATGAAAGACATGCTCTGCCACAACGAGCAGGTTTACTATCAGCCGCTCGTCGGCCATCTGAAACACGCCGTTCCCGCGGTCGAGCAGATGAGCGCCTACACCGGCAAGCAGCTTGGCGTCACCTGGAAAGACTCGGAGCGTCGGAGTTCCTTCGTGGCTGAATTTTCCCGCTGATTTCGTGCGGGTTTTTCGCTTCCGTTTCGGCGCGGTAAAATAAGCTCGCACGTTGTGCGAGCTTATTTTTTTCAAAAGAAAGAAAGGTGTGTGGATGATGATGACGATCACCGCTCGGGGCCGCGCTTCGCGCGCGATTCGCCAAGCCGCCGTTGCTTTTGGCGCGCTCCTCGTTTTCGCTTCAGTCGCTGCGGCGCAGGGCTACACCGCCAGCACGGCCGCCGCCGCTCCTCCAGCCGAATTGAGCGCTGCGATTCGCGCTTCGCTCTCCAGTCAAGCGATTGAAGTGAAAGGGCCGCAGGGCGTTTTCTGCGAACTCTGGCTGCGCAAGGAGATCCCCGCTGCCGCCACGGCGCCCATGGCGCTCGGCGTGGTCTATTCGCAACTCACGCCGGGCACGCTCGTCGGCGCGATCCAGTTTCCCGCGCAAGTGGTGGATTTTCGCAATCAAAAAATCAAGCCCGGCGTCTACACGCTTCGTTACGAATTGAGCCCGGTCAATGGCAATCATCAGGGCGTCGCACCGCAGCGCGATTTCCTGCTGCTTTCACCGCCCGCCGCCGATACCACCACCGCCAATCTCGATTTCAAAGCCCTCGTCAAGCTCAGCCGCGAAACCGTTTCCAGCAGCCACCATCCCTCGGTTTGGAGCCTGACCGCGGCCGATGGCGCTCCCGCGCAACTTCCCGCCGTCGCCGCGCAGGATAGCGACAACGGCACGATTCAAGTGCTTTTCTTCGACGCCAACATGGGGCCTGCCGGCGCCGCCAAGCCCACGCCGGTGGGACTCGTCATCGTCGGCGTTTCTTCGGCCTCCTGATCGGGCGTTTGCGCGGTGTTCACCTGTCCCTCCTGCGAGCAGACGATCAATCCGGCCAGCGAAATCTGTCCGTATTGCCACGCCGAGCTTGTCCCCGCGCGGCCGGCGGCTCACCACAAGGAGCAGCGCCGCGGCCTGTTGATCACGATTGCCGCCGCGCTGGCGCTGGTCGGCGGAATCTGGGCGGTCTTCTATTTCGTTCTGCCGAAGCCGACCGTCGCGCCGCCGCCCATTGCCGAAAGCGCCGCCGTCGCGGCCCTGCGGCAAGCGGCCGCCGCCGTCCAGTCCTACGCCCGCCACGAGGGCGGCTATCCCGTAACGATCGTTCAGGTGCAGAGTCAGGCCAGCGCCGCATTCGCCAGCGCCCGCGGCAACGGCTATTACCTTGTCTACCGCGCCGGCTCGCCCGGTAACGACGGCAACATCCACTCGTTCGTTTTGCTCGCCCGGCCCGATTATTACGGCTATCGCAATTTCTACGTGGACCAGACCGGCATCGTTCGCGCCACACGCCAGAATCGCCCCGCCGACGCACACGACCCTCCCATTTCCTGATCCCGTTGCGCAGCGCCCATCCGCTCGGCGAGTTGCGTTTCGCCCGCATCGCCGCCGGCCCGCGTTCGAATCGCGCATGTTATACTTCCCCGCGGTGGCTTTCTCACCTCGCGGAGAGGTGCTGGAGTGGCCGAACAGGGCTGCCTGCTAAGCAGTTACACCGGCTAAAACCGGTGTCGGGGGTTCGAATCCCCCCCTCTCCGCCAGCCTCTTCCTGTGTCCAGCCCGGAGACATGGGTAACACAATGTACCGGTCACATGGGTGACACTTTGGGTCCGAACGGGTTGTCGAGCGATTCCCGCACCCGAGTTTCCAGATCGAAGCGCCCGAAATCCTAATCCCCGAAAGCTCACTAGCCAGATATCGCCGGGATTTAGCCCGCGAAGACTGTGCTGAAGTTGACTCCTTTATGGCCCAAACAGATGCTCCCGCAACGGGCGCCGAACGCTCCTTGCAAGGCATTAATCTCCCAGGGAGGAGTGTTGACTCCTGAACTTGGCAGGCGTACAACGGAAGAAAGGTCGTGAAAACTGCTCCGCGAGCAATGCCCCAGGTGCCGGTTCGCCCGGCCTGAGTCAGATAGGCTTCTTCTCCTCGCGGCTACAAGCGATGGGAGCAACGCACCATGAGCCGACGCAATATTTCTCCATTGGCCGTCCAAACCACTGCCCGCGCAAACTCTCGCAGGTCTCGGCGTTCAGATGCAGCGCATGCCGAAACGCCTGTCAGGGGAGGGGAAACCGCGTTCCGAAGTATGCCCGGACCGTCACGGAGCACCCAGAGACTGCCCAACATCGTCCTTGTCTTGATGGACAATCTCGGCTATGGAGAGCTAGGGGTTTACGGTGGCGGCATCCTGCGTGGCGCACCGACTCCCCGCATCGATCATCTGGCCGCCGAAGGAACGCGTCTGCTGAATTTCAACGTCGAGGCGCAATGCACGCCGAGCCGGGCCGCGTTGATGACGGGAAGATACGCCATCCGCACCGGCAACGGCTCAGTTCCCATTGGGACGGCGCGCTACGGTCTCGTGCAATGGGAATACACCATTGCGGAAATGCTTTCCGATGTCGGCTACGCCACTGGTGCTTTTGGCAAATGGCATTTGGGCCACTCGGAGGGTCGCTACCCGACGGATCAGGGCTTCGACGAATGGTATGGGATCCCCAACTCCAGCGACGAGTCTTTTTGGCCGGATAGCTCGACGTACAGACCCGACTCGCATCCCATGGCGGCGCCCGAGTTTGTGATGGAGAGCAGGAGTGGCCAGACCCCCAAGCAACTCAAAATCTACGACCTCGCTTGCCGCCGGATCATGGACCGGGAACTGACCGACAAAGCTAAAGACTTCATGACGCGCCAGGTCAAGGCGCGGAAGCCATTCTTCGCGTTCGTCCCCTACACCATGCCTCATCACCCGGTAATTCCGGCCCCGGAATTTGACGGCAAGACCGGCAACGGCTACTGGGCCGACGCGCTGGCCCAAATCGACGCCTACGTAGGCGAGCTGCTGGACACCATCGGAAAGCTCGGCGTCAGAGAGAACACCATTTTCATCTTCACATCCGACAATGGTTCCGAGATGTTGGAACCGTGGAACGGCTGGGCTGGTCCATGGCGTGGAACATACTTTACCGGTCTTGAAGGCTCGTTGCGCGTTCCTTTCATCATCCGCTGGCCCGGCAAGGTTCCCGCCGGTCGCGTGAGCAATGAGATCGTGCATGAGATGGATTTATTCACAACGGTCGCGTCCATCGTAGGTGGAAAAGTGCCGACAGACCGTGCAATGGATGGCGTTGACCAAAGTGAGTTCCTGCTGGGTGGACAGGAGAAGTCCAACCGGGACGCCATCGTCGTTTATGTCGGCAATGAGATCTACGGGGTGAAGTGGCGGAACTGGAAAATGATGTTCAGGGAACTCGCGACGGGAACGGCCCCGGTCGAACAATGGAGCATACCCAGGCTCTTCAATCTCAACCTGGACCCAAGAGAGGAGCACTCGCTCAGCTACGAAGGTCAGTGCACCTGGGTGCTGCTGCCGGCGAACAAGGTCCTGTCCGACCACTTGGCATCGCTGAAGAATTATCCGCCGATTCCGCCAGGCACGCCGGACCCCTACCTGCCCCATAACCTGTAAAGCTGACCTGCCAGTTATCGTCTCGACTCCCTTGATGCCGACGGCCTGCTAGGCAAGGCAGTCTGAAGTTGATCCTTTTGCGGCCCGCGAAGCACGTCCGGGCGTTACCGATCGAATTTCCCTCTATACGCTGGCAATTTCCCGGCGACGCCATTGCGAGACGTCCTAGCCCAAGTTCGTCACGGAAGGGGACTGAGCGTGGATAAGTCGAGTGGAATCAGCTCAGGCTGGGGCTGAGTCTGCACTACATCGCCTTCTCGACGAGGCTGCCCTGGAAAGAAATTGCTTCGGAAAGGGAGCCCGCCCCAAAGATCGTTAAACCACAGCCACGGTGACGAACTTGGGCCAGGGCTAACAGACCGTACCGGACACATGGGTGACACCCGTTCGCCAAACGGGTCAGGAGCGGTTCCCATACCCGAATCCAATGATTGTCCTATGTTCGGCTTGCCTTACGCCGAGAAAGAAAGCGAAGCGAGCTGCTTTTGCCCGCTCGCCAGCAGGTAGATTTTTCGGCTGACCGCCGAGGCGTAGATGTAGTAAACCGAATCGTCGTCGTGGACTTCGTAGAAGCCCGGCCGGCGCGGATCTTCATGAACGTCCGAGCCATCAGCCAGCAGCGTGCGCAGCCTTTCGACGACCGGATACGGATGATTCCGCGGATCTTCGATCCGCCAGTCTCGATTCCAGTTGAACTTCGTCATGTTGCCACCCCGGGCATAGCTTTCATGTATGGTCACAGATACGAGGCTGGAACGGGAAATGTTTCCTGCGGTGGCCCGCCCTTTATCCACAGGGCCTCGAAACATTGGATCGAGGA
>JAKASX010000141.1 GCA_021818865.1 Acidobacteriota bacterium
CCATCGGCGTGGCAACAGGTGAACGTGAGCGGCAACAATCCGATCTCGAAAGCGATTGGCTGGCTGCAGGATAAGCTCTCCCAACCGCAGCAAACGGCGACGGCCGGTCAGGCAAACCCGTAAATGAAGCCGGGCGCAAAGGCTCGGCCGGCATTCGGTTTTTCAGGGATCAGGAGAAATCGGATGCTGGGGGTGAGCGGAGTGGTTCTCGCGCGGAAAAACAGAGGGCAGGCTATTCCGTTCCGGAACGACCTGCCCGTTTCTTCCCTCGGCCTTTGACGGCCGCTTTTGATTCGCGAACGTTCTGATTCCCGAACTGACTGATTCCCGAACTGATTCCCGAAACCAGTCCGATCAGCAGAGTGCGATGAGCGACTCGCTGAACCAACACGCCGCCAATTCCGCGACGGTTTCAAGTTCCTCCGGATCGTCCAGACGCCCGGACGAACCGGGAACGAGAACCGCTTCCTTGCGCTTCGAACCGATGCCAAGCAGGGCCGCTTCGCTGCGGGCGACCGTCTGGGTCTCGGAAGCGCTTGCCAGCAGCATCACGGGCGCGCGCACCAAGCCGAGACAGCCCTGGGCCGAATCGAGCCGGGCGTTGCGGCAAACCACAGCACCGAGCGACTGGGGAGCTTCCGCGGCGTAACGCAAAGCGGATGCGGCGGCATCGCCCTGGGCAAACAGCCCCACGGGGAATTCGTTCAGGTCGGCCTGGCGGCTCACCCAATCCATGACGCTGCGCACTCGTCCAGCCAGCAGATCGGTCTGGCCCTGCAGCGGACCGAACCGGAGAACTTCTTCCTCTTCCTGCGGCGTGAAAAGATCCACCAGCAGGACGGCCAGTCCCTCCTGCTCGAATTCGCGAGCGATGCGGCGACTGCGCGAGCAGGAGCGGCACATTTCCGCGTCCGCGGCAAAGACAACCAGCCCGTAGGCTTCCTCGGGCACGATCAGGTCGGCGTGAAGCTGGGCGCCGTCCGCGGGAAGCGTGAGCGGCTGTTCAAGGGTAACGGTTCCCTGCTGTTCCATCATCGGCATTTGTTCCTCCTCGGCGCCGGAGCCGGTTCAGTGGGCAATTGCGAGAACGGGGGTCCCCTCGCGGGTCACGGCACCCGCGATACGTGAAATCCCCCAGTGCACGCCGGCTGCCAAATTCATTTCCTTACGTTTCCTTTCGACAACCCTTGTGATTACAAAAGAGCGGTAAGGGTTGCCGCGCAATTTTTGCCTAGTGGGCCGGATTTGCACCGTGAGCAGCGATCAGCGGTCCCACCGCTTGAGCAGCCTCACGCAAGCTCGATTCGAAGGCTGCGTCAAACGACCCAGCCAGAATTCCGCTGGCCCGCTCGAACGGAGCGGTGCTCCGGAGGGACGCGTACCAGATCAGGTCCTGGTCCGGCGCCTCGCGGTAAACAACCGTTTCCCGAAGCAAGACGACCCGTTCGGCCAGCGGCAGATTCAGTTGCAGGGAACGGCGGATATTGGCTTGGCTGGGCGGCGCGGAACCGAAGCCGATCGCCGCTTGCCAGCGCCGGCGGATGGGAAAACACCCGATCATCGAAAAATCTCTCAATTCGTCTCTCAATCCCCGCGTGAAGGATCCGGGCGTCCCGGATCGGTGGGCCTCAGTATGCCTTCGAACACAGCCGCGTCAACAAAGTTGCCCGTTTCGGTGTCCAGCCGGGCACTACCCCTTTGCGCATAGGCCGAACAGCCATTTTCTCCACTCGAAACGGAGGCTTCCGATAGCACGCGCGGCCGGGCTGTGGTATAGATGCCGGGCCGCCGCGCGAGATTCGCGTTTGCGGCAGGGAGCGCGATCCGGATGGCTACCGAAGAACGGCCGCTGAAACTCGTCGCCGAATTGGGCAGGTGGGATGTTTCCGCGCTCGTCGTGAATACGGTGATTGGCGGCGGGATTTTCGGCTTGCCGCTCTTGGTCACCGGACTCTTGGGCTGGGCGAGCCCCTTCGGCTATCTGATCGCAGCGGCGGGAATTGGCGTGATCGTGCTGTGCTTTGCCGAGGTGAGCGCGCGATTCGCGTCGGCGGGAGGGCCTTATCTTTACGCGCGCGAGGCTTTTGGCCCTTTCGTCGGATTGCAAGTCGGCTGGATCACGTGGCTGATGCGGGTTTCCGCGGCCGGCGCGAGCGCGAACCTTTTCGTGATGTACCTGGGCGCCCTCTGGGCGCCGGCGCGAACCGCGGAGGGACGCTGGGTGCTGATTACCGCGCTATTCGCGCTGCTCGCGTTCATCAACGTTCGCGGGGTGAAGCAAGGCGCCGAAACGAGCAATTTTTTCACTGCGGCGAAGCTCCTGCCGCTCTTCATTTTCGCCGGCGTGGGGGTCTTTTTCCTGCGCTCGGCGAATTTCTTTTCCTGGACCGCGTCGGGACACGGAAACTGGCTGCGGGCGGTTCTGCTGCTCATTTTCGCGTTTGGCGGATTCGACAACGCGATGTTTCCCGCGAGCGAGATGCGGAATCCGCAGCGTGACGCTCCGTTTGCACTGCTGGCGGGCATGGGAATCGTCACCGTCGTTTACCTGCTCGTGCAGATTGTGTTTCAGGGCACCGTGGCGACGGGCGCGTCAGGTGATCATCCGTTGGCGACCGCGGCGCGGGCGTTTCTGGGCGCGCCGGGCGGCTGGCTGATGGCGGTCGGCGCGATGGTATCGGTGTGGGGGTGGTTCGCCGCCACGATGCTCGGCACGCCGCGCCTCACCTTTGCGCTGGGCGAACGCGGCGATTTCCCGAAATTTTTCAGCGCGGTGCATCCTCGCTTCCGCACGCCGTACGTTTCGATCCTGTTTTATGCGGGACTCGCGTGGGTGCTGGCGCTTTCGGGAAATTTCGAATGGAACGCCAGCCTTTCCGCGGTGGCGCGCTTGCTCACCTACGGCGTGACGTGCGGCGCGCTGCCGGTGCTGCGGCGTCGCGATCCCCGCTCACCTGGATTCCGCGCTCCGGGCGGCTACGCGATGGCCGCGCTGGGTATCGGTTTCTGCGGGGTGCTGCTGACGCAAATGGGAAAATTGGAATTTGAAATTCTCGCCGCGACGATTTTGCTCGCCACGCTGACTTGGGTGTGGTCGCGGCGGCGCGCGCGCCATCCCGGATAACGGAAATTCGCGGCTAGCGGCGGCGCTTTTCGAGCCGCTTGGCCTCGGCCGCCAGGCCCTTGCCGTAACGATGCGCCAGACGAATGCGGCGGCGAATGCCGGCTTCGCGGTAGCGGCGGCGTTCGGCCGGCGTGCGGGGCAAAACGGGAGGAACGGCGTGGGGCTGGTTGTGTTCGTCGATCGCGACGAACGTTACGTAGGCCGTCGAGGTGTGCGTGCGCTTGCCGGTGACGACGTTTTCGGAAAAAACCTCGACGCCCACTTCGATCGAGGTGTGAAACGCGCGATTCACTTCCGAGCGGAGCAGCACCAGATCGCCCACCTTGATCGGATTGCGGAAATCGATGTAGTCCACCGACGCCGTGACGACGTGGCTGTTCGCATGGCGATGTGCCGCAATCGCGCCGGTGATATCGATCAGGTGCATCACGCGCCCGCCGAGTATATTGCCGAGCAGATTCGCGTCGTTCGGCAAAACCACTTCCACCATTTCCGTGCGCGAGGCGCTGGGCGGTTTGCCGGCCATTTTTTTCGCCGCTGTACGCGCCGGGCGAGCCGGTGCAGCGGAGGAGGGGTTCGTTTGGGCCATGACGTGCGCACCTCGGAATGAAATTTGCCGCCTCGCGCGGCGAGGAGGCACAAAGCTCGATATAATACCCCGTCGCCATGAACGCAAACACCCCATCGCGGCGCGAAAAGCTCGAGACGTTCGTTCGCGAGCATCCCGGCGACGCGTTCGCGCGCTACGGGCTGGCGATGGAATGCGCCCGCGAAGGCGACAGCGAAGCTGCCGTCGCCGAGTTCCGCCAGTTGCTTGCCGCACACCCCGACTACGTGGCCGGCTATTTCCACTATGGCCAACTGCTCGCGAAATTGGGCCGCGAAGAGGAAGCGCGCGAAACGCTGCGTATCGGCATCGAAACCGCCGACCGGCAGGGCGACGCGCACGCCGCGAGCGAAATGCGAGCCGCGCTCGACGAGCTCGCCTGAACGCCAGGCGAATTTCCGCGCGCAGAGCGGACAACCAGAACGTCACCGGCTTCCCTCAAAAAAAGTGGCTGCCAGCGACCGCGGGCGAGGTGATTCGACTTCGGCGCGAGATTCACTATAATGAGGGCATCGAACGGGGCAGGGCTGGAAGGGGCTTGCGATGAGCCAAGTGGCGCACACGTTGGGGGAACTTCGGCGGAGCCATTGGAGCGAGGAACGCGTGGCCGGCCGCTCGGTGCGGCAGGAGATGCGCGAGAATGCGCTGGCGCTGGTGGAACGCGGCGAAACGCTCTTTCCCGGCATTCACGGCTACGAAGACACCGTCGTTCCGCAGATCATCAACGCGATTCTTTCCCGCCACAATTTCATTCTGCTTGGCCTGCGGGGCCAGGCGAAAAGCCGGATTTTGCGCAGCCTGGTGAATTTCCTCGATCCGCAAATTCCGGTGGTCGCCGGGTGCGAAATCAACGACAACCCGTATCGGCCGATCTGCCGCGCCTGCCGCGAACGTGTGGCCGCCGAAGGCGACCGGACGCCGATCGCGTGGATGGCGCGCGAAAACCGTTACGTGGAAAAGCTGGCCACGCCGGACGTCACCATTGCCGATATCATCGGCGACGTGGATCCGATCCGCGCCGCACGCGGTGGACGCGATTTGGCCGACGAACTGACCATCCATTACGGCCTGTTGCCACGCGCCAATCGCGGCGTTTTCGCGATCAACGAACTGCCGGATCTGGCGGGGAAAATCCAGGTGGGACTTTTCAACATCATGCAGGAGGGAGATATCCAGATCAAAGGCTATCCGATCCGGCTGCCGCTCGACGTTCTGCTGGTGTTCACGGCCAATCCCGAGGATTACACCGCGCGAGGGAAAATCATCACGCCGCTCAAGGACCGCATCGGATCGGAAATCCGCACGCACTATCCGGCGACGGTGGGCGAGGCGATGGCGATCACCGCGCAGGAAGCTTGGGCCGAACGCGACGGGAAGCGGCAGGTGCGCATTCCCGACTACATGAGGGAGCTCGTGGAGGAAGTGGCGTTTCTGGCTCGCGAAGACAAAAAAGTGGACAAGCGCTCGGGCGTGAGCCAGCGGCTGCCCATCAGCAGCCTGGAAGACGCGGTGAGCAGCGCTGAACAGCGCGCCGCGCGCAATCGCGAGCCGTTGGCGGTGGTCGGCCCGAGCGACATCTACGCCGCCATCCCTTCGATGACCGGAAAATTCGAACTGGAATACGAAGGCGAATTGCGCGGGGCGGAAACGATCGCGCGAGAGCTGGTGCGCTCGGCCATGGGCAAGGTTTTCCTGAAATATCTGGGCAACGCCGACCTCGAGGCGGTGGTGCAATGGTTCGAGGAAGGCGGCGAATTGAAGCTGGCGCACGACGCGCCGGCGCCCCAGCGCGCCGCCGCGCTGCGCAAGGTCAGCGGCCTTTGCGAGCACTTCGCCGCGCTCGGCGCCGGTTCCAAGGCCGAGCCGGCCGTCGAAGCGGCCGCCGGAGAATTCATCCTGGAGGGCCTGTGGGCCCACAAACGGATCCAGCGAAACGAAGAACGCGGGTTCCACGCGGCCGAGCGCCGAGCCGAACCGCGCGAAACCGCGCCGCGGCCGCCGCGCCGCCAATACAACTGAGCGCGCGATGAAATTCACCCGCTATTCCCGCTACACGGGCGAATCGCTCGATTGGCTCGATCTCGAACAGCTCGTCGGCCGACTTTCCGATTTCCTGCTCGAAAGCGGATTCGAAAATCAGAACTACGGCGTATTCGAAATGGACCCTTCGCGCACGATGGAGCAGTTGCGCGAAGCGGTGCTGCGCGCGCTGATCGAGGAAGAAATGCTGCCGCCGGAGATGCTGGAACGCATGCTGGGCGAGGGCGATCCGAGCGAGCGCGGCGAAATCGATCGCTTGCTCGATGCGATCCTCGAACGACTGGCGCAGGAGGGCTACATTTCGCCGCAGCAGCCGCCGCAAATCACCCCTCCGCCCGACCGCACCGTGCGCGGCCATCTGGGCCCGGCCGGCGAGCGCGAGGGACAGACGCGATTTGAAGTGACCGACAAAACTCTCGATTTTCTGGGCTTCAAGGCGCTCAAGGACCTGCTCGGTTCGCTTGGCAAGAGCAGCTTCGGGCGGCACGGCACGCGCGACTTGGCCACGGGCGTGGAATCGGGCGGCATTTCCCGGCCATACGAATTCGGCGACACGCTGAATCTGGATATCAGCGAAACGCTGGCGCGGGCGATTCGCCGCACGAGCGGCGCGTTTCCCATCGAGATGGATTATCCCGACCTGATGGTGCATCAGGCCGAATATCAGAGTTCGTGCGCGACGGCGCTGCTGCTCGATTGCAGCCACAGCATGATCCTCTACGGCGAGGATCGTTTCACGCCGGCCAA
>JAKASX010000142.1 GCA_021818865.1 Acidobacteriota bacterium
TTCGTCACGGTCATTATATTTACCCAAGGGCGACGGCCGGCGACGATACGAAACCGCAGCACCCGTTCGCAGCCCGGAGATTTCTCCGCTCAGGGAGCGTTCCCACGGCCGATGGCGCTCTGTAGATTGCTGGTAAACTTTGGATGAGTGCGTCGACGCGGTCACGGATCGAAATCGCAACCCATTACAACGAAACTGACGGATTACCCCCGGTTCGGAAGACGGTTGAACGGGCCATAGGGGCTGCTGGAATTGCGCGGGAGTGCGCGGAGACTAACGCGGGGATTCGGGCCGGTCGAAAACGAGATTGAAACGCCGCCTTTGCCCTTGCGGGGCGAGAGAGGCGGCTACGGAGGAAGATTTATGGATCTGCTTGAACATCGAAGAGAAAACCGGAATCCAAGGGCCGGCGGAAGGTGGGCTCGGCTGGCGAAGATGGGCGCCTGGTCGCTGGCGCTGCTGTTTTCGGGCGCGAGCGGCGCGCTGGCGGCGACGGGCGACCCGACGGCCGGCGAAGCGAATTTGAAGTTGCCGGATCTGGCGCAGGTGCGCTTCCTCGGCATGAACGGGCATCACCTGCTGACGTACGGACTGCTGTTCTGCTTTTTCGGGTTCATCTTCGGCCTCGTGATGTACAGCCGGCTGAAGGGGCTGGCGGTGCACGAATCGATGAAGGAAATGTCCAACCTCATCTGGGAAACGTGCAAGACCTACCTGACGCAGCAGGGAAAATTCCTGCTTCTGCTCTGGGCGTTCATCGCGGTGATCATCATTCTCTACTTCGGCGTTCTGCTGCACTTCAGCGCGGCGCGCGTGGCGATCATTCTCGCCTTCAGCGTGCTCGGCATTTGCGGCAGTTACGGCGTGGCGTGGTACGGGATTCGCGTGAACACGTTTGCAAATTCGCGCACGGCCTACGCGAGCCTGAGCGGCAAGGCGTATCCCTTGTATGAAATTCCGATCCGGGCGGGGATGAGCATCGGAATGATGCTGATCAGCGTGGAACTGCTGATGATGCTGATCATTCTGCTCTTCGTGCCGGGCAGCTACGCTGGGCCGTGCTTTATCGGATTCGCCATCGGCGAATCGCTGGGCGCTTCGGCGCTGCGCATCGCCGGCGGCATTTTCACCAAGATCGCCGACATCGGCTCGGACCTGATGAAGATCATCTTCAAAATCAAGGAAGACGACGCGCGCAACCCCGGCGTCATCGCCGATTGCACCGGCGACAACGCCGGCGATTCGGTGGGGCCGAGCGCGGACGGTTTCGAGACGTATGGCGTGACGGGCGTGGCGCTGATCACCTTCATCCTGCTCGGTGTCAAAAACCCGATCGTGCAGGTGCAATTGTTGGTCTGGATTTTCGTGATCCGCATCGCCATGCTGGTGGCAGCGGCGGGAGCCTTCTACATCAACAACCTCTTCGCGCGGGTGCGGTACGGCGCGGCCACGAAAATGAATTTCGAGGCCCCGCTCACCTCGCTCGTCTGGATTACCTCGATCGCCTCGATCGGACTGACGTATCTGAGTTCCTGGGCCACGATTTCCGACATTGGCAACGATCCGACGCTGTGGTGGAAGCTTTCGACGATCGTTTCCTGCGGCACGCTGGCGGGAGCGCTGATTCCGGAACTCGTGAAGGTGTTCACATCGACCGAATCGCGGCACGTGAAGGAAGTGGTGGCGTCGGCGACCGAAGGCGGGGCTTCGCTGGACATTTTGTCGGGGTTCGTTTCCGGCAATTATTCCGGCTACTACCTGGGCCTCACGATGATGGTCCTGATGGCGATCGGTTCGTGGGTCAGCCTGCGCGGCCTCGGAAATATCATGCTTGCCGCGCCAGTCTTCGCCTTCGGCCTTGTCGCGTTTGGATTCCTGGGCATGGGTCCGGTCACGATTGCCGTCGACTCCTACGGCCCGGTCACCGACAACGCGCAATCCATTTACGAGCTTTCGCTAATTGAAACGCGGCCGGGGGTCGCGGACGAAGTGAAGGCCAGAACGGGAGCGACAGTGGATTTCGCGCGCGCCAAGGAAATGCTCGAAGCGAACGACGGTGCCGGCAACACGTTCAAGGCAACCGCGAAACCGGTGCTGATCGGCACGGCCGTCGTCGGCGCCACCACCATGATTTTCGCCACGATTATGGCGCTCACCAACGGTCTCACCACCGACGTGGCCAAGCTGTCGCTGCTCAACGCGCCGTTCGTTTTAGGCCTCGTGACCGGCGGAGCAATGATTTACTGGTTCACCGGAGCGTCGACGCAGGCGGTGACGACCGGCGCGTATCGCGCGGTGGAATTCATCAAGGCCAACATTCACCTCGAGGGCGTCGAGAAGGCCTCGGTGAGCGACAGCAAGAAGGTGGTCGGCATCTGCACGCAATACGCGCAGAAAGGCATGATCATCATCTTCATCGCCGTGTTTTTCGCCACGCTGGCCTTTGCGTTCGTCGATCCTTTCTTCTTCATCGGCTACCTGATTTCCATCGCCATCTTTGGGCTCTACCAGGCCATCTTCATGGCCAACGCCGGTGGCGCGTGGGACAACGCGAAGAAGATCGTCGAAGTCGAGTTGAAGCAGAAAGGCACGCCTCTGCACGACGCGACGGTGGTGGGCGACACGGTGGGCGATCCGTTCAAGGACACCTCGTCGGTGGCGCTGAATCCGATCATCAAGTTCACCACGCTGTTCGGATTGCTGGCCGTCGAACTGGCGGTGCGGTTGACGGCGCAAACCGGCGGCACGCTGACGCACATCCTTGCGGCGGTGTTTTTCGCCATCTCCTTGTACTTCGTCCACCAGTCGTTCTACGGAATGCGGATCGGCAAGTCGAGTCAAAGGTAGTTTCTCCCGCCCGTGCGGGCGCGGGTTTCCGCGCCCGCATCGGCCAACCTTTGCCGCACTTCAGGGCACGCAAGCTTCGGGCTTTTTCGAGCACAGCCCGGCCGAATGGCACAGATTCCCAAGTTCCAGCCTTATTTTCCTGATTCCCTTCTCTCCTGAGTCGCAACGGTACAAGCCAAGGGTGACGCTCTGTCGCGCCTAGTCGGCGGCTGAAGTGGCGCAGGACTAGAACTTCCACATCTCAGGAATCGAGCGTGAAAAGGCTCAGCTGTGCGTGAGTCCGCTCACGGGCAAAGGAAGAATCGAGCGGATGGCGTTGACGGAACAGTAATTTAGGAGCCGCGAGCCTCGTCCGCTTTTGGCAACCAGTTTGCACCAAACGAAACCAAGAACGGGGGATCGCGATGCATGGCGGAAGATTCGATGGGCCCGAGCGGGGCGCTGAGTTGCTGGAATTTGCCTTTGTAATGGCGATTCTGCTGACGCTCATGCTGGGCATCATCTGGTTTGCGCGGGCCTATAACGTCCATCAGACGCTCACGCGAGCGGCCCGGGAAGGCGCGCGCGTGGCGGCCATGCCCAGTTCGTTTGCCGCGGGCAATACGTTCGCCGATCCGTCCGGAGTCAGCATGGACAGCAGCAGCGTCTTCGCCAACCAGATCGCTCCGGTGCTGCGCTCGGCCAATCTCGATCCCAACAAGGTGACGGACTACACGCAGCAGGTGGAATGGCTGAACGCAAGCGACACCGGACAGCAGTGTGGCGTGGCGATTTCCTTCGCGTATCCGTTTCGGCTGGAAATTCCCTTCACCGGATTAGGGCTGACGACGATTCAGCTGACGGCCAAGGCGCAGATGCGGAGGGAAAACCAGCCGGCGACGGGTAGCTGCCCCTAAAGCGGAGGGAGGGCGCGAATTATGACGAGCGGCGTGCGGCGGAACGGCTGCGGAACGGAACCGGGATCGGAGCTGGTGGAGTTTGCGCTGTTGATGCCGTTGCTTCTGCTGCTGGTGGCCTGCGTGTGGGATTTCGGATCGGCGTTTCTTCTGAAGGACCGGATGACGAACGCAGCGCGCGAAGGAGCGCGCGTTTCGGTCTCCATGCCGATTAACAGCACGAGTTGCCAAGGTTCGGTGCCGTGCCCGCTGGTGGCTGCGGCGGATGAGGTTCGCCAGTACATGACGAATGCGGGGCACGACGCCAGCTGCCTCCAGCCGCTGCAACCAGAGACCTATACAGCGCCCGCGCGGGTGAATTACACGTGCCAGAACGGCATTGCGCTCGAAATCGACCGCGGAGCGACGATCGCCTCGGCCGACGGAGCGGTTTCGGCAACGCGCGTGACGCTGACGTTTCCACTGCGGTGGACGCTGCTCGGGCGACTGCTGGGCGGCGTATTGCCGCAAAAAGTGATCACCACGGTGACGATGCAGAACCTGACCTAAGGGCGGCGAGGGGAGAGAAAGAATCATGAAGCGGCGAATCCAGAGGACGAAGGAGCGCGGGGCGTCGCTGTTTCTGGTGGCCGGAGGGATCGCGGTGCTGCTGGCGGTGCTGGCGCTGGCGATCGACCTCGGAATGCTCTACGTGGCCCGCAACGAAGCCCAGCGCGCGGCGGATTCCGCGGCGCTCGCCGGCGCGTATACGTTTGTAACCTCCGGATGCACATCCACCGGAGGGTGCGTGGCCGGAGGGCCGCAGGAAGCGCTGGCGCGCGGCCAGGCGGCCAATGTCGCGGGACAAAACGCCGTGCTCGGCGAGCCGGTCGCGCTCGATCCCGGCGACGTCGGCTTCAGCTACCCCTCGGCGGTCGAGCCGCAAATCACCGTGACGGTGCGGCGAACGAGCGATCGCGGAAACGCGATTCCAACGATTTTCGCGCGAATGTTCAAAATATTCGTCGGCGAGGTTTCCGCAACGGCGACCGCCGAAGCGTACAACGGCGGCGTGGCGAACACGTGCATCGTTCCGTTTCTGGTGCCGAACTGCGACACGAATCCGGCGCACTTGAGTCCGGCGAATGCCGCTTGTGGAGATCCCTCGACATCGAAATATTCGAACGGGCCGGCGGGAAATTTCGTTTATCTGGGTGCGGACGGAAGTTACCACATTCAGAATGCGGGGCTGTACCTGGCCGGCGGGGGCGTATTTGGCGAGCCGTGGACGCTGCACTTTTCAGCGACCGACACGCCCGGCCCGGCGGGCAGCGCCGTGCCCAGCCACTGGTACATGATTTCGTTTGATAACAGCAACAGCAAGGCCGACCTGCGGAATTACATCCTGCAGTGCTATCCGAAGACCATTTCCTGCGGCGACGTCCTGACGCCCGATCCCGGCAAAGCGACCGGGCCGGTAACGCAAGGCGTGGAAGACCGCATCAACGCGAGCGGCTACGGGATGAACCAGGGGCAAGACAGCATCACGTTCAACTATCCGCCCGACGCCACCTACACGATTACGCCGGGATCGAATCACAGCAACGGCGGACCCGGATCCGTCGTAACCGCGCCGATTTACGACGGCGCGCCGCTGGTGCCCGGCTCGACGAATCAGGTGAAAGTAATCGGGTTCATGGACCTGTTCATCAGAGATGTGGAGAAGCAGAACGATCAACTGGTGTTGAACGCGGCCATCCTGAACATTTCCCCGTGTCCGCAAGGCGGCAGCCCCACCGGCACAACGACTTCCGGCTCGGACATCGCCATTCGTCTGATTCGGCAGTGACGCGCGGGACGCGGCAGCGCGTTCCCTATTTCGGCGGCGATTCGAGTGGCAACGAAATGATTTCTGCTTCGCGGCCGTCGGCATGGACGCGGCTGCCCGGCTGGCGAAATTCGCGGCGCAAATAGCCCAGCCCGATCGCGCAGTTCTTGCGCGGAGAAAAAGCAGCGCTGGTAAGCCATCCCACTTCTTTTTCCTCGGCGAAGATCCTTGCGCCAGATTGGGGCAGCGCGGCGCTGTCGAAGGCCAAGCCCGCCAGGCGCCGATTCACCTGGCCGCGCGAGCGCACGCGCTCGACGATTTCCTGGCCGGTGTAGCAGCCCTTCACGTAGCTGATGTGCGAGGTTTCGAGGCCGGCTTCGTGAGGAATCACGCGGTCGTCGAAATCGGCGCCAAACCAGGCGATTCCCTGCTCGATGCGGAGCGATTCGATCGCGCGATAGCCGGCGCAGCCGCCGGACAGGGCTTCGGCGATTTCCAGCGCTCGCGACCACAGGCCGGCAAGCTGTGCCCGCGGCACGAGAAATTCCACACCGTCAAGACCGAGCGAAGTGGGGCGCAAGACGCGAATGGGAGTTTCGCCGACGCGCGCTTCGACGTGCGCGCCCGCGGGAAGATCCCCGGATTTGACCTGCGTCAGATGCTCCGCGAAGACACCGGCCGCGGGGCCGACGGCGGCAAACGTGGCGAATTCGGCGGTGCGATCCAGGAGCGCGACATCGTCCATGATGATGAATTTATCGAGCGTTTCGAGCGTGCGCCCGGCGACCATCGTGGGCGACAAAACCAGCAGACGATCGTCGAGCGCGAGCGTGCGCAGCTCGGCGAGAATATGCCCCTGGGGATTGAGCAGAAGACCGAGCGAGCTTTCGCCCGGCTTCAGATCGCGGATATTGCCGCTGGTGATGGCGTTGAGAAAAC
>JAKASX010000001.1:0-147057 GCA_021818865.1 Acidobacteriota bacterium
TGAGAAAGGGCGACTGGCTGAGCTGAACCAGGAGGGCCTGCTTCAGCGTACCGTCGAAAACGGCTTGCCCGGTTGTATTGGAGAAATCCGCCAGCACGATCGTATCTTTCGAAGTCAGCTTCGGGCCGCGGTTCAGATAGAACCACGCGCCGGCGCCAATGGCGCCGAGGACAATGATTGCAGCGGCGATGAGCGGCCAACGGCGCTTGGCGGTTGCGGACGCGGCGGGCACGGTGACGGACGATGGGGACGCGGCTGAACCATTTTCGGGATCCTTCACCCGCTGCGGCGGGTTCAGGATGACAGCGCCGGCGGGCGCGCTGGCCTCGCCCCTACTATCGGAGATGGGCGTCACAGGCGCGGAAGGCAGGATTACTGGAGAGGCCGGAGTCACCTGCGCGGACGAGGGCGCGGGCGCGGCGGGCTGCGTCATGCTGATGGCGTGACGGCTGGATTCGGTATCGCGCTTCAGGCGCGCCAGATCGGCTCGCATCTCCGCCGCGGCCTGGCAGCGCAAGCGGCGGTCCTTTTCGAGCGCCTTTGAGATGATTCGCTCAAGTTCAGCAGGCACGTCAGGATTCAGCCGCACCGGAGCGGTGGGCGCACCGTGAAGGATCGCTTCGAAAATCGCGCCGGTGCCCTCGCCGCGGAACGGCAGGACGCCGGTGGCCATTTCGTAGAGGACCGCACCGAAGCTGAACAGATCGGTGCGGGCGTCAACCGGCTCGCTGCGCACCTGTTCAGGCGACATGTAGGCGACGGTGCCCACGGCCGTGCCGGGACTGGTGAGCAGAGTTTCGCCGACGGTAGGGCCGGCGGCGTCGCGCGTCATCGTCGCGCCGGCCATTTCGCCGCCTTTTGCCGTCTGCTTCGCCAACCCGAAATCGAGGATTTTCGCGTGGCCTTGCGTGGTAACGAAAATATTCGCCGGCTTGATATCGCGGTGAACGATGCCCTTCGCATGGGCGGCCTCGAGCCCTTCGGCGATTTCGACGCCGAGTTCAAGCAGCAGGTCGAGCGGCAATGGCCTGCCGTTGATGCGATGCTTCAGCGTGAAACCTTCCAGGCATTGCATCGCGATGAACGGACGGCCCTCGTATTCGCCGATTTCGTAGATGGTGCAGATATTGGGATGGTCGAGCGCTGAGGCGGCGCGGGCTTCGCGCTCGAAACGATCGAGCGCGCGGTGATCGCGAGCCAAGTCGTCGGGAAGGAATTTCAGGGCGACGAAACGGCCAAGTTTCGTGTCCTCGGCTTTGTAGACCACACCCATCCGGCCGCCGCCGAGCCTTTCGACGACGCGGTAGTGGGAAACCGACTTGCCAATCAGTGAAGAAGGGTCAGCCACGCCGGTGGAATATTAGGATGGGTACCCCGGCAAGTCAACGAGGATGCTGGTGTCAGGTGGTGATGGGCGCGGAGGGACGGGAGATTAATGGTGTGGCTGGAACGGGTCGTCCGCTCGCGGCTACATCTTATAGCGGCCGAGGTCCTCGTCGTCGAGGCCTTCGAGCCACTTGCGGTTTTCCTCGATGGCGGCCTTTTCCGTGCCGCCATTGGCTACGCGAGAGCTGGCGAGGACGTGTTCCTCGACGTAGATGGGGCAGTCGAGGCGCAGAGCGAGGGCGAGGGCGTCGCTGGGACGGGAATCGATGGCGAAGATGTGGCCGTCGCGTTCCATCCAGATCAGCGCGTAAAAGGTGTCGTCTTTCAGGTCGCTGACGACGACTTTGTGGACGGCGACCTGGAGGCCGAGCAGGACGTTTTTCAGCAAGTCGTGCGTCATCGGCCGGGGAGTCTGGACCTTTTCGATTTCGAGCGCGATGGCGTTGGCTTCGTAGATGCCGACCCAAATGGGCAGAACGGAACCGCCGTCGGCGTCGCGCAGGACGACCACAGGCATGTTCGTCACCGGATCCATCATGAGCCCTCGGATTTTCATCTCGACTTCCATGGGCGCCTCCCGCGACTACAAGATGTGTTCGCCGACGAGGCTGTTCGGGCCGGCCTGAGTGATCGCGATCTGAGCGTATTGTCCCAGAAGATCCAAAGCGGGTGAAGAGAAATTTACGACGCGGTTGCCGGAGGTGCGTCCGGTCCATTGATTTCGGGCCTCGTGCCGGCCGTCAACGAGGACTTCGGCGGTTCGGCCGATCCACGCGGTGTTGCGCGCCACCTGGATTTCCCGTTGGCGTTCGAGAAGGAGGGCCAGGCGGCGGCTCTTTTCCTGCTCGGGGAGCTGATCGGGCCAAGCGAGCGCGGGGGTATTGGGACGGGGGGAATATTTGAAGGCGAAAACGCCGTCGTATTGAGCGCGATCGAGGAGGTCGAGCGTGAGAGCGAAGTCCTGCTCGGTTTCGCCGGGAAAGCCGACGATGACGTCGGTGGTGAGGCTGATCTGGCGGTGAGCGGAACGGATCAAGGCGACGGTTTCGAGATATTGCTCGCGGGTGTAATTGCGGCGCATGCGATCGAGAACGCGGGTCGAGCCGGATTGCACCGGCAGATGGACGTGCTCGCAGAGCGCGGGGCAACGATCGATCGCCTGAACGATATCCGGACCGAAATCGCGCGGGTGCGAAGTGGTGAAGCGAACGCGGCGAATGCCCGGGACGTCGGCCGCGGCGAGGAGCAAATCGGCGAAGCAGAGCCCCGGCGGGCCGGGATCGCGCCAGGAATCGACGGTCTGGCCGAGGAATTGGACTTCGGTGTAGCCCGCCGCGGCGAGGCGCCGGACTTCGGCGAGGACGGAAGACGAAGCGCGGCTGCGCTCGGGGCCGCGCGTGGAAGGAACGACGCAGAAGGTGCAGCGCTTGTCGCAACCTTCGATGATGGTGACGTAGGCGCGGAAAGGATGGTCGCGGCGAGTGACTTCGGTTTCAAACGTCTCGTCGACGTCGAGGCCGAGGCCGGTGACGCGACGCTCGCCAGCTTCGAGGCGATCGAGGAACTCGGGCAGGCGGCGGTAACTGGCCGATCCGCAGACCAGACTGACCCAGGGCGCGCGGTCGAAGATCCGCTCGCCTTCCTGCTCGGCGACGCAACCGAGAACGGCCACGCGGCGATTTTCGCCGGCGGCTTTTTTGTGGCGGCCGAGATGGGCGAAAACCTTTTGCGCGGCCTTTTCGCGAATGCTACACGTGTTGTAGAGGACGAGATCGGCGCGATCGGGGTCGCTGGTGGGCCGATAACCGCGCGAAAGGAGCACGCCGGCGACTTTTTCCGAATCGTGCACGTTCATCTGGCAGCCGAAGGTTTCGAGGTAAAAGGTAGGGCCGGACGGGCGAGGGTCCGCCTGGGCGGCCGGCACGAGCGACGAAAGAGGGACATCCACCATGGAGCGATTCCGCGGTCATTTTAGCATAGCGGTTCGCGGGCGCAGGGAGCCGGGCGCGATTTGAGCGGGGCGGGCAGCACTGGAAGGATTCCTTGCGTCCAAATAAAGGGTGGACGTGTAGGATCACGAACAGGCGCGACGGATGACGTTTGACCGCGATGGAGGCATATGCTAATTTCGTGCGGTTCCCGCTCTCCGCTGGCGCCAAGAGGGAGTGAGAAATTCTTACCCTGGTTGCTGTGTCACTGGCGAGCCCGCTGACCGGACTCTTCGAGCAGACGGGCTGGGTCGCCCGCATCGTCCTATTGATTCTCCTGCTGTTTTCCCTTTTCTCGTGGGCGGTGATTTTCGAGAAGTACAAGCTGTTTCGCCTGATCGAAACTCACACCGGGAATTTCCTGAAACTTTTCCGGGCTTCGCGCCAGTTGCCCGAACCCGCGGCGCTGCAGGCGATGGCTCCGGGGTCGCCGCTGGCGAGCGTATACATCGCCGGGCGCACCGAATGGGAACGGCAATCGGGCGGAGGCAATCCGCATCCGGGTCCCGTGAAAAATCCGCAAGCGGTCGCCGTGGAAATGCAGTTGGTGGCGGCGGAGGAAACGCGGCGGCTGGAGAAGTGGATGCCGTTTCTGGCCACCGCCGGGACGGTTTCGCCGTTCATCGGGCTGTTCGGGACGGTGTGGGGCGTGATGGACGCCTTTTCGCGCCTGGGCGAAACCAGCGCGACGAGCCTGCGCGCCACCGCTCCCGGGATCGCCGAAGCGCTCATCACCACCGCCGCCGGGCTGTTTGCCGCGATTCCGGCGGTGATCGCGTACAACCACTTTCTGAGCAAGATCCGCGATTTTTCAACGCGCATGGATCATTTCATCGCGGAAGTGGTGACGCATATCGAATCGGCCGAGTAGGCTTCGGCGCGCCGGCGAGCGAAGCCTACGACGAACGAAACAGGAAGTTTTGAGGTTTTGCCATGCCCCAAGTGATGCGGCCAACCGGAAGCTCGCTTTCCGAAATCAATATGGTGCCGTTCATCGACGTGATGCTGGTGCTGCTGGTGATTTTCATGATCACCGCGCCGATGCTGCAATCCGGCATCAAGGTGGATTTGCCGAAAACGAAGACGGTGAAGCAGATCAAACAGGCCCGGGTAATCATCACAATCGACAAGGCCCAGCGCGTCTACCTGAACGACAAACCGGTGAATATTCACCTACTGGGACCCGAGGTGAAAGCCAAGGTGACCGATCCCGCGCACCAGCCGGTCTACATCCGCTGCGACGAAGGAGTGCCGTTCGGCAGCTTCGCGACGGTGGCCGACGAGTTGCAGGAATCGGGCATCCGGAACATCAGTGTCGTCACCGTACCCATCACCGAAAGAGCTCGCGCCCGCTACTGAGGGGACGATGGGCGGAAAGCGTCCGGGCGAAAAGCTGGGGAATTCGCTCGCATGGTCGGGCGCGTTTCACGTCGCGCTGGCGGCGCTGTTCGTGGTGTCGGCGATGCTGTCGCATCGGGGCGAGATGTGGGGCGGATCGGGGGAAGGCACCCCGGTGCAGGTGTCGCTGGTGGGGAGCTTGCCGGCGGTGCCGCTGCCGGCGCCGAGCACGATCACCACGAGCAGAGTAGTGGATACGACGCACGGACTCTACAAATCCGAGCCGCCGCCGAAGGTGCCTTTCGAGCCGCAGGCGACGAAGCTGCCGGAATTCAACAAGGAAAAGCGGCCGATATGGAAATCGCCGCGGAAATCCCAGATTCTGAAAAACAAAGCGCAACCGCCCCCCAACGCGATCCCTTACGGACAGGGCGGACCACCGGCAGTTCCCTACTCTCCGTCGACGTTCAAGATGGGCCAGAACACGGCCGCGGGCATGAGCATGGGCGGGCCGGCGGGAGGGTTCGGGCAGCAATTTCCGTGGTATGTGGAGGCGGTGCAGCGGCGCGTGAGCAGCAACTGGCTGCAGGCGACGGTGGACCCGACGGTGCAATGGGCGCCACGCGCGGTGGTAGATTTTCAGATCCTGCACGACGGGACGATCGTCAACATTCAGGTCATGAAGTCGAGCGGATACCCCTCGGTGGATCAATCGGCGGTGCGGGCGATTCTGGCGTCGAGCCCGCTCAATCCGTTACCCGGGGCTTACACAGGCAACTTTGTGAACGTGGAATTCTGGTTTGATTTTCGCAGGTGAAGGAAGCGCAGATGAACGCAAAACGATGGTCGTTGGGAATAGCGGTGCTGGCGCTGGGTGCGCTCGGCGCGATGGCGCTGGGAGCCGCGCCGACTCCGCAGGCGTGGTTCAAGACCGGGACCGGCATGGGCGTGCAGAAAGTGCGGCTAGCGCTGCCGGACTTCGGCGCGGCCGGGGCGACGGCGCAACCGCTGCAGCAGGTGTTCGACAAGGTGCTGTGGGACGATCTGGCCTATTCGGGCCTGATCGATATGGTCAGCAAGAGTTTTTATCCGATTCCGTCGAGCTGGCCCTCGCAGCCGAGCCAGTTGCAGGGGCAACAGCAGCAATGGACGCAGGCGCCGGCGAGCGCCGCGATGATCGCCTTCGGAAACATGTCGGTTTCGGGCAAGACGCTTTCCGTTTCCGGCTGGCTGGAAGACCTGACGAATCCCGCCGCGCCGCCGATGCTTTCCAAAATCTATACGGGCGCGGCGACGGCGAAAGGGGCGCGGCTGCTGGCGCACGAAATGGCGGACGACATCGTGGAGCTGCTGAGCGGCGGTTCGCCGGGGATCGCCGAAACGCACATCGTGTACAGTCATAAGACCGGGAACGTGGCCGAGCTGTGGGTGATGGATTACGACGGCGCGAACAAGCACCAGATCACCCACATGCGCACCGAAGCGATCACGGCGCGATGGTCGCCGGACGCGGGCGAAATCGCGTTCACGTGCTTCGTGCCGTTTCGCGGGGTGGTTTCCGCGCAGATCTGCCTCTATTCGATGGCCGCCCACCGCGTACTCTATTTCCCGCGCTTTCCCGGAACGAATTACGCGCCGGATTGGTCGCCGAACGGGCGCGAATTGGCGTTTTCCTCGAGCATGCGGAACGACCCGGAAATCTGGACGATCAATCGAGACGGCACGCATCCGCGGCAGCTCACCTTCACTCCGCGTTCGGTGAATACTTCGCCGGTGTGGAATCCGAAAACGGGCAAACAGATCGTGTTCGTCAGCGATCGCGATGGATTGCCGGAACTTTTCATGATGAATTCGGACGGAACAAACGTGGTGAAAATCGAATTGCCCGGCATGGGATACGTGGTGGACCCGACGTGGTCGCCCAACGCGCAACTGCTCGCCTTCAGCTGGCGGCGGGTAAACGGCAATTACGACCTCTACTTGATGGATATCGCCACGCATCAATTGCTGCAGCTCACGCGGGACGCCGGACGGAACGAACGGCCCAGCTGGGCGGCCGATGGGCGGCACTTGGTGTTCCAGTCCGACCGGACGGGCGAGTGGGAGATCTGGACGATGCTCGCCGACGGCAGCGGATTGCGGCAGTTGACACATCACGGCAAGAATTTTTCGCCGAACTGGTCGTGGAAATAAGCGCCCGGCAGGCGAAACGAGAAGAGCGGCGAGCTGTGGAGCGACGCGAATCGCTAGTGTTACGATAGACGACGTAGTCGCCCCGTTCACCGCTCCACCAGGGAGAAACGTTCAGGAGGAACCGCATGGACAGTAGCAGCGCAAGCAGCACGAAAAGCAGATTTTTTCGGAAGTACGGCCTCATTGCATTGGTTGTTGCAGGTACGATCGCGGCGGGCGCTTGCCAGAAGAAAGTGACCGCAAAGCCGGCCGCACTGCCGCCGGCGCCGGCGGCCGCGCCGGCTCCGCCGACGGTGAAATTGTCGGCATCGCCCAACTTTATCAACCAGGGACAGCAATCGACGCTGAGCTGGACGTCGGAAAACGCGACGAAGCTGGATCTGGAGCCGGGCGTCGGGAGCGTCGAAGCGCAAGGCTCGACCCCGGTCAGCCCGAGCCAGTCCACCACCTACACGATTACCGCGAGCGGCCCGGGCGGCAACGCCGTGGACACGGTTCGCGTGACCGTTTCGCCGGCGGCGGCCCCGCAGCCGACGCAGGAGAGCGCCACGATCGAGGAACTGTTCGCCCGCGACGTGAAGGACGCTTTCTTCGATTTCAACAAGGCCGACATTCGTCCCGATGCCCGGGTTGCTCTGACGCAGGACGCAGCGTTCCTCCGGTCGCATCCGAACGTCGCTGTGACGATCGAAGGGCACTGCGACGAGCGCGGGTCGCTCGAATACAACCTGGGTCTGGGACAGCGGCGTGCCGACGCGGCCAAGAATTTCCTGGTCGCGCTGGGCATCAGCGCCAACCGGATGACCACGATGAGCTGGGGCAAGGAGCACCCCTTCTGCACCGAGCATAACGAGACCTGCTGGCAGGAAAACCGGCGGGCGCATTTCGTGATGGCTCACTAAATCTCGGGAACGCGCCGCGGACCGCGCTCCGGCCGCCCGCTTTTGCGGAAGGCCGGAGCCGGCCGCGGCAATCGAGGAGGAACGACATTGCTTGGACGACGACTTGCGTTGGGCGGCGCGGCGACGGTGCTCGTCGGGCTGGTGCTGGGAGCGCTTCTATCGCCGCCCCCGGCCGAAGCGGTAGCCAAGGAAATCATCCAGTTGCAGCAGCAGGTGGCGCTGCTCTATCAAAACCAGCAGGCGATGCAGAACCAGATGACGACGGGCTTCGCCGAATTGAAAACGCTGATCGGCCAGTCCGTCGATTCGCAGAATCAACTGGCCGGCACGCTGGGCGGGCTGCAGAAAAGCGTTCAGGACATGCAGGCGAATACGGGTTCGGAAATTTCCTCGATGTCGAGCCAGGTGCAGGCGCTTTCCGGCAGCCTCGAAGACGTAGAAGCGAGAATCGGAAAACTTTCCGGCCAGGTGGCCACGGTGCAAAACAGCCTGCAAACGCTCGATGCCAAGGTTTCCGCGCTGGCGGCCGGCTCGACGCCGATGGGAACCGGCACAGGCCCCACCGGCACGGGAGCCCCGGGCGGAATGGGCATGCCGGATGGTCCTGGGCAGCCGACCGCGGCCGCAGGACAGCAGCCGATGCCCGCGGGACCGGCGCCGCCGGCCGATTTGCTCTACACGAATGCGCTGCGCGACTTCACTTCCGGAAACTACTCGCTGGCCAATCAGGAATTCCGGCAGTATTTGCAGTACTACGGGAATACCGATCTGGCTTCGAACGCGTACTTTTATCTCGGCGAAATCGCCTACAACCAGGGCCGCTATCCCGATGCGATCGGCGAATACGACCAAGTGCTCAATAACTACCCGCACAGCTTCAAGCGCGCCGACGCGCGGCTGAAAAAGGCCTACGCACTGCTGAAACTGCATGAGAACGGCCCGGCGATCGCCGAACTGCGCCGCGTGATTCGCGAAAATCCCGGCACTGAGCAGGCGCGCAAGGCCGAAGCGCGCTTGCGCCTGCTGCACGTCCGCTGACCGGCGCTCACTAACTGAGCGCGCGGGCGCTGACGGACGCGATTGCTGGTATGCGCGCCTCGGCAGTTCCGCGCCGAACGGTTCCCTTCTCCGCCGCGCCGGACGAACTTCCGTGCACGCCTCCGGTCTTTCGGTTATACTCGGGCCGAACTTTCGCCCCGAAGGTTACTGACGATGTCCGTGAACAAGGTGATTCTGGTGGGACGGCTGGGCCGCGACCCGGAAACGCGGTACCTTCCGAGCGGCCAGCAGGTGTGCAATTTCTCTCTGGCTACGGACGAAACGTACAAGGACCGCGCGGGCGAACGCCAGAAGCGCACCGAATGGCACCGCATCACGATGTACGGCCGGCTGGCGGAAATCGCACAGCAGTATCTGAAGCGCGGATCGCTCGTCTACGTCGAAGGGCGATTGCAGACGCGGCAGTGGGATGACAAGACGACTGGCGCGAAACGCAGCGCCACGGACATCGTCGCCAACGTAATGAAGATGCTCGGGTCGCGTGGCGAAAGCGGTCCAGGCGAAGCACCCGCGAACCGCGCCGCCGAATCGCACGGGGAATCCCAAATCCCCGAAATGGAAGAGCCGCAGCCAGGCTCCGGCATTTCCGACGAGGATATTCCTTTTTGACCCGATTACAACATCAGAAACTGATCGCCAATTCCCTGCCGCAGCCCCCGTCAAAGAACGCCGAGGCGAAACCCAGCCTGTCAGCAAGTCGGGAGTCGCCGTGGGGACAAAATCCAATTTCGGCCGGCTGTGATCCTTGTCGCATCAGCGCACGCCCGCACGGTTGGCCGCAACGCGAGGCGTTTTTCCGCCATAGAGTTTTCTTGGCACCATGATGTAGGAAGACGGCCCGGTGGTCTCAAGAAAGGCGTTGCCGCGCAGATCGATTTTTGCCGCCACGAGTTTCCGGCCGTCGATGAAAGGCTGACGAACGGAGGCGGAGAGGATCGTCCGGCAATGGCCTGCAACACCTTCGTAGAGCGCATCGTCGGCGACCCACCAGGATCGTCCCAAGAAGTCTTTCACCAGCGAAGACGGGGGCGGCGATTCGCAACCCACCGGTGGCGCAAGCGGCGGCGCGAAAGGATTCGGCAACAAAGCGATGTAATTTGCCGGCGGCTTTCCGGCTGTGGGGTCCCATCCGGTCTGTGGTGTCCATTCCCAGGTCGTTTTCTGAACATCCAGGGCCAAGTGACCGGAGGAGCCGAAAAACGGCGGGATTGAGATGTCCCGGTTCGGCGGCGCGTCCCGTCCCTGGAATAGCCGCCAGACGGAACCGTCGAAGTAATTCACGCCCCAGCAGACACCCACGAAGACGATCTGCGAATCCGGTCCGTAGATGGGCCGTGTTCTGTCGTCGGCCGGGTGCAGGAATTGGACGTGATGACTGCGCTGCGAAAGGGCTGTCCGGTAACTCAAAAAGACGCTCCATCGGTCCGCAGCCGGATTATAGAAACCCATCGGCCCAAGGTTGCAATCCGGGAAAAGCCAGACGCGCCCGCGCGTATCAACGTCGAGACCGCTGATGCGCGAAACCTTGATTACCTCTGGAAGCGGATGGTTGATCCACCGCGAACCGTCCCATTCCCCGAGAACGCGACCCGGCAGAAGTCCCCATAAGTTGTGATTGGGTCCCGGCTCGATTTTGGTGAGGGGATGCAGCACGGAAAGGCGCAAGTGCGGCGACCTCCGCCTCAGCACTGAGGCCGGGCGAAACTCCGCTGTGCGGCTTTCAAAGACCCGGCCATAGGCCAGCACATTGCCATCAGGCAACCGAAAAAGCCGGCTGACACGACCAAACGGGACGCCCTGCCGCCAATCCACTCGTTTGGGCGGGCGGTTCAGTGGCGCAAATAAGAGGCCACTCTCGGACTTTGCCAGCCAGAACCCTCGCGGGGTCGCAAGGCCGACGCCGTCGGTATTCCCGACGTTCGCTACAACTTCCTTCCACTGGCCATCGTGAAAGCGCCACAGCGCATCGGTGAGTAAAGCCCTGAATTCCGGGCGGACACGGAACCTGGGGTTCGGGCCAAGGGTCAGAACGTAATGGTCTCCGGCCGCGGTGAAGATTTTTCGGACAAAAAAGAATGCGCCGGGCTCGGGCTCGGGGAAATGTCGCGCTGCAAAGGTTGTGGTGTTGATGGTGAAAAGCCCGCTGCCAAAGGTTCCCGCAGCTAGGTGATTCTTGTCCCACACACCCAGCGTGGTCACGTGGAGAAACGGCATCGAAATAATCCGCCGGTGATACGCGACGGTTTTTCCGTCTGTCACCAGGAAGCCGGCAAAAGCTGCTCCGGGAGGGCCAGGGGGCCAGTTCCAGCCGCACCAGAGCCAGATCCTGCCTTGGGCGTCGCGCGTGGTGTGAAGCGGCAGGAAATAAGGTGGCCATTTCCTGAAAAGAAGGTATCTCAGGTATTGGTCCCGCGAGAAGGTATAAAGCGGAATTTCGCCACTGAGATTCCGCGGTGCGGCTGAGAATTTTCCCCGGAGAGAACTGATACGGGATCCTCGACGATGCAGTGCGCCGAGCTGTTCATCCCTTTGGGCACGGTTGCGGTGATGAGCGTCCAGGTCTGCCCGTAATTCGTGGTTTTGTGTGAAAAAAATGAAGTACCACGGCAAGCTCGCGTATTGACACCGGAACCTTTGGCTGTCTCTGAGCTTTTTCCTGTTCCAGGTTTTCTCGAATGGATCTGGACAGGCGCGTGGCTTAGGGTCGCCCCGGCGATGCTTCTTTCATGCCTGGCGGCGCTTTCCACGGAGCTTTGATCGAGAGCCTGCACGCAGCGCCTGTCGCGGTAATCTGAACCGTTCCTGCCAACTTGCCTTTTATGCCTGGGAGAACATCAGTCCACCACGAACCATCGCTTCGTGCGGGGATCACCGCCTCGTGTACTTCACCCTCTGAATCCCCGACAAAAGAAACCTTCTCACCGGGACGAAATCCATCGCCATGTATCTCGTAACCTGTTCCGTACCTGCCGATCAATATGGCCCACAGGTGGCAGGGGCCGTCGCGTGCTTCGATCGGAATCGGAGTTACTTGTCCAAAACCGTTGGTGTTTTTCGCCAGTGTTGCTACGGCGAGTTGAAATGTCTCGCCGGGGCTCGGGCCGCCCAAAATAAGTGAATATTCTGAGCCATCTGCGTTGACAACTTTCCCGCTCTCATCGAGTTTGAAATTCCCGAGCAGCAAGGGCCGCGTGCCTGTAACGAGGTTCTGCACCATCAGCGTCACCGCGCTCTGCGCCGGAAAGCCCTTTGTCTGGACGGTGTAGTAGAAGACGCGAACGCCCTTGTAAGCGAAATCTTTCGATCTGACCAGCTGGACGTCGGCGCCAGGCGTCGAATACTTCTTCCACCACCCCGCCTGCGCCAGTGCGCTGCCGGCAAGAACGAGCGGAATTACGATTCCCGCTGCCACTCTTCTGGTTGGGAGTGAAAACCGAACCGGCACTTCTATACCTCGCGGCCTGGGCGTACGCGAATCCAAGCATACGGCCAGAAATCGCAATTTCACCCTCGGAGGGCGCCAGGCGGCGTGTCGCCCTCTTGTAATTCAAAAACCATAAACAAGGGAGTGCGGCTATAGAGCAGATAGATATCCGCGTCTATTTTTTCCAGCGATGGCCGTGGTTTCGGTTCGAGAAAATCGGTCACCATAAATCCGGCGCTCCGAATTTCGCCAAATATCTCCGCGAGCGGCTTGTGATAGAAGCTCACCGCCATGTTCTCAAACCACACATCACGGGCCGGATGCCGATGGTGGTAATCGCCGTGTATCCTCTTCACCAGGATTTCCTTTTTGCCACTCTCAGCCACGAAATTATACGCTCCCCTGGCTCGCCTGCAACGGAAATCCCTCACCGCAGGGGCCAGCAGGCCATTCCGCTCCCGACCGCACTGCTTGGAGGTCAGCGGAGCCGGTACCTGGACCCGTTTCCCCTACGATTTCCCGGACACCTCGGCTTCCGCCGCTCCCCCTCTCAAAATTCTCTTCACCTGCAGTGGCGCTAACCCGTCGGCAGCGGCAGCAATTCGATCCATCCCAGCATCGCCCCGAACAGCCGCCGCGTCAGGTGACTCTCGGCCAGGAGTAACCAGTAATAGCGGGCGTGCTTCAGAAGCCGCCCGCCCGTTTTCACCAACCGCTGCTGCAGGCTGCTCAAGCTCCAGTTCTTGACCCGCCGCGGCAGCACCAGCCGCCGACATAGGTTCCCGAGATTGTAGGCGATCACGCTCAGCCACAGCCGTACCTCGTTCGACCGGAACCGGTGGCAACTCAGCCGGGTCATCTTCACCGCTTGCTTGCCCTCCTTGATCCACTGCTCGCAAGTGCCTCGTTTGTTGTAGAACCGTACTACGTCCCGACTCGGCAGACTCAGGTTTGTAACGAGGAAGCCCACGCGGGCGAACAGCTCCCCCGCGTGATGTTCGACCTTCGCCACCACGTGCCGCGCCGTTTTCCAGCTCTCTGCTTGGTGGAGGAAGCCCTTGTACCAGACCACGGGGTCGTGGCTGGGCCGTCCCACCGGTCGCGTCAGCAACTCCGAGATGTCCCGCAACAGAGCGTCGTTGGCGGGGATGCGAATCGCGTACTTCGCCCCTCGCTTCTCCAATGCCTCGTAGACCTCCGGCTGGGCAAAGGCAGCGTCGGCGCGAAACGTGACCTCTTTGCCCATCGCTTGCTGCCGCACGATCTCCGGCAGCAGCAACTCATCCCAACCTTCGGCGCTATGCACGTTGCCCGGGCGGAGCTTCGCCGCCAGGCAGTCACCTTCCCGATTGAACAACAGCAGCGGGTGATAGCAGGCGCTTCGAAGTGGCCGTTGTAGGCGCTCTGCTCCTGCTGGCCGTAGACCGGAATCTCGGTCGAATCTATGTCCAGCACCGCCCGCTGCGTTGAAGGAGAGCTGAAAGGGCCCATTTTGTGTATCACCCACTGGGTTTTCACCTCCGGAGCGTCATCATCGTTCTCGCACCCGCATGAATATTGATGATGACGAACATCAGAAGGTTTGCCAGGAAAGCTCAAAACGGAAATCCGGGTTCAGAGGTGCGGCACGGCCCCAGAGCCAACGCGGTGAAGGTGTAATTGCCCGCTCCGTTGAGCAGGCCGCCGATTCTTACTCCGTGCGCGTCGTCATACGAGAACTCTCGTTGAAGTTTCGGCGGCAGCTTCTTGATGCCGGCCTCAATTTCAGGCCGCAGCGCGGCATACTCGGCGGGCGAAATCGCCATGCGGCGGGTATTGCGCAGGGCGGCGCCCATGGCGGCACAGACCGGCTCGGAATTGTTCCTCTCGGTGCAATCCGTCGGGCTCGCCTGCACAAACTTCTTGTTAGCGTAGTGAAACAGTGCGGCAAACGACTCGCGGGCCGACACGTTCGAATAAAAGGCGATGTTCGGCACAGGACCGCCGGAGGGGAGCAGCGCATAGCCCCACCCGCCGGCGCTGATGGCCCTGCGATACCCAGCAGAAGTGCGCACATAAACCGCCATCGGACAGTTGCCGGTGGCGCCGCACTCGGGAGAGTGGCCGAAGTAAACGACCAAGGCCTCGCCCAGCGAACCCAGATGGAGCCGTGTGGCCGTGATGTGAGTAAAGTTCGTACCCAAAGCCGGGCCGCTTTCGAGAACCCCGGCCTTTTCCCGTTCCCAGTTTTCCTTGATCGCCAGCAGAAGCCGCGCGTATTCGCCGGGAGTAACCGCCCGGCCCAAGGGGAACATTTTTCGAGGAATTCGAAAACCCGCGGGGTCTGATCCGAGTGTAGGCGGCGGGAGGGGGCAGCAGAAACGCGAGAAAAAGAACGGCGGCGATCAGGAAGCCGCAAAAGGAAAGGCGAGGACCGCGCACTCACTCACCTCCGTGATGAATTGTTCTTACCGCAAAGAACGGCCCTGAATTCACGTCCTGGATTCCGCCCGGGCATCAACATACGCCAGAGTGACCCCAAAGGCAATCTCCGGCGACGCTTTACAGCGAGCTGCCTTGGCGATGGAATAGACGGTCCTTCCTCGCGCGCATTCGACGCAAATCAAACCCCGTACTTCCCTCACCCTGTCATACGTAGCGCAGGGACGATTCGGAAAATGATTATCGTGGGAACGCGAGAGCCCGGAGTGATGGGCGGCACTTTTCACACGTTGCTGGTACGCTCACCGACTACGAAGCCCATCCACACCCTCGGGGCGAGCGCCGGCATTACTGCGGTCGTCGCGGAAGAATGTTTCGGGATTCGTCGCCGCGCGGAGTCTGAGCTTCGCTTCGTTGCTTCAACAGGAGCCGGCACCGTGGGCCTCGCCCGCGGTTGTCACACGAGACGGTCAATTTGCAAACGGAATCAGTGGTTTTGCGGCTGCGGCCCGCTCTGCGGCCTGGGCGGACGAGGGGGACCTTGCTGCTCGCGGGCTTTGCGCTCGGCGTCGATCTGCTTCAGGAACGCGTCGAATTTCGGCTGCTGCTCGGGCGTGAGCAGAGCGCGGATGCGCGCGCGGATATCGTTGCGCACGGCTTCATACTGGGGGCGCGCCTGCTCCTGGCTCTGGCGGTAAACGGCCTCAAAACGCTGGTGGCCGTCAGCCAAAATCGCTTCAACCTGTTTTTGCTGCGCGGGAGTCAACTGCACCTGTTCGGTCAGCCGGTCGAAGATGCGCTGCCGCCGATGACCGTTGCGCATGTGCCCGGCGAGGTATGTGCCCAGACAGCCCAGAACGCCGCCGAGGACAAAAACAGCCAGGAGCAGAACGATGGCTTTTCCGCTGGGACGTTTATCGGCCATTGTCGCCACTGGAAACGAGCAGGAAAGAATCGTCCTGGAACGCCGGCTGCTGGGGCGCCGAAACGCTCACGAGCGCTTGCACCTGGCTCTGCTCCGGCGCAGGCGAGATCGGCTGGATCCGCTGCAAATGGAGCAGGAACGCCGCCAGGATGAGGACGGCCGCGGTAGCCACCCAGCACAATCGCCAAGCGGCGCGCTCGACCGGTTTCCAAGCGTCTTGTTCGCCGCGAACCGCGGCCATCACGCGCGCGACGAAATAGGGACCCGGCTGCGCTTCCGGGCGCGCGCGAAGAGCGCCGAGCAGAGGCACGCTGGCCCCGGCCGCTTCGAGCGCGGCGGCGCAGCGTGCGCACGACCGCGCGTGAGTTTCCACCTCCGCCGCTTCGTCGGCGGAGAGACGCCGCTCGACGTAGTCCTCGAGCCGCGCTTCCCGGGCCGGACAAGCGGTTGCGCCAATGCGTTTCCCAAACATTGTCGTCTAGCCTCGCTTCGCCGCTGGCCGCGAAGGGTTCAGCCGGCGGCGGTAAAGTTCCATCAATTTTCCACGAGCGCGAAAGAGTCTCACTTTCACCGTGTTGGGATTCAATTCCAGCACTTCGGCGATTTCATCGATCGAAAATCCCTGGGCTTCCTTCAGCTCCAGCATCATCCGGTCCTTGGGGTCGAGCTGGCCGAGCAACCACTCCACCAAATCCTGCTGACGAGCCGCTTCCTCGGGATCCACCATGCCCGATCGCTGCGCCGCTCCCTGATAGCGTTCGCTCTGCTCCTCGCTGAGATCGGCTTCGTAAACGAGCGGACGAGCCTTTTTCTTTCGTAAATGGTTCCAGCATTCGTTGACGGCGATCTTGTAAAGCCAGGTGGAGAATTTGGATCGCAGATCGAAACTGCGCAACGAGAAATAGGCCTTGACGAAAACCTGTTGAGCGACGTCCTCGGCTTCCTGCGATCCGCGAAGCAGCCGGCTGGCAATCGCCACCACTCGGTGCTGGTGCGTGCGCACCAACTCCTCGTAGGCGGCCTCGTCGCCCGATTGGGCCCGACGGACCAATTGCCGTTCGTCCGCAACTTCGCTCCGCTGACCTTCCCCTGCAGACCGCGTCATCGCTTTCGTGGTCAGCCGCTTAGAAGGACGCGCGAGCGGCTGCTTCGGTTACATCTTCCTACGAGCGGGCACCCCGCGCAACGCGGAGGTGCGGGACGCAGGATGGGAATGGCGGGAGCGCGGGGCGGATTTTGGCCGCGGGGGCGGTTCTGTGTGTTGACTGGAAAGGTACTAAAACCTGCGCCGTACTGGAACAGCTTGCGTTCTTTTGGGGCAATATCTTCGCTATTTTTCCCTCTTGATACCCTTGAGGCAATTATGGAAGAATTAGTGGCATCATGGTTATCGGAGAACGTCTCAGAGCCTTGCGTGAGACAAAAACTTTGTCGCAAGGCGAAATCGAGAAGCGCACTGGTCTGCTGCGCTGCTACATCTCGAGAGTAGAGAACGGCCACACGGTCCCGTCCATCGAGACGTTGGAGAAGCTGGCTCGCGCACTGGAGGTGCCGCTTTACCAGCTCTTCTACGATGGAGAGGAACCGCCAGAAGTGCCGGCTCTACCCGAGAGGAAGTCGGCAGACGAGATCGCATGGGGTAGCTCGCCTGAGGAATCGCGTTTTCTCAATCGCATGGCACGGTTGCTGGAGCGATTGACGGAAAACGATCGCCGTCTGCTGCTGCACATGGCGCAGCGGATGGCCGAGCGATAGCTCGGGTTTCGGGGCAAGCTTCGCGGGGAAGCTGAGGGTGACTGCGGTCACTCCCATTCGATCGTTGCCGGTGGCTTCGAGCTGATGTCGTAGACGACTCGGCTGATACCGCGCGTCTCGTTAACGATTCTCGCGGAGATGCGTTCGAGTACGTCCGCGGGCAGACGCGCCCAGTCGGCAGTCATTGCATCCTCTGATGTGACTGCACGAACGGCCACGGTGAGGCCGTAGCTACGAGCGTCTCCCATCACGCCAACGCTGCGAGCCGGCAGGATGACCGCAAAGGCTTGCCAGAGCGATTCGTACAGCCCCGCGCGGCGAATCTCCTGATCGATAACGGCGTCGGCTTGCCGCGCCATCTGAAGCTTTTCCTCGGTGACTTCCCCGAGCACCCGCACGGCCAGGCCAGGCCCTGGGAACGGGTGTTTGCGCAGCATCTCTTCCGGCAAGCCCAGTTCCCTGCCCACTTCGCGCACTTCGTCCTTGAACAGATCGCGCAACGGTTCGATCAGCTCGAACGGCATCACTTCGGGCAGTCCGCCGACATTGTGATGCGTTTTGATCGTGGCAGACGGACCGCGCACGGAAACCGATTCGATCACATCAGGATAAAGCGTGCCTTGGACCAGAAACCGCACCGGCCGGCCGGTGTGCCGTTCGAGCTGGCGCGCCTGCTCGGCGAAGACGGCGATGAATTCCTCGCCGATGTGGCGGCGTTTCAGCTCCGGTTCGGTGACGCCATGCAACCGACTGAGGAAGCGGTCCGCGGCACGGACGCCGATGACGTTGAGGCCGATCCGTTGCTGGAGCAGTTCCATCGTCTCTTCGAATTCGTTCAAGCGGAGCAGGCCGGTATCCACGAAAACGTTGGTGAGACGCGCGCCGATGGCTCGGTGGACGAGGGTCGCGACAACGGCCGAATCCACACCGCCGCTCAGGGCGCAAATGGCCTGCTCTTCGCCGACGCGCTCGCGAATCGCCTGGGTGGTTTCAGCGATGAAACCGGCGCTCGTCCAGTTCTGTTCCGCTCCGCAGATGCCGAAGACGAAATTGCGCAGGATTTCGCGGCCGAATTCCGTATGCCGGACTTCGGGATGGAATTGCACCGCGAAAACGCGACGGGCCGGATTTTCCACGGCCGCGAGCACGTTTCCGCTGCGGCCGACGGCACGGAAGCCTTCGGGCAGCACCGCGACTTCATCGCCGTGGCTCATCCAGATTTTCTGGCGCGGGGGAAGGCCATCGAGCAGCGCGGAACTGGCGGTTACATCGAGATCGGCCGGGCCAAATTCGCGATTTGCCGCCGGGCGCACGTCCCCGCCGAGCGTGAAGGAGAGCCATTGCAGGCCGTAGCAGATGCCGAGGACGGGCACGCCGAGACCGAGAACGGCGGGATCGCAGACGGGCGCGCCGGCGTCGTAGACGGAACTCGGGCCGCCGGAAAGCACGAGGCCGGCCGGATCGAGGGCGCGAATGGCATCGACCGGAGTCGAGCAGGGCAAAACGACGCTATAGACGTGCTGCTCGCGGATGCGGCGAGCGATAAGCTGCGTGGTTTGCGAGCCGAAATCGAGAACGACGATTCCGCGCGCCGGTTTTTTGCGAATGGTTTCGGCCATGACGCTCAGCGCACCACCAGATTGACCAGACGGTTCGGCACCACCACGGTTTTCACGATCGTTTTCCCCTCCAGAAACGGCACGACCTTGGGGTCCTCAAGCGCCCGGCGCAGAACTTCCTGTTCGCCGAGTCCCGCCTCGGCAAACACGCGGCCGCGCACGCGCCCGTTGATTTGAACGACGATTTCGTATTCGTCCTCGCGCGCAAGCTCGGGATCGAAGCCCGGCCAGCGCACGGCGGCGAGCCCGTCACCATGGCCGAGCCGTTCCCACAATTCCTCGGCGAGGTGAGGCGCGAGCGGCGAGAGCAGGCAGACGAGGCGGTCGAGGCAATCCTTCACGATCGCGGGGCGGGCGTCCTCCTCGAGCGGCTCGCGCGCGTAGAGTTCGTTGACCAACTCCATGATCGCCGCGATCGACGTATTGAAATGCCAGCGGATTTCGAAATCGTCGGTGACGCGCTTGATCGTCTGATGCGTTTTGCGCAGGAGCGCGCGCTCCTTTTCGCTGAGCGATGCGGGATCGGCGCCGGCGGCGTTTTCGGCCTGGACGACGGCGAGGCGCTCGCCGTGGCGCTCGACCAGGCGAAAGACGCGGGCGAGGAAACGCGAACAACCTTCGATGCCCTGCTCGCTCCATTCGAGATCTTTTTCGGGCGGCGCGGCGAACAGCATGTAGGCGCGGCCGGTGTCGCAACCGTAGCGGTCGGCGACGTCCATCGCCGCGACCACGTTTCCGCGCGATTTCGACATGGCGACGCCGCCCTTTTGCACCATACCCTGCGAAAATAGGCGGCTGACCGGCTCGGCGTGGTCCACCAGTTTCAGATCGCGCATCACTTTGCAGAAAAAGCGGCTGTAAATCAGATGAAGGATCGCGTGCTCGATTCCACCGATGTACTGGTCGATGGGGAACCAATACGCCACTTTCGCGGGATCGAAAGGAGCGCGGTCGTTTTGCGCGTCGGCGTAGCGATAGAAATACCAGGAGGAATCGACGAACGTATCCATCGTGTCGGTTTCGCGCCGGGCGCGGCCGCCGCAGCGGGGACAGGTGGCGTTCACGAATTCCGGGACGCCAGCGAGCGGCGAGCTTCCCTGCCCGGTGATTGCGACGTTTGCCGGCAGCCGCACGGGCAACTCGTTTTCCGGAACGGGCACGACGCCGCATTTTTCGCAGTAGAGAATCGGGATGGGGGTGCCCCAGTAGCGCTGGCGGGAGATGCCCCAGTCGCGGAGCCGGAAAATCGTTTCGGCAATTCCGAAGCCACGCGATTCCGCATCGTTCGCCATTTTGACGAGCGCTTCTTCCGAGCCCAGGCCGGTGTACGGTCCGGAATTCACCAGGCGGCCGTAATCGGCGGCGGCGCTTTCGAGCGCGTCGGCGGAAATCTGATCCCCGTTTTCCGGCTGGATGACCACGCGAATCGGCAGTTCGTATTTCCGGCAGAATTCGAAATCGCGCTGATCGTGGGCGGGCACGCACATCACCGCGCCGGTGCCGTATTCCGAAAGAACGAAATTCGCGGCCCAGATGGGCATCGGCTCGCCGGAAAAGGGATTTTCGACGTACCGGCCGGTGAAAAATCCGCGCTTTTCGGCTGCCATTTCGGCTGGGCGCAGGATGTGGCGGCGCAGATCGCTTGCTTGTGCTTCGAGAGCGGCGCGATTGGGCTGGCCCTCGAAAAGCTTCGGGAGCAGCGAATGATCGGGCGCGAGGAGCAGCGCCGTGGCGCCGTAGATGGTGTCGATTCGCGTGGTGAAAACTTCGATCGAGACGTTCGGTTCGCCAGCCAGGCGGAATCGCACGCGCGCACCGGCTGATTTTCCGATCCAGTTGCGCTGCATGATGAGGACGCGCTCGGGCCAGCCGTCTTCGAGCAGCTTCATATCGTCGAGCAGAGCGTCGGCGTAGGAGGTTGTGCGGAGGAACCACTGTTCGAGGTCTTTCGCTTCAACGGGTGTGGTATCGTGCCGCCAGCAGCAGCCGTCCACCACCTGCTCGTTCGCCAGCACGGTCTGGCATTTCGGGCACCAGTTGACGCGCGAGCGTTTCCGATAAGCGAGGCCGCGCTCGAACATTTTCAGGAAAAACCATTGATTCCACCGGTAGTATTCGGGTTCGCAGGTGGAAATTTCGCGGCGCCAATCGTAGCTGAAACCGAAGCGACGGCAGACGGCCTTCATCTGCGCGATGTTGGCGTTGGTCCACTCGCGCGGATGGATGTTGTGCTGCATCGCGGCGTTTTCCGCGGGCAAACCGAACGAATCCCAACCGAGGGGGTGCAGCACGTTGAAACCGCGCATGCGCTTGTAGCGGGCGACGGCGTCGCCAATGGTGTAGTTGCGCATGTGGCCCATGTGGAGGGTGCCGGAGGGGTACGGCAGCATTTCCAGGACGTAATATTTCGGGCGTCCCGGCTCGGCGTCGGCGTCGAAGGCGCCGGCACGCTCCCAGATTTCCTGCCACTTTCGCTCGATCGCTTGCGGATCGTATTCCGCCACGGTTCGCTTCACCTCGTTTGCGATTGCACGGCACGCGCCACGCGGCGCCGCGCCGGGAAGCCGTCCGACTGGGTTGCCGGGGCGCCCGCGGGGCGCTTCCATTGAACTCCCGCGAGCCGCCAGAGTGCGCGCACGTTGCGCCAATCGTCTCCCGGCCGGTCAATCGGTGTTTCCAAAATAAAGGCGCGGCCGGCGAGCGCGGGATGGTTGACCACGCGGCCCATCGCTTCGAGCCCGATCTGGCCGAGGCCCAGGTGCTCGTGCCGATCCACGCGGCTGCCAAAGGCGGCTTTGCTATCGTTGACGTGGACCACGCGAACGCGATCCATGCCGATTTCTCGCCCGATCGCTTCCATCGTTCGGTCCAGGCCTTCTTGCGTTTGAATCGGGTAGCCCGCGGCGAACAGATGGGCGGTATCCAGGCAAACGCCCATCGGCAACGGCGCGCACGCTTTGAGGATCTCGCGCAATTCCTCGATGCGCGAGCCGACCGCGCTGCCCTGTCCGGCGGTAATTTCCACCAGAATGAGCAGCGAGCCCAAATCCAGGCCGCGCGCCGCTTGTTCCATTGAACTGGCAATCCGATCGATGGCGGCTTCGATCGGGCTTTCGCGGCGGCTGCCGGGATGCACGACCAGGAAATCGGCGCCGAGCGCGGCCGCGCGTTCGAGTTCACCGCGAAATCCCGCCACCGAAAGCGCGCGCGTTCGGTCGTCCGGCGCCGCGAGATTAATCAGGTAATTCGCGTGGATGACGAGCGGGGCGAGCCCCAACTCCTCGCGCCGAAGGCGAAATTCGCTCGCTTCGGCTGAATCGACCTTTCGACCCGGACCCGCCCACATGCGCGGGCTGGCGGAGAAAATCTGGAGCGCGGTCGAGCGCAGGCGCCGCGCCAGTTCGAGCGATTCGGGGAATCCTCGGGCGATGGACATGTGCGCGCCGATCGCCCAGCGAGCCGGGGGATCCGGCGAGGCCGCGGCCGGTGGTGCGGCTGCAAACCGCACGGGAACGGGCGTGCTGCTCCTTGCCGGCGTTTTTGGCTGCACCCGTGGCTTTGTCGCGCGCATCTCGGAATCACTTGACCGGAAAATTTCGACCGGCGCCAAACGCTAGGAAATCATTCTACTGGAGGCGCTGGCGGGAACCAAGTCCGGAGGCGTGGCCAGGACAGGCCACCTTTTTTGCTTGCCTACTGCCGCAGCGGTTAAACTACAGTCTTCCGGCAGTTACCCTCGTCCCAGAGGGTTTCCGTGGACGCGAAACCGAAAGAACCGCATTCCCAAACCGACACGCGCTTTGCCCAATGGATGGCCGCGGTGCTCGATCAGCACATCGAGGCCGGAAAGGCGCTCGAAGCCGAGGCGATCCATGACCTTCGCGTGGCTTTGCGCCGGTCGCTGGCGATGGCCGAAGCCTTTGTCGCGCTCGACCCCGGTCCCGCGTGGCGCGACATGCGGCGTCAGGGGCGACGGCTGTTCAAACCGCTGGGCCGGCTACGCGACGTGCAAGTGCTGGAAGAATGGGTGAAACGGATCGATCCGGCGGAGGGCCCGCTGGCGCGCACCGTGCTCGCGCAGCTCGAAGAGAGCGAGGGCAACCAGCAGCGGGCGGTGCGGAAAGCGCTGGGACGTTTCAGCCGCAGGCGCTGGAAGCTGTGGGCCGAACATCTGCCCACGCGCGCCAGGCGGCTGCCGCTCGACGGCGCGGCGGCAGAATACCTGGCGGTCGAGCAATGGGAACGCGCCTACGCGCTGCACCGGAAGGCCGCGCGAAGCGGATCGCTCGCCTCGTTTCATCGCGCGCGGATCGGACTGAAGAAATTCCGGTACACGGTGGAAAATTTCCTGCCGGCGCGCTCGTCCGAGTGGCTGGAAACGCTGAAAGCGATGCAGGACGCGCTGGGCGAAGTCCACGATCTGGATCTGCTACGGCGGATGGCGCTTTCGCGGTCGATAGCGGCTGCCGCGGAGGAACGGCGCAAGTGGAAACGGCAGATTGCCGCGCTTACCTCCGAACGCATCCGCGCGTATCGCGCGAAGATGTCTGGCCGGCGCTCGCAATGGCTGGCGTGGCGCAAGACGCTGCCGCAAAATTCCGAATTGGCCGCGGCAGCGCTGGCGTGGCTCGAACTGTGGGCCTCGTTCCTGACGCCCGATCCGGCGCACGCGCGCCACGTGGCGAAACTTTCCCTGGAACTTTACGACCAGATCGCCGCCGCCGGGCTGAGCGGGGCGCAGCCGGGCGAGCGCATGCGGCGCGTGCTGGAAATTGCCGCGCTGGCGCACGACGTTGGCCGGGCGCGCGGCGCACGGTCGCACCACAAACGTTCCTATCGCATGATTTCCGGGCTGAAAACGCCGCTGGGGTGGTCGCGGGAGGAAATCCAGCTGGCGGCGCTGGTGGCGCGCTACCATCGCCGCGCGCTGCCACAAATCAATCAGGCTGCTTTCGCCCGCTTGCGGCCGGACCGGCGGCAGAAAGTGATTCTGCTCGCGGGAATCCTGCGGCTGGCCAACGCGTTCGATCGGCGGCACGACGCTTCGGTGCGCAGCCTGCGCGCCCACATTGGCAGCGACGCCATCGAAATTCGCGCGGGCGGTTATACCGGCGCCGAGCCCGGGGCCTCGCGCATCGCCAGTGCGCGCCATCTTTTCGAAATCGCGTGCAAGCGGCCGGTGGCCGTCATTCCCGGCACATAACGGCTGGCCGCGACTCCATCCAGACGAATGCCGCCCTCCCGATCGCATCAGATCAGACTCCGGGCGGCGCTACGCCGGTGGGGCCCTTCCCGGCTGAAAGACACGGGCTAACGAGCGATTTTGCGGAGCAGTTTCGGCGTATAGAGGAAGCCGAGCAAGGCTCGGGGAGGGTCCACGCTTTCGAATTCGAGCAGCGCGACGCCTGCTTTTTTCAGCCGCGTGAACGCCGCCCCGCGGCCGGTGGCCGTGGAAATCACTTCGTCGAGATGCGGCGCGTGGCCGAAACACATCACGGCGTGCGCCCTGTGCCGCGCGAGTTCGCCGAAGAGAAGCGCGGGTTTACTTTCGGGCAGCAGGCTATCGGTTTGCCGCAGGCGCGTAACGGGAAAATTCAGGGCTTCGCAGAAAATTTCCGCCGTTTCGACGGCCCGCAGGAGCGGGCTGGTCATCATCACTGACGGCCGCTCGACCAGCTTCGCCAGTCCACGGGCCACTTCGGTGGTTTTGGCGACGCCGCGCGGCGTGAGCGGGCGCGTTCGGTCGGCGGGACTCGATGGGTCGGTATTGTTGGCCGCGATTCCGTGCCGCACCAGATAGACGAGCATTCGGTCTCCCCCTCTTTTCCCCTCGCGCAGGAAAGCGGCTACGCACGCCGCGCCGAAGAGGCGCGGAAATGAGCTTGCCTGCCGAATTCCTGCTCGAATAAGCCGGCGCGACGGCCCGCCAGGAGCAAACGCTTGGCCAGGTGCTCGCCGCCCGAAGCTGAAAAAATCACTTCGCTGGCGTTGACGCGCGCCGATACGGTGGTGGCACTCTTCCCTGCTCCGTCGCCGAGCGCGACGGCGAGGCGCAAGAGCGACGCGAGGGATCGCACCTGGCTGCGCTCGCGCGGGCTGAAAGACGAGTAGAGTTTGTGGCGCATCGTCGGCTCGATCGTATCCTGATAGCGCACCAGACACGCGACCAGTTCGCGCTCCGAGGCGCGAAAACCGGGTAAACGGCCGTGGCGGACGAGATACTCGCCGTGCTTCTGCCTGCCGGCAGGATTTACCGCCGAACCCACATCGTGCAACAGCGCGGCGAGTTCGAGCGGCAGGCGCAACTGCACCGGCAAGCCGTGGAGCGGCGCCAACTGATCGAACAGGGAGGCGGCAAGCGCCCGCGCGTGCTCGGCTGCCTTGCGATCGGCGTGAAACGCGGCGGAAAACCGCCGGCCGCGATCGAGCAGCATTTCCGTGCGGCGGCGTTCGGTGGCGGGAGGGCGACGCCGCGCCAAAGACGCGGCGAGATCGAGGAGCAAACCCTCGCGCACGCCCACGCCGGGAACCAGGACGCTGCGCAAATGCAGCCATTCGGCCAAGGTGGTGAAGATCACAGCGGCGACCGCCATGACGTCGGCGCGGTCGGAACGTGCGCCGAACTGCTTCATCCGGCCGCGCAAATCGAGTTCCAGGATTTCGCGCAGCCGGCGTTTCAATTGCCCGAGATGCAGCACGGGCACGCCGCGGAAAGGCGAGCCGGAGGTGATGCGCGCGAGAGCTTCGGCGTTTCCACCACAGCCCGCAACCACGCTATCGGTCAAATCGGGAGGGTCGGGCCAGGCGGAAACCAGCGTGGCGAGCACGTGATCGTGCAAGGCGCGCTGCTGGTCGCGCGTCATTCGCTCCCCGTAACCGAAAGTTTCCATGAGGCGAACGGTGCCGAGGGGCAGCGCGAACGAGCGCTCGACGCCCTCGGCGCCGAGCAAGGTGATTTCCAGGCTGCCGCCGCCGAGATCGAAAATCAGCCGAGGGGCCATGCGTTCGCCCAGGGCGTGAGCGACGGCGTGGCGCACCAACCGCGCCTCTTCACCCGAACCGATGACTTCCAGGCGGATTCCCGCAGCGCGAGCGACGCGTCGCACGAGCAGCTGGCGGTTTCGCGCTTCGCGGGCGGCGCTGGTGGCCACGGCACGATAAGCCTTCACTTCGTAATGGTCGAGGACGCGGCGGAAATGGCGGAAGGCCTCGACCGCGCGGCCAATCGTTGCCTGGTCGAACCGGCGTTCGAGAAAGACGCGATGACCCAGGCGCACGGGCGCGCGCTCGGTTTCCACAACCACGAGCCCGGCGCCCGAACGGGCCTCGGCAATCGCCAAGCGAATGGCGTTCGAGCCGGCATCGATGGCGGCCAGCCGAACGGGAGAGCCCCACTCTAACGCCATAGATGGACCAAGGCCTGAGAGGGCTGGTAGCGCACGCTGCGAATGCCCAGATGCTCGGCGATGCGGCGGCGCAGATCGGCGTTCACCGAGCGCACCGAGCCCTCGCCGCTGAATGTGACAAATTTGTGGCGGCTGGCCAGATGCACGAACTCTTTGCGCATCATGCTCTGGTATTGGATGAAGGATTCGTAGAGGTCGTCGGAGAGATGCATGTCGCGCCCGGCTTCCCAGTAGCTGATCGCGGGCGACTTCTTGAATTCGCGGGTGAAGGCGATCTCCGGGCGCACATTGAGGAAAAACGTAAGGTCGGGCCGCGGCGCGAGCGAGTAGAGGCCGTGGGCGTATTCGCGGTCGATGCCGCGGACAACGGCGCGGACGATCAGGGTGTAGAAGTAGCGGTCGGCGAGCACGACCATCCCCGAGCGCAACGCGGGGATGATGCGCGTTTCGAGCTGGTCGTAGAAATCGGTGGCGTACATCAGCGCCAGCGTGTAACGCGTGACGACGTTGCGGGCGAGCAGCGCGTCGATATCCTTTCCGATCAGCGCCGAGCGGCGCAGGCCCATCGCCTGCACGGCGAAGCCCTGCGATTCGAGCCACTCGGTCAGCAGCTCGATTTGGGTCGAACGGCCCGAGCCGTCGCCGCCTTCGATGACGATCAGATGGCCTTCGAGCTCCTCGCGGCGCATTTTCGGGAGCGTCAGCGAGGCGAGCGGGCTCGGCGCTTCTTCCGGCGCCGGGGCCTTCCCGCCATTTCCCGTTGTTTTCGGTGCTTCCGGGGCTTCGCTCATGAGGTTGCAAACCGCTTCAAGTCGATCCTTGCCGAAACAATCTCGCGCATCTGCTCCTGCAGCTTGTGGACGGCCAGCGTCCCGTCCATCAGGACGAACCCTTCCGATTCGATCATCCGATCGTAGCGATCGAGGATCATTCCCTGGAAAATCCGGAAACTTTCCAGACGGTCGAGTGAAAGCCCGAGATCGGCGCCAGCTTCGTAGTATTTCAGCCGCGGGCGTCCGCTGAGAATCCGCCCCATGGCAATTTCAAGCGGAGCGCGGTAATAAAAGGCGATATCGGGCGGCGTGGCAAAGCGATAGAGGTTGCGCAGCCATGCTTCCGGGCAGCCACGGGCGCCGTCGCGAGCATATGCCGTATAGACGTAACGATCGGCCAAGACCAGGTGACCGCTGCGCAGGAGCGGCAGAATCTGGCGCTCGTAGCGGTCCGCGAAATCCGCCGCGTGGATCAAGGAAAAGGTGACGGGCGTGAGCAGGCGGCGCTTTTTGCCGCGCTTGGTGGCCGCGGCAACCAAGGGCGAGGAGTTCCATTCGGTGAAATGAGTGCGGTAGCCGCCGACTTCGAGCCAACGCTTCAGGAGATGGAGCTGGGTGCTTTTCCCCGAACCGTCTATTCCTTCGACCACCACCAAAGCTCCGGGATAGTTTCGGGAAGGGGTTTTTGCGGGCTTGCTTTCGGTCGTGATCTCGGCAACCGGCGCAGGGCTCATAGGCACGAATTCCCAGCGAAATAGATAGGCACGTATGATAACCCCCTCATGAGGCCCAGGTAAAATTCCTGTTACAGCTGCAAAGAGCCCTTTTACGGGGTCGGGAGCCAGGCAGGCGGCTGTGGAAATCGTGTGGATATAGCTGGGCCTTTAACCGGATATTCACATTTCCACCCTCCCCCGGGTGTACACTCACTTTCCGCCTTTGCCGGCCGCAAACCGGCAGAGGACCGCGGGGCTCCCGCGGAACCCTGTGGCGAGCTTTCCCGCTGGGAAGGCGTGCGCTGCGCAGTGGGGGAAAATACATGACGCAGACGATCGTAACGCAACGTCCGTGGGGAGTTGCTTGCCTGCACTGCGGCGAAGTTTTTCCAGTCCCGTTTGAACCGGCGCCCGCTTCCGATTCGGAGCATGAACTGGAGGAGCGGGGCTCCGGGCGTGTTTTTCTGGCTTGGTGCCCGACCTGCGATCGCGAAGCGCCGTATTCCACCGAACAAATGGTGAGATTCGAATCTGCCCGCCGAGGCGCGGCGGCTGCTGCCGGGGCTCTCTAACCCATCTTCCTTCCGTCGTTTCCGGAGTTCCTCGAAGACCTTTTGCCAGCGCGTCATTTGGCCAGCGGTTTGCGGCGGCTGCGCAGATGGGGTAGACTCGCATCCTTCATGGGGTTTTCCCTTCGGAGAAACTGATGCTGGTCGTAATGCAAGCCAATGCCACTGAGGAGCAGATTCGCGCGGTTTGCGAGCGAATCGAATCGCTCGGACTGCGGGCGCACCCGATTCCGGGAGCGATGCGCACCGCAATTGGAATTACGGGAAATAAAGACGCGGTAGACCTGGGAACGCTCGAGAGCCTGGCGGGCGTGGCCGAGTGCATCCCGGTCAGCAAGCCCTACAAACTGGTCGGCAGGGAAATGAAGCCGGAGGACAGCGTCATTACGATCCCGACGCCGGCCGGCGAGGTAAAAGTAGGCGGAGGGAACGTAGCCATAATCGCCGGACCCTGCGCCGTGGAGACGCGCGAACAGACCTTTGCCGCGGCCGAACGCGTGCGCGCGGCAGGGGCGCGGCTGTTTCGCGGCGGCGCGTACAAGCCGCGGACGTCGCCCTACAGCTTTCAGGGTCTGGGCCTGGAGGGCCTGAAAATCCTGGCGGAAGCGCGCGAAAAGTACGGGCTGGGCATCGTGACGGAAGCGGTGGACAACGAGTGCCTGGATCTGGTGGAAGAATACGCCGACGTCATCCAGATCGGCGCGCGAAACATGCAGAATTTCTCGCTGCTGAGACGCGCGGGCCGCGCGCGGAAGCCGGTGCTGCTGAAGCGCGGCATGTCGGCCACGCTCGACGAATGGCTGATGGCCGCCGAATACGTACTTTCCGAAGGTAATTATCAGGTGATGCTGTGCGAACGCGGCGTGCGGACGTTTTCCGATCACACGCGAAACACGCTGGATTTGAGCGTGGTTCCGGCGGCGCAGCGCGCCAGCCATCTGCCGATTCTCGTCGATCCGAGCCACGGCACCGGCCGTCGGCAAAAGGTGCGGGCGCTTTCGCGCGCCGCGGTCGCCGTCGGCGCCGACGGGCTCATCATCGAAGTGCATCACGATCCCGACCGCGCGCTTTCCGACGGCATGCAGTCCATCGCGCCCGAGGAATTCCAACGCCTGATGGCGGAAGTGCGGGAAATCGCCCGGGTGCTGGACCGCACGGTGAATTGAGCCAGCGTGTCACGGCGCCGATGCTTTCCGAAACGAGCGTTTCGGCGGCCGAGCGCGGCGCGGGATGAATCCCGAGTACGCAGTTCCCTTCCTCAATGAACGACCCTTTCCGGCAACGGCGAGCGGATGGCAAAGGATGAAATTCCGGCCGAATCCACGGCTGATCGTCGCGCTGGTGGCGCTCGCGATCGCGGGCACGATCGAAGTGCTGCGCGAAAAAGAACCCACATTTTTGCGTCCTGGACTTCACCTCTACGCCTACGTCGCCAATTCCGCCGACGGAACGGTGACGGCGGTCGATCTGGTGAAGCTCCAGCCGGTGGCAACGATTCCCGTGGGACCCGAGCCCGGATGGGTGACGGCGGCGCCAGCGCGCAAGCAGGTTTGGGGAGTGAGCACGGGCGGAGGGTACGTTTGGGTGATAGACGCGCCGAAAGGGACGGTGCAGCGCATCCCCGTCTGCCAGGATCCAGTTTCGCTGGCGTTTTCCCCGAATGGGCAACGAGCGTACGTGGCCTGCGCGGCGTCGGGAACCGTCGCGGCGATCGATTGCGAGACGCGGCAAGTGGTGGCGCGAGGACGAGCGGGACTGCCAGGCGGCGAAACGACGGAGGCGGTGACGCCGAATGGCAAATGGCTGCTGGTCGCGAACCGTGCCGATGCGAGCGTGAGCCTGCTGGACGCGGCGACGCTGCGGGAGAAAGCGGCGCTGCCCGTGGCGCCCAATCCCAATACCATCGTCGTGCTTCCGGACAGTTCGAAGGCGTTCGTCGGCTCGGCGACCACCGATTTCGTTTCCGTGCTTCGGCTCGATCCGCCGGCGGTGGTCACGCGGCTGGATACAGGAGGACGCACCAGCGCACTGGTGCTCAAACCGGACGGAGGGGAAATCTACGTCTTGTCGCCCGATACGCACGGGATGACGGTGATCAATACGTGGACGAATGAAGTGGGGGATTTTCTGCAGCTGGGCGCCGACCCGGCGGCAGGGGTGGTCACGCGCGACGGCGCGACGCTCTACGCGTGCGACGCGGGCGGACAGCGCGTCGACGTGGTGAACCTCACCTACCGTGAACTCGAAGGCTCGGCGCCGACCGGGCAGCATCCGGTGGCGTGCGTGCTGGGACTCGATCAGAAACTGCTGCTCGTGGCCGACAGCGCCTCGAACGATCTGGCTGTGATCGCGCGCCAAGGGCCGAATCTGGTCACATTGGTGCCCGTGGGAAAGCAACCGGATTCGTTGGCGGTGGAACTATTTTAGCCGAGCGATGATCGAGGGCGAGGGGGTTCGGCGCGATGGGTTTCACCATCCTCAAGTGATCCTTGATCATGCAAGGATAGATGCAGGGGAACGCGAAGAAGCGGGTAAGGGACCGCGATATTCGGGCGGGTGCGTGAGCCAAACCAGGACCAGATGAACGCGACTCATCACGTTTTGCCTTCGAGCGAGCGGCCGGGCCGCGTGTTAGAATGGCGGTCCATACGGATGCGGCTGCTCAACCGGTACATTTTTCGGGAACTCGCTTCCCACGCCTTGCTCGGGCTGGCCGTTTTCACGTTCGTCTTTTTCGTTCCCAAACTCGTGCAGTTGATGGATCTGGTGGTGCGCCACTGGACGCACCTGGGATCGGTGCTGCTTCTGGTAGCCTGCGCGCTGCCGGCCGTGCTCACGTTTTCGCTGCCCATCGCCGTGCTGGTGGGCGCGCTGATCGGGCTGGGGCGGCTGGGCGCCGATAGCGAAATCATCGCGCTGAATTCGGTGGGAATCGGGCGGCGGCATCTGCTGATTCCAGTGGGGCTGTTCGCGTTGGCGGGCACGCTGATCACACTCGGCAACACGCTGTGGCTCGTTCCGCACTCGCTTGACGAGATGACCCGCATCGAGCATCGCTTGATGGCTTCGGAGAGCTCGCTTGAGATCGAGCCACGCGTGTTTCAGGAGGAATTTCAGCACCTAATCCTTTACATTCAGGACGCGAGCGCATCGGGCCGGAGGTGGCGCGGCGTTTTCCTGGCGGATACGGGACTGAAGGGAACGAGCGAAGTCACCCTGGCGCGCAGCGCCGAACTGGTGCCGCTCCCGGGCACCGGCACTCTGCAAATTCACCTGGAAGACGGCTCGACACAAACCTACGAGACGGCTGAGCCCAGCCACTACAGTGTCGCCACGTTCGCAGCGAGCGATCTTGCGCTGAGACTTTCGCGAACAGCCAGCGAGACGGCGTCCGCGCCGGTTCCCGCTCGCGAATCCATCAGCCAACTGCTCGCCACGCGGGGCAAGGACCGGCTGGAAGCTCAAGTGGAACTTGAGAGGCGGCTTGCGTTTCCCGCGGCATGCCTCGTTTTCGGCTTGCTGGCGATTGGCGTGGGCGCACGGCCACGCCAAACCAGCCGCGCGATGGGGTTCGTGCTCACGCTCGCGCTGCTGGCCGGTTATTACCTCGTCTTCGTCATTGGCGTGGGAAAAGCGCGGCAAGGAGTCCTGGCGCCGTGGCTGGGCGTGTGGCTGGCGAATATTGCCTGCGCCGGCATCGGGGCGGGTCTGATGGCCGGAATCGACAGCGTGCGCTGCGGGCGCTGCTTCGAGTGGATCGCGGAACGGATGGCGGAACTCTCTCGCAAGCGGACCGCGGCAGCCGAAACGTCGACCGAGGAACGAGTGGCGCCGCACCGGCGGTTGCTGCGTTTCCCGCTGCTGGTGGATCTGTATCTGCTGCGCAGCTTTGTGCTCTATTTCGCCCTCACGCTCGCCGGCTTCGTTTTGCTGTTCGAGGTGTTCACGTTTTTCGAGCTACTGAACGACATTTCGAGCCATCACATCGCCTTTGCCGTGGTGGCCAATTATTTCCGGTATCTGGCGCCGTTGCTGCTGTACGAGCTGACGCCGCTTGCCGCACTGATCGCCACGCTCGTCACGCTCGCGGTGATGAGCAAATACAACGAAGTCATCGCGTTCAAGGCTTCCGGCGTCAGCCTGTACCGGCTTTCCGTTCCTCTGCTCATTGCCGGGCTGGCCATTTCCTGCGGCCTTTTCGCCATGGACGCGCATTTCCTGCCCTTCGCCAACCGGAAGCAGGACGCATTGCGCAACGAGATCAAGGGTCTGCCAGCGCAAACATTTTTCCAGCCGCGGCTGCGCTGGATTTTCGGCCAGGGCGACAAAATCTATAACTACGAACTCTACGACGCCGACCACCAGACGTTTGCCGGGCTCAACGTTTTCGAACTCGATCCGAAAACGTTCGCGCTGCGCCGACGCATCTTCGCCAAGCGGGCGCAATGGGAACCGGCGATCGGCGGCTGGGTGCTCGAACGGGGATGGGTGCGGGATTTCCGCGATGAACGAGTGGTGAACTACCGGCCTTTCACCGTGGATTCGTTTCCGGAGATGCGCGAGGGCCCGGACTATTTCCGCCGGCAAGTGCTCCAGTCCTATCAGATGAACTGGCAGCAACTGGGCCGGTATATCGCGCAATTGCGACAAGCCGGTTTCGACGTGGCATCGCTATCCGTCCAGTGGCAACGGAAATTTGCGTTTCCCCTGCTTGCCGCGATCATCATTCTGATCAGCATTCCCTTCCCGTTTCTGCTGGGAACGCGCAGCGCGGTAGGAGGGCTGGCGGCCGGCGTGGGTATCGGCATCGTCTATTGGGCCACTTCGGCGCTGTTCGAGGCGATGGGAGCGGTGGGGCAATTGCCGCCGGTGGTTGCAGGATGGGCGCCGGATGCGATATTTCTGTTTGCAGGGCTCTACTTTTTCCTGAAGATGCCGACCTGACGATCTGTCGGCCAATGGCGATTGCTGCAGCGCCTTCGGAGGCCAGGGTCCGGCTGATGGCAGCGCGCCGGCGCACGAGCGAATCCCCGGCCCCCGACGACAAGTGCAACTTCCTTGCGGTCAAGCCGGACTTTGGCGCAGCGTCGTCATTCCTTGTCGTACACCGCCATACTATGGAACTTCTTCCCCGATGAGTCGGTTCCGTGGACGGTGACCGTGCGGGTTTTTCCGTCGGCAGACACCACGATTCGGCCTGACAACATGAGCTTCTTACCCTTCCTTTGCCGGATGACGATCGTGCGACTGCCCGATCGCGTGAGCGACATCGTTTCCGCAAGTGGATTGCCGGAGATCGGGTAGTAGCGGCCGTCCAGTTTCCCCGTCCATTCGGTGTGCGTGGGATTGCCGGCGGCATCGACGCCGTCCGTGGTCAGTTTGACGTCCTCGCCCACGGTTTCCCAAACAGCCTTGGTGATTTTCCCCGAGGAAGGGCTGAACTTCGACTTTGCCTCGTTCAGCGTCCAACTGCCCATGAAGGGGCTTTGGGCAAAACAGACCACCGCTCCGAGAAAGCACAACGCTAGCGTCAGTGCCGCCGTTCTTGCTTTCATATCTCCTCCTGATCGAGAAGCGGTACGTAAGGCTGTTGGGGTTGAAAGTGTTGGTTGAGAATCTTTTTTTGGGCTTCTCCGTTGCGCAGAACTCTAGCCTGTCCGCAATGCTCTGTCAATTGCAGGAGAGCCAGCGTCAAGCCGAACGTGAATTGCAATCAAGGACGACTGCAGGAAGTGGGAGGGAGCGTTCGCAGAGCGCAAGCGCCTGTCGCAACGCTCCCTTCAAGCAGGACTCGAAGCCTACTGCGCGACCGGGCGTTCCTTAGCTCCTGCCCGGCCTTTGGCCTTTCGCTTTTCCTCTTCAATCACGGCATGAGCCGCGGCGAGGCGAGCAATCGGCACGCGGAACGGCGAACAACTCACGTAGTTCATGCCGACTTCGTGGCAGAAGCGCACGCTGTCGGGATCGCCGCCGTGTTCGCCGCAAATGCCCACTTTCAGGCCGCGGCGCGTGGAACGTCCGCGTTCGATCGCCCAACGGATGAGCAACCCCACGCCCTCGGTGTCGAGGGATTGGAACGGATCGGCCTTGAAGATACCGGCCTTGTTTTCGTTCACGTAGTCGGGAAGGAAGCGGCCCGCATCGTCGCGGGAGAGCCCCATCACCGTCTGGGTCAAGTCGTTCGTGCCGAAGGAGAAAAATTCGGCCACTTCGGCGATCCGATCGGCGAGCAGGGCCGCGCGCGGCAGTTCGATCATCGTGCCCACGGTGTAGTTGATTTTCGCGTTTGCCTGCTTCAGCACGTCGTCGGCAACGCGGCGCGTGGCGTCGGTGAGGATGCCCAGTTCCTTCTTGTCCATCGTGAGCGGGATCATGACCTCAGGAAACACTTGAACGCCGCGTTTTTTGCAATCCACCGCCGCCTCGAAAATAGCGCGCACCTGCATTTCCAGAATCTCCGGATAGGTGATCGCCAGACGGCAGCCGCGATGGCCAAGCATCGGATTCGCCTCGTGCAGCTGCTCGACGCGCTTGGCGACGAATTCCGCGCTGACGCCGATTTTCTCCGCCAGTTCCCGCTGCCGCTCGGCTTCGTGCGGGACGAATTCGTGTAGGGGCGGATCCACCAGGCGAATCGTGACGGGCAGGCCCTTCATCGCTTCGAAAATCCCGATGAAATCGCGGCGCTGGAACGGGAGCAGCTTATCGAGCGCGCGGCGCCGCGCTTCGGGCGTTTCGGCCAGGATCATTTCCTGAATGGCGAATTGGCGATCGGCGCTGCGCTCGGGCTGTTCGAAATCCTTGAAGAACATATGCTCGGTTCGGCAGAGGCCGATGCCTTCCGCGCCCATTTCCCGCGCCTTGCGGGCGTCGTGCGGCGTATCGGCGTTGGTGCGCACGCCCAGCTTGCGGATTTCATCGGCCCAACCGAGCAACGTGAAATACGCGCCAGGCAGGCGGGGCATGGCCACCGGAATCTGCCCTTCGTAAACGAGGCCTTCGTTTCCGTCGAGCGTGATCCAATCGCCCTGCGCGACGGTGCGGCCGTTCACGCTGAGCCGCTGATTTCCATAATCCACTTGGAGCGCCTCGCAGCCGACGATGCAGCATTTGCCCCAGCCTCGCGCCACGACAGCGGCGTGGCTGGTCTTTCCGCCCGTGGCCGTCAGAATGCCCTGGGCCACGTACATGCCACCCACGTCCTCCGGGCTCGTTTCACGGCGGACCAGAATCACTTTCTCTCCGCGCGAAGCCCATTCTTCGGCTTCCTGCGCGGTGAAGACGGCGCGACCCACGGCAGCGCCGGGAACCGCGTTGATGCCGCTGGCGAGCTTTGCCTTCTCAAGTTTTTCTTGAGAAAAATCCGGATCGATCACGGGATAAAAGAGCCGCTCGATATCGTGAGGCTTGATTCGCGCGACCGCTTCCTTTCTCGCGATCAGCTTTTCCTTCGCAAAATCCACGGCGATGCGAAACGCCGCGGCCGGAGTGCGCTTTCCCGAGCGGGTCTGGAGGATGTAGAGCTTGCGCTGCTGCACGGTGAATTCGACGTCCTGCATATCGTGGTAGTGCTTTTCGAGCCGCTTCCTCGCCTGATCGAGCTGTGCGTACATTTCCGGAAAGCGCTTCTTCAATTCGGAAAGAGGCAGCGGCGTACGGATGCCGGCGACGACGTCCTCGCCCTGCGCGTTTTGCAGGAAATCGCCGTAGAAGTGCGGCTCTCCGGTCGAAGGGTCGCGCGTGAAGCAGACGCCGGTGCCGGAATCTTCGCCCCAGTTTCCGAAAACCATCTGCACCACACTGACGGCCGTGCCGAGCAGGCCGTTGATTTTCTCGACGCGGCGATAGGTGACCGCTTTTTCCGCCATCCAGGAGCGGAAGACGGCGCGGATTGCGCCCCAAAGCTGTTCTTCGGGATCCTGCGGGAAATCGTGGCCGGTGTGTTCGCGGTAAACCTGCTTGAAATGGCTGACCACTTCCTGCCAACCCTCAACCGGCACTTTCGTATCATCGGCGGCGCCAAAGCGTTTGCGCGTCGCGGTAATCTGCTCTTCGAAATCGTGCTTAGCCAGATTTTCCACCACGCTCGAATACATCTGAATGAACCGGCGATAGGCGTCCCAGGCAAAGCGAGGATTGGCGGTTGCTTCGGAGAGGCCGCTGACCGCAGTGTCGTTCAAGCCGAGATTGAGAACCGTTTCCATCATGCCGGGCATGGAAATGGCCGCGCCGGAGCGAACGCTGACGAGCAACGGATCGCGGCGATCGCCGAAGCGCTTGCCGGTGGCCTTTTCGAGGTGCTTCATCGCGGCGCGCACCTGCGGAGTCAGCTCGCGCGGCACCTGCTGCTTGTGCTTGAAGTAGTAGGCGCAGGCTTCGGTGGTGATGGTAAAGCCGGCGGGAACGGGCAGGCCGATGCGGGTCATTTCCGCGAGGCCGGCTCCCTTGCCTCCCAACAGCTCGCGCAGTGCGGCCGAGCCTTCGGCTTTGCCACCGCCAAAAACGTAGACGTATTTCATGGATCGATCCCTTCTTTCCTTGGTCGGCGCGTCGACGTTGCGCTGCTTCCGCGTGAGCGGTTTCAGCGCGCGGCGCTTTCCGTTTGAATTTCGGAAAAATCCGCTATATCGGAAAACTCCCGGAGCAATTCGGCGAGCAGCGTCAGCCGGTTTCGCCGCACGGCGTCGTCTTCAGCCATCACGAGAACGTCGTCGAAGAAGCGGTCCACCACCGGCCGTAATCCCGCCACCTGTTCGAGCGCTTCGCGATAGCGCCCGGCGCGTTTCAGCCGGGCCGATTCCTTCGCCACTTTTTCCGCCGACGCATGCAGTTCGCGCTCGGCCGCATCCGCGAGCAAGTCCGTGCGAACCGATTCCATTCGCCAACCCTCCGGCGGTCCGGCCTTTTCGAGAATCTTACGGATTCGCTTGAACGCCACCGCCAGCGGCTCGAAATTTTTCGATCGCCGCACCGCGCGCAGGGCCGAAATTCTCTGCTCCGCATCCACCAGGTCGTCGGCACCGGCCGCGAGCACAGCGTCGATCTCATCGTAAGCAAAATTGTAGCGCTCGTGGAAGACGTATCGGATGCGATCCTGCAAAAAGATTCGAACCTGGCTTTCCACTTGGGGCGGAACGTCGAGTTTCGGCGCGAGTTCGCGCAGCAGGCGGGCGGAAGTGGCCACGGCGGCGGAAAGCGAAAGCGGCAGCCTGCGCTCGAGCAGGATTTTCACCACGCCGAGCGCCGCGCGGCGCAGACCAAAAGCGTCGCTCGATCCCGAAGGCACGAGGCCCACGGCGAAACAACCGACGAGCGAATCCATGCGGTCGGCCAAAGCCAGAGCGCAACCGGGGAGATTGCGCGGGATCCGATCATCAAGACCGGCGGGACGATACTGATCGTAAATCGCGGCAGCGACCGTTTCCGGTTCGCCCTGCTCGGCGGCGTAGAGACCACCAACGATTCCCTCGAGTTCGGGCAGTTCGCGAACCATCTCGGTGACGAGATCGCATTTGGCGAGTTCGGCGGCGCGATCGGTGGAGGCGATATCGGCTTCGAGATGGCCGGAGTGGAACCAGCCTTCGGCGATAGAACGCGCGAGCCAACGCACGCGTTCGACTTTGTCGAGGTAGCTGCCGAGACGCGATTCGTAGGTGACGCCCGCGAGCCCGGGCAGATAGTCGGCGAGCCGACATTTCTGATCCGTGTCCCAGAAAAAGCGCGCATCGGAAAAACGCGCGCGCAAGACGCGTTCGTGTCCCGAGCGAATCGTGCCCGAAGCATCGCCGTTGCTATTGATGATGGCGGCGAAATAAGGAGCGAGACGGCCGTTGCGGTCTTCGAGCGCGAAATACTTCTGATGGCCGCGCATGACGGTCACCAGAATTTCCTCGGGCAGCGCCAGGTAGCTGGCGTCGAAGCCGCCCAGAATCGCTGCGGGGTATTCATTCAGGTAGACGACCTCGTCGAGCAGAGCCGGGTCGGGACGCAAGCGCAGGCGATGCTGCATGCCGATTCGCGAGAGTTCCTTCTCGATTCGTTCCTTGCGCTCCTCCGGCCGCGCCAGCACGAACTGCTGACGGAGGGCGCGCACGTAGTCGCCCGCTTGCGCGATCGGAACGCGAAACTGGCGAGCGAGGAAGCGGTGCCCGCGGGAAACGCGTCCCGAGGCGATTTCGCCCATCGAAAACGGGATAATTTTGTCGCCGAGAAGCGCGACGATCCAGCGAATCGGGCGCACGAACCTGGGGCCTGAGCTGCGGGTCCAATACATGCTGCGCGGAAAGGAAAGTTCGAGCACGGCGCGCGGCAGGATTTCGGCCAGGATTTCGCGCGCCGGTTTTCCTGGAACGAGTTTTCGAGCGACGACGTATTCGCCCCGCGGCGTGGAAGTCACTTCGAGCGCGGTGACGGCAACGCCCTGCTTCGCCGCGAAACTTTCGGCGGCTTTTGTCGGCCGGCCGACATCATCGAACGCGACAGCTTTCGGCGGACCGAGCGTTTCCGTTTTGCGGTCCGGCTGCCGCAGCCTGAGCGCGGGGATCGAAGCGGTCAGGCGCCGGGGCGCGCCCCACGTTTCGATCGCTTCGGGCGCGGCGAGTTCGTATGCGGTCAGGTATTTGCCCAGCAGAATGCGTAGCTCGGTTGCCGCGCGCGCGACCATCCGCGCGGGGATCTCTTCGCAGCCGATTTCCAAGAGGAAGGAAGCGGACGGTTCCGGCGCCGCGGCAGCTTTGGCGGAAGCGACAGAGGCCCTTCCCTGCCGCGCCGTCGGCTTCCTGGTTTTTGCGCTCATCGCCGCGCCTCGGTTTCCAGCGCTTCAGCCAGTTGGCCGCGCTGAGCCAGATACGCCTGTGCGACCCGGCAGGCGAGGGCGCGAATTCTGCCAATCACCGCGGCTCGTTCGGTGGTGGAAATGGCTCGCCGGGAATCGAGCACGTTGAAAAGGTGGGAGCATTTCAGGCACAGGTCGTAGGCGGCCAGCACGGGAAAACGCTCGCGTTGGAGGTCGTCCTCGGCGGCTCCCGGGAAACGGCCGAGCAGGACGGCTGCCTCTTCCTCGTACATCTCGAAATGGCGGCGGGTGAAGTCCACGTCGGCGGCCTCGAAACTGTAAGCGGAAAATTGCCGCTCTTCGGCCAGGCGTACCTGGCCGTAGGTGGTGTCGTCCGACCATCGCAGATCGAAGATGCTCGGGACTTCCTGCAAGAACGAAGCGATGCGCTCAAGACCGTAGGTCAGTTCGACCGAAGGCGGATCGAGGTCGAGCCCGCCGCACTGCTGGAAATAGGTGTACTGGGTGATTTCAAGTCCGTCTAGAAGCACCTGCCAACCAATTCCCCAGGCCCCCAGCGTCGGCGCCTCCCAGTTGTCTTCCTCGAACCGAATATCATGGCGGCGCAGATCGATGCCGATGGCGTGAAGACTTTCGAGATAAATGGTCTGGATGTCGTCGGGGATTGGTTTAAGTACAACTTGAAGTTGCGAGTGTTTGTAGAGGCGGTTGGGGTTTTCGCCATAGCGGCCGTCGGTGGGCCGACGGGACGGCTGAACGTAGGCCACGCGGTACGGATCCGGCCCCAAGACGCGGAGAAAGGTTTCCGGGTGCATCGTGCCGGCGCCTACCTCGACGTCGTATGGCTGTTGCAGGATGCAACCGCGGTCGCTCCAGTATTTCTGGAGGTTGAAGATGAGCTGCTGAAACGTCAGCCCTTGGGGCTTTTCTGCTTTTTTCGTTTTCATCAGGGTTCCAGTTCGAACATGGGCCGAACCTGGAGCTTTTTCTCCGTATGCCGCTCGACGAGGTCGAGCAGGAAGTCCGTCAATTCCCTGGGCGGAGCGCCGATTCCTCCCGCCTCCAGCTTCTCGAGCGATTCCCGAAGCATCGGCCGGGCAGCCGCTCGCGCTTCAACGGACAGCGACCGCGTGCCCGATGGCCGGCACTTGGCGCAAAAGACGCCCGAACCGTCCTCGCTGGCCCAAGCCGGCAAAGCCGAAATGTCGCGCCCGCAGGCCGAGCAGCGGTCGAACTGCGGCAGCCAACCGCCCAAACGCACGGTCCAGAGCGCGAAATAGGTCACCGGCAGCGCAACGCGGCCGGTGCGATCGATCGCTCGGCACGTCGCAAGCACCAAACGAAACATGGTATCGGAGGGCTCGCGTTCGGGCAATACGCTTTCGCTGATTTCCGCGATTAAAGAGAGGGCCATGCTCGCGCCGTAGCTGCGTTGGGCGCCCCAAAAGGATTCGATGATTTCCGCCTGGCTGATTCGGGCGAGCGGACGAGTTTCGCGCTCGTAAAAAACGATTCGCACATGGGAAAGCGGCTCGAGGGCGGATCCGAAGCGGCTCTTTGGCTTCCTTGCACCCGCGGCCACGCCGCGAAGCTTGCCCTCGCTACGGCTGAGAAAACTGACGAGACGATCCCCTTCCCCGAGGGGGTAGGTGCGCAGAATGATGGCCTCCGATTCGCGAACAGGCATAGGGCGCGCGACGCGACAGGCGAGCGTGAAGCACTACTTAACACAGCCGCGCAAACGAAGCAAACCGCGTGCGTGAACCAGCGCTGAAAAATCCCTGCGCGCTTCGCGGAAGCGGCGACCGGGCCAGCGCAGCGAGTCTAACCTTCCATGGCGATATGTTTTTTGTTTTCAGTTATTCGGCATACCCGCAGAATTATGTTAACGGCAAAATTAAAGACAGGAATATTATCGGACGCGCCTGCGACTCGCGTGCCAAAGTGCGGCCCCGGCTCCGCGCAGGGGCGGTTCACCTTGCAAATTCTTCCTGCTGTCGTTTAATACAGTTGCCGATGATCCGAGAGCGCGAGGTCGTGGATGTGGTTGGCGTCGGGCTCAATGCCACCGACACGGTCCTGCTGCTTCCCCACTTCCCCGCTTTCGATTCCAAGGTGCGAGTCACGTCGGTCGCTCGGCATGCGGGCGGGCAAACGGCTAGCGCGGTGGTTGCGTGCAGGCGCTGGGGTTTGAGCGCGCGGTACGTTGGGACGATTGGCGACGACGAAGCCGGCGAGTTCCAGCGGCGCGAACTGGAACGGGAGGGCGTGGAAGCGCATTGGATCGAAATTCCGGGAGCGGACAGCCAGTTCGCCTACATCCTTGTGGATCGGCAATCCGGCGAGCGGACGATTCTGTGGGGACGCGACGACGCGCTGGCCCTCCCGCCCGAACGGATCGAGTGCAGATGGATCGAGCGGGCGCGCCTGCTGCACGTGGACGGTCACGACGTTCCGGCCGCGACGCAGGCGGCGAAATGGGCACGGGCGGCGGGGATTCCGGTGACGGCCGATCTGGATAACATCTACCCGGGCGTCGAAACGCTGCTGCCGAACGTGGACCACCTGCTCGTTTCGGCCGAGTTCCCTACCCGATTGCTGGGAGAGAAAGATCCGCTGGTGGCGCTGCCGACGCTCGCCCGGCGTTTCGGCTGCGGCGTGACGGGAGCGACGCTGGGCGCGCGAGGGGCAATCGCGTGGGATGGCGAGCGATTCCATTACGCGCCGGCGTGGGTTGTGGAAACGGTGGACACGACGGGAGCGGGAGACATTTTCCACGGCGGCTATATTTTTGGGCTTCTGGCTGGATGGCCCATGGCCCAAAGGCTCGATTTCGCCTGCGCGGCGGCGGCGCTGAACTGCACGCGGATAGGCGCGCGGGGCGGAATCGCTCCGGTCGAAGAGATTGAACGGTTTCAGCGAACGGGCCGTCGGCGCGAGGCCGTTTTTGGGCCGGATGAACTGGAGCGGGCGGCGGCGGTGGCGCGATGATCCCGCTGAAAGTGCTGCTGGGACGGCGGAACGTTCCGGTGGTGACGATCCTGCTGATTGCCGCGAATTTTATCGTTTTCGTTCACGAACTCGAATTGCCGCCGCACGCGCTCGACGCCTTTTTCCTGCACTACGGGCTGGTTCCCGGTGTTTATGCGCTGGCGACGGCCGGGCATCGCGTGCCGTTTTCGCAGCTCGTCTGGCCGCTGTTCAGCAGCCAATTCATTCACGGCGGCTGGATGCACATCCTGGGAAACATGTGGTTTTTGTGGGTATTTGGGGGCGCGGTGGAAGACGCGATCGGGCCTTCGGGCTATCTGGCTTTTTACATCGTTTGCGGCCTGGCGGCCGGGATCACGCAGACGATGTTTTCGTGGGGCTCGATGATTCCGACGATCGGCGCGAGCGGGGCAATCAGCGGAGTGATGGGCGCGTACCTGATTCTGTATCCGCGGTCGAAAGTTTTAACGCTGGTGCCGCTGATTATTTTCTTTTTCACGATGCGGCTGCCCGCGCTCGTGATGATCGGCTACTGGTTTTTGATCCAATTCCTGAGCGGAATTGCTTCGCTCGGCGCGGCGCAAGCCGGCGGAGGGGTCGCTTTCTGGGCGCACGTGGGAGGGTTTCTGCTGGGCGCGGCGATCGCGGTGCCCTTTCGCAGCCGCATCGAGTGGTATCCGGCGTAGTGGCGCCAGGAAAGGCGCTTCCGCGCGCCTTCCGGCAAGGGGCAAATGCTACTTGCCCGGAACGCCGTGGCGCGCGACGCGATCGGCGAGCCAATCGCCGACTTCGCGCGTGCCCATGGCTCCGCCCAGATCGCTCGTCGTCTTCCCGTCCCTCACCGACGCCTCGACGGCGCGGCGGATCGCTTCGGCTTCGGCCGGGCAACCGATTTCCTCGAGCATCATCGCGGAGGAAAGCACCGAGCCGACGGGATTCGCCAGATTTTTTCCGGCGATTTTGGGCGCCGAACCGTGCACCGGTTCGAACAGGCCGATTTTTCGGGGATGAATGTTTCCCGAGGGAGCAACACCCATGCCGCCGACGAGCTGCGCGCCGAGATCGCTGAGGATGTCGCCGAGCAGATTCGGCGCGACGATCACCTGGAATTGCGAGGGGTCGCGAACCATTTCGGCGGCGAGCGCGTCCACGTAGAGATGCCGGGATTCGATTCCCGGATATTCGGCGCGCAACTGGGCGAAAACGCGTTGCCAGAGGCCGTGGCCGTGCGGAATCGCGTTGGATTTGTCGGTCATGCAGAGGCGCGAAAGCTTTTTTCGGCGGGCGTATTCGTAGCCGTAGCGCAGAATCCGCTCGACGCCCTTGCGCGTATTCATCTGCTCCTGAATGGCGACTTCGTCGGGCGTATCGCGCTTAAAAACGCCGCCGATATTGACGTAGAGGTCCTCGGTATTTTCGCGAAAGATGATGAAATCCAAATCGCGCTCGGCGCGGTCGCGCAGGGGCGTGAGGCGCGCGTCGAGCAATTGGCAGGGACGCGCGTTCACGTACAGATCGAGCTGAAAGCGCAAGCCGAGCAGGATATCGGCCGCATGGCGATTGTCCTTGACGCGCGGATCGCCGAGAGCGCCAAAGAGAATTGCGTCGAATTTTTCCGGCAGCATCTTCGCCGCGCCTTCCGGCAGCGTAGTGCCATCGCGCAGGTACCGGTCGGCCGACCAATCGAAATGTTCGAGTTCGAGGGCGAGGCCGGAAGCGGCGCTCGCGGCGCGCAAAACCTTGACCGCTTCGGTCGTGACGTCGACGCCGGCGCCGTCGCCGGGGATCACAGCTATGCGTTTCTTGCTGGCTGCTTGCGCTTCGGTGGTTTTTGTCATTGCGCCCGGAACGTAGCACGGGCGGGCTTCGCCGAGCAAGTGCACACCATCAGCTACCTCGACGCGAAGCGACCGGGCAGAAGCCCGCGGCCCGGAGCCACCGACTGGCGCCACGACCTTCGCAAGCAGGAGCGAGTCTTAGCGGCGGCGCAGTGCGCGGCCGAGGATCATCCCGGCGATAAATCCTACGCCGATGCCTGCTAGCACCATTTGCACGGGGCGGCGCCGGATGGTGTGCCTCGCGTCGTTGAGCGCGTCTTCTGCGGCGTTTTCCGCGCGGCGAGCCATGTGCTTGGCGGCATCGATGCCATCGCCCACCGCATCTGTGATTCGTTCTCCCACTTTTTCAAAGGTTTCGTTGATCGCTTGAACCATGGTCAGACCCTCCCTCCGTCAGGGACCCTCTATGGAGTGGGACGGCGGAGAATGCCTCCGGGGTTGGAAGGGCGTTGGGCACAGATGGGCGAGCGCGGCGACTGGCACCGGAGGCGGATGGGCAAAAACGGCTATTCGCTGAAAAATCGGTTACGGGCGCGGGCGGACGGACGCGTCGGCGCGCTCGTCGCGATCGGCTGGAGCGGGGCGATCGAGGCGAGCCGGATGGTCCGTGCGCGCGGCCACGGCAGCGCGGGCTTGCAGTTCGGCAACGTAACTCGTGTAGTTGGGATAGACCATCACGTGGAAGCAGGGCTCCTCGAATTCCTCGATGGCGTAGAGAAAACCCTCCTGCCGCAAGTGGAACAGGACGCGGCGCATCCACTCCTCACCTTGCCAGGACATGAAGCGCTTGGAAATATCGAGCGCGGCGCCGGTGAGATGCGCGGAACGGTCGGGGCCGGTGGCCTCGGCGGCGTTGGGGTCCCAGCGCGCGAGGCGCAACTGTTCGCCGACGCTGCGGATGAGGCTCGTGACGCGGAGCGGTTGACGGAAGCGCTCGAAATATTCCTCGCTCAGACGATCGAGGAAAAGCTTCGTCCACGGGCGAAGGAAGCGGTAGGGCGGAGCGATTCCGTCGAGATAATAGTAGGAGGTGCGGATGGGAACCGCATCGAGGTAGCCGGCCCGGTAAAAGCGCCAGATCATGGCGCGGTTTTGCATGCGCGAGAGGTGATAGGCGTCGGCGCGGTCGTTTTGAATTTCCTGGGAATAGGCGTTGGCGACGAGCAGCGAACGCGGGGCGTATCCTCGCGGAGGCACAGCCGCAGCGAGGGGCATGACGGCGAAAAAGAAAATGGCGAATAGTTTTTTCATGGCAACCCAAAGCCAGACTAGAACCTCGCCCGGCAGTTTTTCAACCGGAATTCACACAAATTTTCCAGAACGAAACTAGTCGCGAGCACAAACGGCGCTCCGGAACGAATTCTTTTCGCGTCGCGGCGGCGATTCAGCCCGCTGCCACCGCCTGGCGCCGAGCGCGCTCGGCGAGCCACACGCCGACGGCGATCATCGAGGCCGGCAACGCGAAATAGGGGCTCATCGGCTCGTGGAGCAAGACCACGCCCAAAAGGATGCCGATGACTGGAAGCAGGAAATTGAGCGAAGCGACCTGCGAGGCTTCGAGGCGGCGAATCAAGCGGTAAAAAATCACGTACGCGACGACCGACGACACAATTGCCATATAGAACATTCCGGCCCAGCCCTGCCACGGCGTCGCCGACCAATTCAGTCGCCGTGCTTCGATCACCGCAAGCGGCAGCGCCACCACTCCGCCAATCACGCCCGCGTAAGAGGCCACCGTCAGCGGATCGTAACCGCCGGCAACGCGTTTCGAGCTGACGGTGAAGAGCGCGAGGCCGGTGGTGGAGCACAGTGCGAGCAGATCGCCAGATAACGCTCCCGACTGCCCGCTCAGGCCTTCGTGCGCTGTGAGCGCGGCCATGCCGCCAAACGCGATCGCCATCCCGGCGACTTTTGCCACCGTGAGCGATTCAAGGCCGCTGACCCACGCCATCAGCAACACCATCACGGGCCCGCAAGCGGCAATGAGGGCGACCTGCGGCACGCTGGCGTCCTTGAGCGAGAGCGTGAACCCTCCCTGATTGGCCACCACGCCAGTGAGTCCGAGAAGCAGGAAGGCGGGAAGATCGGCGCGACCCAAGCGCGGCAGGCGATCGCGCCGCGCGAGGAGCATTGCGGTGAAAATCGCGCCGGCCACGACGAGCCGAAACGACGCGGCGGCCATCGCGGGCATGTGCTCGACCGCGACCTTTCCGGCAACGTAGTTGAACGACCACGCCACCACCATGGTCATCGCGAGCAGGATGGTTCCCGCGCGGCGCGGCGGAGCGGGCGCGAGACTAATCGAAGACGGCACGGGCGACCGTCAACCGCTCGATCAGGGGAAGTTTCGGCGCGTAGCCGATGCCGGGACCCTCGGGCACGCGGATCGTGCCTTGCGGCGTAACTTCGACGGCCGGCTCGATGATGTCCTCGGGCCAGTATCGCTTGCTGGCGGAAACGTCGCCCGGCAGAACGAAATTGGGCAGGGTGGACATGGCGATATTGTGCGCGCGGCCGATGCCCGATTCGAGCATCCCGCCGCACCAGACGGGAATGGCGTGGCGTTGCGCCAGGTCGTGCATGGCGCGGGCGTTGCGGTGGCCGCCGACGCGGCCCAGTTTTATGTTGATGATGCGGCACGCGCCGAGCTCGATGGCGGCGCGGGCGTGATGCAGTTCGTGGATGCATTCATCGAGGCAGATGGAGGTAGCGATTTCGCGCTGGAGCAGTGCGTGGGCGTAAATATCGTCCCAATCGAGCGGCTGCTCGATCATCATCAGATCGAACCGATCCATCTGCCGCAGGAGCGGGAGATCTTCGAGCGAATAGGCGGAATTGGCGTCGGCCATCAGCCGGATTTTCGGGAAACGCGCGCGAACCGCTTCGAGCGCGGGCAAATCGCGGCCCGGCGCGATTTTGATTTTGATCCGCTGATAACCTGCGGCCAATTCCTTTTCGATTTTTTCGAGAAGTTTCTGGTGCGAGTCCTGGATGCCGATCGAAACGCCGCAGGGGATTTCCATGAGCGTTCCGCCGATCAGTTTGTGGAGCGGCACGTTCTTTTGTTTCGCTTCGGCGTCCCAAACCGCCGTTTCGAGGCCGGCTTTGGCCATGTTGTGACCGCGTACGCGATCCATCAGAACGCCGAAATCGGCGGCCGAGGCGAATTCCTTGCCGCGCACCGCCGGCCAGAGGAAATCGGCGAGGATGTGGCGCGCGGTGTCGGTGGTTTCCGGGCTGTAGCCGGGCGTTTCTCCGGCCGTGACTTCTCCCCAGCCGGTCGCCCCGTCGCATTCGGCTTCGATGAGCAAGATGCGGCGCTCCTCGGTGCGGCCGAAACTGGTCTCGAAAGGAGCGAGCAGCTTCATGTGAATTTCGCGAAGTGTCATCCGACGGATTCGCATCGTTTTCATCCCCAAACCAAAAATTGCGCGGCCTCTCGCGCGACTGGGCGCCGGCGTCGGGGCCGAAATTGCGGCTGCGGCTGTTGCCTACGCTTCGCCCTCCGGTTCCAGCACGTAATTCGCGGCGCCGTTTCCCGTTTCAATCGCGACCACGGCATAGCCGCGGCGAAACCATCCTTCGAGCGACTCGCGAATGCGCGTTTGCGCCTCGCGCGCCGCTCCGGTGTCGCTGCGCCTCCAGTCCGCGAGTTGCTTTGGCACGGACACGCGCTCGGCGCGCGAACTAAAGTTCTCGACGGGAGGGAGATCGCGCAGACAGCGCTCGACGCGCTCGGAACGCAGGTCCCATTCCGCCACCAGGCGGTCGGTGGGCAATCCCGAGTGGAGCGGACTGGCCGTTATGCCATAGCAATCGGGAATCAGACGCCGGACGACCGCGCCCAGACGCATCAGGTTGAAATAGGCGTTTTTCACTTCGAGCGGATCGAAGGTCCATTCGATGCGCTCGATGCCGCGCTCAAGCGCGTCCGTGCGCTGGAAGAGCTTCAGCCCGCGGCCGATGCCGCGATCCCGCGCATCGGGCAGAACGGCGGCCATGTGCGAATGCAGATAGGGCTTTCCGTCATGCAGACCGGCAAACGCAAACGTGAACCCGACCATCCGCTCGCCTTCAAACGCCCCGATCACCTGCCCGCCCGTTTCCACCGCGACGACGTAGAGCGTGAACGGAACTTCCATTTCCGGATCGCTCCAGACGGCGCGCTCGACGGCCTGGCAGGCGTGAAATTCCTGATGAGTGCGACAATGGCGGTATTCGATTTTCACTTCTGCTCGAAGCGTTTCGCCCGATTCCACAGTTTGTCCAATTCCTCCAATTGTAGTTCTTCCAACCGGCGGCCTTTCCGCTCGGCCTGCTGTTCGATATGGCGGAAGCGGCGCTCGAATTTGCGATTCGCCTTCTTCAGCGCGATTTCGGGATCGAGGCCGAGGAAGCGAGCAACGTTGGCGGCGGCGAACAGCAAATCGCCCGCTTCTTCCTCGACTTTGCGATGATCGATCGCATGCCTCGCGCGTCCGCGCCGCTTTCCGCGCTTCCCTGCCCTACGCGCGGCGCGGCGCAGTTCGCCGAGTTCTTCCTCGATTTTGTCCGCAACGCCGTCGAGGTCTTTCCAATCGAAGCCGACATTGGCCGCGCGCCGGGAAAGCTGAAAGGCCTCGGCGAGAGCGGGAAGGCGGCGGTTGACGCCGTCGAGCACCGATCGCCGTTCCGGCTCGCCTTCCGCGCGCCGTTCCTCGGCCTTGAGTTCTTCCCATCGTTTCAGGACTTCAGCGGAGGTTCGCGCGCGTCCCGCGGCGAAAACGTGCGGATGTCGCCGGACCAGCTTTTCGCGAATTGCCCGCGGGACGGCGGCCGCGTCGAAACGCTTCGTTTCCGCGGCGATTTGCGCGTGGAAAACCACCTGGAGCAACAGATCGCCAAGTTCGGAAACCAGTTTGCGGTCGTCGCCCGAATCGAGGGCTTCGAGCACTTCGTAGGTTTCCTCGAGGAGGAACGGTTTCAGGGATTCGTGGGTTTGCTCGCGATCCCACGGACAGCCGCGTGGCGCGCGCAGGCGCTGCTGCACTTCCACCAATTTTGCGAATTCCCGCCCGGCGCGCGTGGCGACCGAGCGAACGGCTTTTCTCCCCGGCATAAGCGGCAAACGATGCGAGACGCCCACTGTACGGCATGGCGCGCGGCGCGCGCAAGCCGCGCACGTTTGTGAGGAGCGATCAACGGGGCTGCAAATTCGTGACGATTTCGGAAATCGCGTGGGTGTCACTGGTGTGGCCGGGTACAGCAATGTCGCGAGGTTTTGCACGCATGTCATGATGGCGCCAGGGTAAGAGCGAGATCATGGCCACGCAAGGGATGGGTCTACGTGGGGGGCGAGCGCAGTTCACGCCGCGCGGCGGGTCAGGGGGGAGGAGCCGTCGAACGCGCACCGCCGTCGGCGCGTAACCGAGTAGATAGAAACCGCGTTCCCGCAACTCGCTGGAGGTGCGGCGTCGTTCGAGCCGGTTAGGCATGGCCAGGTTCGGCGCCCGCGCTCTCCATGCGAGCATTGGAGCGTCCGCGACGACAGCTCAAGCGCTGCCTCTTCGCCGGATGGCCCGCCCACAGCTTGGGAGGGGCGCGAGGCGCCCGCCCGCGCCAAGCGTGAAAGGCTATCGCCGAGCGCCGCTCGATCGCTCGCAGGCCCAGGGCCGGCCGGAGGGGCCAGCCCTCATTCATTCACGTAGTAAAGGGCTGGATTCATGGCGGGGTCTGGCACGAAGGGGGACCGGTCGATCCAGATCGTGGTTTGGTCTTGGCGCCGGATCCGCTCCTCCAAGCCGTCCACCAGTTCATTGAGGGTCTTGCAATCAGCTTCTGTAAGGTAGAACCGATGGGCATCAAGCCACTCGAGGTTCTGGCGGTAGAGCTTTCTCTCGATTCTCTCGGCGCTCGCCATCCCGACAATTGTCCCGATTGCTGAGTCAATTAGCGAGCGGCGGATTGCAGGCCGGGGGTCGGGTACAAAGTCGACGCCGCCGTCAGAGGAAACGATGACTATTATGCAGGGTGCGTCTAAGGACTCGTAGTACCGTATCGCCGAATTGTATCGGGCTCCGCGGCTCGGGTCGCCATGATCTGTCGCTCTCCCGTCTAGAATCGTGCCAATCGCGTGGCAGACCCCCGAGGGTTCCAGGATGATCGCGCCGTCAATCGGCGTCAGATTTCTAAGGATTGTCTCATTTAAGGAGAAGGGTCTAACGGACGTCGCCTGGCGCGCGAGGCGCGAGGCCTCGTCTGCGGCTGCTTCCGTCACAACGAGCATGGTGCCGTGGCTTTCCTCTTCAGCGACTCGAGCAAGAGCGACGAGCCTCTCGACCTCAACGGAGGTGATTCCGCAGAAAATCCTTGGGAGGTCCGTGCGGAGTTTGTCCTCATCAAATGGAAGTTTCGGTAGCGACGGTAGTCCGTACCGGACCGTCATGAGGGTTTGGCCCCCGTGCTTGAGTTCCCAACGATGGTGGTCGACGATCCGAACTTCGAAAAGGTCCTCTTCGTCCGCGCTATATCCTCGCTCCTGGGCCAAACCGTAAATTTGATCGGGATCGCAGTAGAGGGGCAGTTCGTCAGACGCGAGTTCGAGAAGTTTTCTCGCGGATCTGTAAGAGGTCAGCTTCACCGGCGCGGCAAGTGACACTTTCTCTGATACTGCGGGGTGACACTTCCTCGCAATCAGGACCCTCCCCGCTCCGGCCCCCTTTTCGTACCGCAGTGAAGAGATCGTCGTCAGGGTGCGGAAGAGGCCATACATTCCCTCCAGGGAGTTTTGGTCAACTCTCCACACCATTCCTGTCGTGAGTCTGTCTCCGGCAGTGCGGAGGAAATCGTCTGGGTCCCCGTGTGAAAGGCGTGCTCCCGGGTCTGGGCCACGCAGGTCCCGCTGGGCTGCCTCCAGAAACGCTTCCGCGGCAGCCTCGATGAGAGAGGTGGGGACTCTAACGTGCCGGTGTTCGTGCATTGCGACGGATGCTCGCTGCAGCCGTGGGTACGCGCTCATCACCGCGTGCTGCAACCCGAGGGCAACGCACACCCAATAGGATTCCACTTTCTCCGGATACGAGACGCGGAACTCCATATCCGACGGCTTCGAGTCGTGGGCCTCGATGGCTTGCCGGACGGCGTCTTGGATCGAGCGCTTGAATAGATTCTCATCCTGTCTCTGTTGGGCTATCGGATGGGACTGAAACATGGCAGCCTCAGGGTACGTCTTGCGTAGGCCCTCGGCTATCCGGGGAACCCCGTTGAGATCCTCGGACTGAATCCAAAACTCGTCCTCGGGTTCGATACAAACGTGGAACTTGTCGGGTACATCATCCGCAAGAATGCCAACGAGAAATACTTCGGGCTTAAGCCTTGCGTCCAGGCGTTCGAACAGACGCGCGGCCGTGGATTCTTGGCCGACTCTGAAGTGGGGCTGGTAGCCCCACATGAAGTGTTTTATCACGTGCATCATGGAGGCTCCAGACTAGCGGCGTGCCTATCCAGAATCAAGTGGCTAGTACGCGGTGGTGTGGATGAAACTTAGCGGGTTCTTCCGACATCTTGGGCCCGAGGACTGGGCCGGGACGCGACGCATCGCCGGTGCAGACCACACGAGGACCGGACACACGCTCCCGAGCCGTACACAAGCTCCGGGCCTTGCGGGCGAGACCGGAAGAGCGTGGTGCCCAAACTTCGAGCCGGATTTGCCGGCTTCGGCCAAACCCGATGTTGTTTGATGTGCGGGCCTCCGCAGGCGCGGAGTATGGTTCCGCAAAAGCCCTCCCCGAAAATGGGTCAACGGCACGGCATCCACGAAGCGCGCGCGGATGCAAAGGGCAAGGAAGGCGTGATGGGCGTGGCCAAGGAGCGCGAAGGCGCGCAAAAGTCGCTCGAGGACGGGCAGCCTGCCGGATGTATTGTCTATGGCTCGGTGGTAGTGGAAGTTCGCCGTGCTTTTCTCAGCGGTGAGGGCAGCCGGGCCAGCAACAGGGGCGGCGCATACCTTCCTTGAGTTCCGTGCGTATGCGCTCGACGTGCTGCCTTCTGGTTTCCGGTTTCTTGACGGAGATGGCCCAGCAGATCCACTCATTGCGCGCGAGTGGCGTAATGTCTTCCCATTTTTCCAGCGCCGCGGGGTCGGAAATGAGAACTTTGCGTAAATCCGCCGGTACGCTGTGTACCGCGCCGGGTGAGATTGCTTTCTTGGACATGGGTCTCATTCTACATTTTGCGCAACCGGATGGGGAATCGTCGGACGCAGATGCGGATTATTTCTGGGGAGCAACGCTGGTGAGTATTGGAGCGGCGCGAGAGCACGTCCTTCCCGGTTGGGCTATCCACAGCCAGGGATGGCTGTGCCACCTGGGGCGGCTCGCGTGCGGCTAGGCGGGACGTGCGGGCACGTTGCAACGTGCCTCTACCGAAGGCAGGGGTGGTCGCACTGCGGCAGCCCGCACGGGCACGAGTGCCCGTGCCACTGGAGGCGGCGACGGACGAAAGACGCCGGCTGGAAGCCGGCGCTACAACAGCCCGGAGATGGTTGCGACGGCGAGGGCGGGTTGGCCGGCGACGGGGCGCGATGGTAAACTCGCCGAAGACGGGCGAAAAACGGCGGATTTCGGGCGACAAAGGCTCAGCGGGTCCGACGACGGTCAAAACCCCTCGAACCGAAAGCGGCCTTGCCGAGTGCCGCGCCCGGCGCGCTGGAGAGCAACCCAATGGCGGAACAAAACCAGAACGACGACACGTTTCGCGTAATCGATCGCAGGCTGTTCAACACCGAAGGCGAATTGCGCGAAGACGCACGCGAGCAGATCGAACAGGAAAAGAAAGTCGAACCGGCGAAACCGGAGAAGAAAGGCGCCGGCGACGGACGAGAACGCGCGGCAGCTGCGCCGGAAGCCGGGCCGGCGCCAACCCGCTCACCCGCGTTTGAGATGCTGATCGATCTGGTGGCGCGCAACGCGGTCGCCCTGCTGGGTGGCATGGCCGACCCGCGCACCGGACAGCCGATGGTGGATCTGGAGGGCGCGCGCGAGGTGGTGGACATGCTGGACGCGCTGCGGGAAAAAACGCGCGGGAACCTGGCCCAGGAAGAAGAACAGCTTTTGCTGGACGTGATCGGCAGCCTGAAAATGAGCTATCTGGAAATGTCGAAGGCCGCCGCGGCAGCCGCCGCGCGCGAGAGGGGACGGGGCAAGCTCTGAGCGATGGCGTCGTTGCGGCTGACCGTACTCGGCTCGGGGACTTCGATGGGGGTGCCGACGCTGGGCTGCGCCTGCCGCGTTTGCCGTTCGAGCGATCCGCGCGACCGCCGCACGCGCTCTTCCGTTCTGCTGTCCCACGGCGGGCGGAACGCGGTGATAGATACGTCCACCGATTTCCGCGCCCAGGCGCTGCGCGAAGGGGTTTCCCGGCTCGATGCGGTGATTTACACGCACGCCCACGCCGATCACATCCTGGGCCTCGACGACATTCGCCCGTACAACATGAAGCAGAAAAGCCGGATTCCGCTCTACGGATCGGGCGACACGCTGGCGGTGCTGCGGCGGACGTTCGCTTACATTTTCGAACCCGCCGAATACAGCACCGTTCCTTCCATCCAGATGCAGGAAATCGCGGGCCCGTTCGACCCTTTCCAAATCGAGGGCCAGCCCGTTTCGATGACGCCGATCCCAGCGCGGCACGGCCCGATTCCGGTGCTCGGTTACCGTTTCGGCCGCGCGGCTTACCTGACCGATTTCAGCCTGGTACCGGAGGAATCGAAGCCGCTGCTCGAAGACCTGGACGATCTGGTGCTCGACGCGCTGCGCCACACGCCGCATCCGATGCACTCGACGGTGGAACAGTCGCTGGCGCTGGTGGAAGAGGTTCGGCCGCGCCGCGCCTGGTTCACGCACATCGCGCACGAATTGCCGCATGAGGAAACGAACCGGCGGCTGCCGGATCACGTGAAGCTCGCCTACGACGGTTTGAGCTTCGAGGTTCAGCTCGCGTGACGCTGCGCGTAGTGCGCTCGGCCGAGGACTGGCTGCGGGAAGCGGCCGGGGAACCCGCGATCGCGGCGATCGGCAATTTCGACGGACTGCACCGCGGACATCAGCAAATTCTGGCTCGCGTCACCGAGCGCGCCCACTCGACCGGCCGGCGCTCGGTGGTCACCACATTCGATCCGCATCCGACCCGCGTGCTGCGGGCCGAATCCGCGCCGCCGCTGATCGTGACGATCGAACAGCGGCTGGCGCTTTTCGAGGCAGCCGGGGTCGACGCGGCGCTGGTACTTCCCTTCACGCCGGAATTCGCGCGGCTCTCGCCGCAGGATTTCGCGGCCCGGATCCTGGTCGAGACGCTTCATGCTTCGGACGTTTTCGTCGGCGAAAATTTCCGTTTCGGCCACCGGCAACAGGGCGACGCGGCCACGCTGGCGGAATTGGGTGCACGGTTGGGTTTCGCCGTGGACATCGTTCCCTCGGTGCGGCTGCGCGGGCACGTGGTTTCGAGCACGCTGGTGAGGCAGGCAGTCGCCGCCGGGCGCGTGGAATTCGCCGCCAGGATGCTGGGCCGGCCGTTTTCGCTGAGCGGGAAAATCCGGCCCGGTGAAGGCCAAGGCCGCAAGCTGGTGGTGCCGACGCTGAATCTGGCGTGGGAACAGGAACTCGTTCCCGGACGAGGCGTTTACGCGACGGAAGCGGCGATCGCGGATGGCCGGTATCAGGCGGCGACAAACGTGGGCATTCGTCCCACGTTCGACGGCGCGCGATTGACCATCGAGAGTCACCTGCTCGATTTTTCCAGCGAACTCACCGAAGGCCTTTTGGAGGTGCGATTCTGCAAGCGCCTGCGCCCGGAGAAGAAATTCGCTTCGCCGGCCGAACTGCGCGAGCAGGTGCTTCGCGATATCGACCGCGCCCGCACGTTTTTCGCGCGGCTCAGCCGCGCGCGCTTAAGATCGCGGCCGCGCTCGGGCTGAGCGGCCGCCGTTCCACGCCCACAAACCCCGCGGCAATCCAACTCTTCCGTGCCGGAAACTCGGGACTGTGAGAGGCGATCAGGCCTGGGCTTTGGCGCGATGCGCGAAGCCAGTTTCGGGTTCGGGTGACAAACCGGAATCCGTCAGGGCGGCCTTTCCCAAAGCGTAATTCACGGCGGCGGAGCAGACGACCAGAGCGAATTTCGCGTCGTCGAATTGCGCTTCTTCTCTCTCGGCGTCCCGCCTTTGGCCGGGGGCCGACCAGATGCGCGACTGGCGCGATGGCTTCCGCGACCGCTCGACGGAGGGAAGACCCGCCACGACCGCATCGGCCATTCTGCGCAGAAATTCCGGCGCGCGTTCGCCGAGAGTGCGTTCGAGCGCGGCCAAAGCTTGGAGCGATTCCCGAACGGAAGCTTCGTAGTCCGGCGCATGGCGGTCGGCCAGCAGAGCGAGGGCGCGATGCAGCCTCTCGCTCACCCCGTCGAGAGGATGGGCGCTCGCGAGCGCCTGTTCGATCGCCTCGAATTCCTCGCTGGAACTCACGCGGACCAGCCGCTGGCCGAGGAAGCGATACGGCGCGAGTTCCTGCACGAACACCGCGTTGGCGCGCGCCATGAACCGGGCGTTCAGGTCGGCCGAGGGAAAGGCGCCGGCGCAGAATTCGAGGAAGTCGTACACCTGGTTCCATTCGGCGTGAAAGTAATAGTCGCGAATCGTCTGCAAGACCGTGGCGTAAGGGATGGAATCCTGCGGCCATTTGAAATATTCGTCCCACAGGCGCTCGACGAACGCGTTGAGTTCCGGACTCCAGGCGGCGGAGCTGAAGTAGGAGGAGCGAATGACGTTCCACAAGCGATTGCGCAGACTCGGCTCGAGCGCATCGGCCGAGAGAGCCTTGAGCGACTGAAGCCCGGCTCGTTCGGAGAACGACCTCATCGAGGCCTCCGTTTCTCCAACGTGTCGCTCATGTACCAAATTCGGAGGCGGTCGTTCAAGAAAAAAATGCGCGGCCCGTTTTTCCTTGTCCTGGGCGTCGCCTGTTTCCCGACGCGGACGAGTCTCGGGAAAAGGTTGCGGAGTGCCGGTCCGCAAGGCCGCAGGAGGTCGTCCTGGGAGCGGCTTTTGAATCCCGGTTCTCGCGCCTTTACTCGAACCGGAGGGTTTGGACGGGATCCACGCGAGCGGCCTGACGCGCGGGGACGTAGCTGGCCAAAAGGGCTGCCGCGGCCAGCACGACGGCCGCAGAGCCAAAAGCGATCGGATCGGTAGCCTTGACGCCGACGATCAGCCTGGCGAGCACACGCGCGAGGCCATAGGCCAACGGGAGGCCGAGGGCGAGACCTATGCCGAGCAGCCGTGCGCCGCGCCGCAGCAAGAGGCCAAGCACGCTGGCAGAGCTTGCCCCCAGCGACATGCGGACGCCGATTTCGTGACGTCGTTCGGCCACCGAATACGCCATCACGCTATACACGCCGGTTGCGGCCAGTCCGAACGCGATGAGACCCAAGGCGCTCATAAAGCCGGCGATGAGCCCGATCCCGCCCATGGAATCGTGAATCGCCTGCCGCAGGGTTTCGGGATGCCTTTCCATATCGCCGGTGACGGGCAGGTCGGGATCGATGGTGGCAACGACCTGGCGAACGGAGGGAGCCAGTGAAATGGGACCGGCGGAGCTGCGAATCGCGAAAAATGAGTCCGATGGCGGCGCCTGCTGTAAAGGACGGAAAATCGCGTTTTCCGGCGTCTGGTCCGTCCAATCCCACAGCACGGTTCCGACGACGCCGACAACCGTCAGCCAGCGGCCGGGCTTGCCCGAGCGCACCAGACGGATCTGGCTGCCGATTGCGCCTCCCTGAGGCCAGTAGCGCCGGGCGAGGTTGCGGCTGACGATGGCAACGGGCAAGGATGCGGCGGAGTCGGCGGACGTGAAATCGCGGCCGGCAACGAGCGGGACGTGCATCATCGCGAAAAAGCCGGGGCTGATGCTCTGAGCGTCAGCCCAAGGCAACGATTTCAGGCTCCTCTGATTGTTTCCGGCTACCTGGAAATCGCGGCCCACGCCACCACCGTTGCTCATCGGGAAAGTGGTGAACGCGGATACGAATCGGGCGCCGGGAATGGCGCGAAGTTTTTGAAGGGCCTGCTCGTAAAAAGCCGCGCGCTCGTCTGATTGGTTGTAACGCGCCTTGGGGAGGGCGACGTGAAAGAGCAGCACGCTCGACGGCGCAAATTGCTTTTGCCGGGCCAGCATATCCTGAAAGCCGTCCACCAGCAGCCCCGTCCCAACGAGCAGCACCAATGCCATCGCCATCTGCGCGACAACCAGCGCTCCCTGCAGCCAGCGGTGCGCGCGACCGGGCGTCTGCGTCCGGCCGCCCTCTTTGAGCGTTCCGATCAAATCAGGTTTCGAAGCGTAGAGAGCGGGCAGGATGCCGGAAACAATCCCGGCAGCGACGGCAATGCTCATCGTGAACGCCAGGGCGAGGGGGCTTAGCCGGATTCGGTTCCAACCGGAAATCAACTGAGCGACAGCCCTCGGCATTCCCGCCGCGGCCAGGTGGATCCAGATGACCGCGAGCAGCAACCCGCCGGCAGCGCCCAGCAGCGCCGTCAGGATGCTTTCGACCATCAGTTGCCGCACGACCCTGCGGCGCGTGGCGCCGAGCGATGCGCGCACGGCGATTTCCCTTCGCCGCGAAGTTCCTCGGGCCAATTGCAGATTGGTCACGTTGGCGCAGGCGATCAGTAAAACCAGACCCAGCGCCACGGCGAACATCAGACCCCAGTAGTAGCTGAGATTTCCGTTGATGTACACACGGAGCGAGCGCAGGAGGACGGAAAGGCCGCGATTGCTTTCGGGAAAAGATTTGGCGAGGCCGGCGGCGAGCGTCCTCAATTCCGCCTGCGCCTGGGCCATCGAGACGCCAGGCTTCAAGAGGCCGAGCACGGTCAGGTTGTGAGCGCTGCGATCCGCGCGTTCGGCGGGAGAAAGAGCCAGAGGAACGCAGATGTCGGTGTGCGGATACTCGATGGCGCGCGGCATCACGCCGACGATCGTATAGGCGGCATGATCCAGCTCGATCGTCCTGCCAACGGCATGCGGGTCTCCCGCGAACTCGCTCTGCCAATAGCGATACGACAGAAGTGCGACGTGGCCGCGGCCCGGTCGGGATTCACCGGAAGAAAACGAACGGCCGAGGAACGGCCTGGCGCCGAGCACTTGATAAAAGTCGGGAGTGATCGCCACGGCGGCCACCATCCCGGCGGGTCCTTCGCCGGTGCGGTCGAACTGCCGGTAGCGAAGGGCGGCGAGGCCTTCGAAAGACCGCGCGTGGCTTTGCCAATCGAGATAATCGGCGTAGGAGACGCCGGTCCAGCTGCGCGTTTTTTTCCGCCAACCATTGATCAATACCAACCGGCCGAAATCCCTTACGGGGATGGCATGCCAAACGATCGCGTCGAAGATGCTGAAATTCGCCGCGTTCGCGCCGATTCCCACCGCCAACGCGACGATGGCCGCAAACGCGAAGGCGGGATTGCGGCGCAATTGCCGTGCGGCGTAGCGGACGTCTTGCCAAAGCTCTTCGAGCCAGAGAATGGTCCACACGGCCCGTGTGTCTTCCCTTGCCAACGCCACGTTCCCGAATTTGAGCATCGCCGCGCGCCGCGCCTGCTCCGGCTTCATTCCGCGTTCGATGTTCTGCTGCATTTCCCGCTCGATGTGCGCGCGAATCTCCTCGTCGAGCGCCTCCAGCATCCGCTTGCGGCGCCATTTCACGATTTGCTCTCCTGCCGGGCCGGTCGCAGGATTCGGGCAATCGCTTGCGAGAACCTGTCCCACTTTCCGGTCTCGGCGACCAGCTGGCGCCGGCCCTTGGGAGTCAGCCGGTAGAACATGGCCCGGCGATTGTTTTCGGAGACGCCTTTCTCGGCGGAGATCCAGCCACGCTTGATCAGCCGGTGGAGGGCTGGATAGAGCGATCCCTGTTCGACTTGGAGCACGTCGTCGGAGTTGACTTCAATGGCCCTGGCGACCTGATGGCCGTGCGCCGGCCCAAGTAGCAGCGTACGCAGAATCAGCAGGTCGAGGGTTCCCTGCAGGAGTTCGAGGCGTTTCTTGCGTTCTTGTGTAGACATTCTAGGCGAACAGACTATAGGGCTTCACCTAGAATGTCAAGGGGGCACTGAGCTGGGCTATCAGAAGATAAATTTACGCCGAGGAGTATCGCAAAGCCGGCGAGAACAATTGGGATGCGGAGACCGCGCCAGAGGCTTTGCATCGGCTTTGCGCGGGCGGGACGCGGAAAGTAGATGGCGTAAATCCAGCGGTGCTGGCTGGAATGTCTCAAGCGCATCGGGATGCTTCACTTCGTTCAGCATGACAGTGCCTTCGGTTTTTGCGGGGGAGTCGGGTGCGGGAAGATTGGGATGCGAAGAGCGCTCGAGAGGAGCCGCGTCAGGCTTTGCGGCGGCAGGCGGCGCAATAGCCGCCGATTTCGGTGCGGGCGACGGTGATTTCGATGTCGCAATCGCGGGCGATCTGCTGTTTCAAGCGATCGAACAGCCCGCTTTCGACTTCGCGCACCTTGCCGCAACCGAGGCAGGCGACGTGGATGTGATCGCGCGGACCGCGGGTTTCGTAATAGTGCTGATGGCCGCGCAGGTGGAGCAGGTCGAGTTCGTCGACAAGGCCGTGGCGCTTCAATAGATCGAGCGTGCGGTAAACCGTCACGCGGTTCAGGCGGGGATCGGCACGTTGCGCCTTTTCGAGCAAGACTTCGACGTTCAGGTGCTCGGGAGCCGTATCGATGATGCGCAAGAGCGTGCGCCGCTGCCGGGTCAGCCGAATCCCGCGCCGCGCCAACTCGTTTTCCAGCCGGCCCGGCTCCGAAGTGATATTGATGCGTTCCCCGCTCGAAACGCGATGCGGAGGGCTGAGCGCCATCGTTCCTCCCCGTTTCCCGCGCCGAAGAAGACCCGGCAAATCCCCGTTGGCCGCCGATCCCACCCCGATGCGCCGATCCGGAGCCGAGCGGGACATGCCGCGACGGGGCCAAAAATTCATTTTACACGAGCCCGCCGTTTGAGCGTCGTACTGCTACTAACAGCGCCCACCGCGAGACCCGAAGTGTGCAGCGCTTTTCACAGGAGGAGTGGGAGGGGAACCGGTGAGATGCAGGTTGACTGGGAAAATCGGAAATGGCGATGGGTGCAACTGGCACGGCGTTTGCACTGAGCACTGTGAAACTTCGTGCGCCAGACAGGCCGAGGGACGAATCGTACTGGGCCGGCGGATGGGAACGAGGAGGGTCATGGCAACCGCAACGCGCCGCGAACTGCGCCTGGGAGTGGATTCGCTCGTCGCGATCGATCTGGAACCGGATAACGGCGGCATCGTGTTGGGGATGAGCGAAAGCGGCATGAGGATCAGCGTCGCCTACCCTCTGGTCAAGCAAACGAAAGTGCGCTTTACACTTCATCTTTCGCCGAAACAGAAGATTTCCGGCACGGGGTTCGTCCAGTCCGTCTCGAGCAGCGGGCGAAGCGCGGAAGTGGAAATTCTGGATCTAGATGAGGATTCGCGTGCGGAATTCGGTTGCTGGCTAAGCGGATCGCCCGCCGAAGCCGATGCGCGCGAACTTCCAAAACCGCCGGAATCGCCAGCCCTGGCAGTTGAGCCCGAAGCGGTCCCTGCCGTACCCGTTCTGGAAATGGAGCAGCCCGCTCTGGTCCTGGATTCGCCTCTCCAGGAGGCCATTGCCGAGGCCGCCACGGCTCTTGCGCCTGCTGAGGAACACGCGGTAAAAGCGGAGAGCCGGGGACAGTTGGAGATTCCATCCGCAGCGGCGGAGACGGCCGAATGGGCAGCACCAAGTGAGGCACTTGCGCCAGCGGCGACCCTCGGACAGAATCACACAGCGCTGCCAGAGCCCCTCTCGACTGCGCAGCCATCCTTTGTGCTACCGGAGCCGATACCAGTAAAGCCGCTGAGCGATGGCGCTGCGGTTTTCCCAGTCCTGCTCGACGGCGTAACGGATGCCGCAGCTGGATACGTTGCCTTGGGACCGGCATTGCTCGATAGCGCGGAGCCGGACGCTTCGCAGAAGACCGTTCTGAGCGTCCAATCCGCGGTTGCGCCACGGGGCGAATTGCGCGGGAATGTTTTGGAAAATCCCGTCAAGCGCGTGGTTCCCTTTGCCGCGAGCGTCCCCGCCCGGCCCGCCACCGAGCCGGAACCGGGAGAGAAAGACGATTTCGCCGCTCCCGCGCCGGAGCTCGTTGCGATCGAGGAGGGGCGAATGGCCGGTGCGCTCTATTTGCCCAATTACAACGTCGAGGGGATCACCGCTTGCGGAACCGACTGGCGCTGGAAAGTGCACTTGTATTCGCATCCGCTGATGACCCTAGAGATTGCAGCCGAGAAATTCGAGGAGTTCGGCTGGAGTCTGGAACGCGACTGGCACATCTGGGTTGCGCTGGCGACGATCGGCGCGGGGTTTCTGCCGCTCGTGACGAAGCCGCCGCTCGTTCCGGTGACGCTCGTTCTGTGGCTGATTGGAGGCCGCGTGGCGATACGGAGACGCCAGCCGGAACGCGCCGGCGAACGCAGTTGATTCGCGAAAGCGGCCGATGGACTGGCTGCCGAGGGGCGAGAAACTCGCTCAGTGCGAGGGCATGACGAGCTTCAGAATGTCGTTGTAGGTGACGATCAGAATCAATAAGAGCAGGAACACCACGCCCACCTGCATCGCGCGCTCTTTCACCGCCAAGCTCAGATCGCGCCGGATCGTGCCTTCGACGCCGAGCGTGAGCAGGTGCCAGCCATCGAGAATCGGGATGGGCAGCAGGTTCAGAATGCCCAGGTTCAAGCTGATCACCGCCATAATGCTGAGGAACGCGAATGGTCCTTCGCGCGCCGCCTGACCGGAGGCTTTGGCGATGCCCACCGGCCCGGACAACTGTTTCAGCTTGTCCTTGTGTTCCACCAGCTTGACCACCGTATCCACAATCTGCGCGGTCAGCATCACGCTGTAACGCACGCCGCCACGAACGGCGGAGGAAAAGCGGTTTGTGCGGGTGGATGGAGGGGGCTGGTATCGAACGCCGATGTACCACATCGACTCGCCGTCCAGCTTGCCGTAGACGGGGTGCAACGTAAGCGACAGAATTTTGCCCTGTCGCTCGATCGCAATCTGCACGGGTTTGCCTGCAGAGTCCTGAACCGTCTGGCCGAGGAGAAACCGGCTCACCGCTTCATTTCCATCGATCGACACGATGCGATCGCCGCCTTGGATGCCGTCCTTCGCGGCCGGCGTACCCGGCATGACTGACTTCACAAGGACGTTCTCCACAGGGTAGCCGAGGAGATCGCCGAGAGCGTCATCGGCGGAAGTGGGGACGCTCAAGGGAATCCGTTGGCCGGCGCGATCCACCACCAGGTGCAGGCGCGCGTTGGCTGGAACGAACATGGCATGCCAGATCGCATCGTCCCACGTGCGTACGGGCTTGCCGTTCACCGAAACGATCAAGTCGCCCGAGCGCAAGCCGGCCTTTGCCGCCGGCGTGCCAGACATAACGAGGGAAACCTGCGGCCGTTGGCGGTAAAACGCCGGCTGGGCTCTGCCGCTCATGAACATCCCGGTGGCAATCACAAAGGCCAGCAGGATGTTCATCGTTGGCCCGGCGAGAATGATCAGCGCGCGCTGCCAGCGTTTTTTGGAGAGGAATTCGTCGGGCGCGCCGGTGCGTTCTTCGGCGGGGTTTTCGCCCGCCATGCGCACGTAGCCGCCGATCGGCAACGCGCTCAACCGGTAATCGGTGGGTCCGCGCTTCACTCCCCACAGGCGCGGTCCCATGCCTACAGAAAAGACCTCGACGCGCACTCCGCACAGGCGGGCCACGATGAAATGGCCCCATTCGTGAGCGACGATCATCACGCCGAGCAGGAAAATGACGGAGACGACGCTGATGAGGAAATCGTTCATGAAACTCTGGCCTCTCTCCGGCTCACTTCTTCGGCCGCTAGGCGTCGAGCTTCCCCGTCGGCTTCGAGCACGTCTTCGATCCGTTCGAACCTCATGCGGGGCATACGATCGAGCACCTGCTCGATCACCTGCGCGATGCCGGGAAACGGCAGCCGGCGATCGAGAAACGCCGCAACGGCGATTTCATCGGCCGCATTCAAAGCGCAGGGCAACGGGCCGCCGGCGCGGAGCGCGTGGCGAGCCAGGCCCAGGCACGGGAATTTTTCCGCCGGCACGGGTTCGAAATCGAGCCGCATCCGCGTCCAGTCGAGCGAGAAACCGCTGGCGGGCAGCCGATCGGGAAACGTGAGCGCGTATTGGATGGGTATCCGCATGTCGGGAGGGCCCAATTGCGCCACGACCGACCCATCCAGAAATTCCACCATGGAGTGAATGGTGGACTGGGGATGGATCACCACGTCAATCTGGTCGGGAGCCGCGTCGAACAGCCAGCGCGCCTCGATCACCTCGAAACCCTTGTTCGTCAGCGTGGCCGAATCCACGGTGATGCGCCGGCCCATCCTCCAATTAGGATGCGCCAGCGCCTGGTCCGGCGTCACGGCGTCCAGATCCTCAATCGGCGTGCGGCGAAACGGCCCGCCCGAAGCGGTCAAGACGAGACGGCGCAATTCCTTTCGCTGGCCCGCGCGCAAGCATTGATGAATGGCGCTGTGCTCGCTGTCGATCGGCAACATTGGCACGCCGGCGCGGCGCGCGGCCTTCGTCACCACTTCCCCGGCGGCGACCAGAACTTCCTTGTTGGCGAGCGCGATCGTTTTTCCTTGCTCGATGGCCTTGTAGGTCGCGGGAAGGCCGACCACACCCACCGCGGCGGAAATCAGCAGATCGGCTTCGGGATCGGTCGCGACGCGTTCGATGCCTTCCGTGCCCCAGACGATTTCCGGCAGCGGATCGAGGCGCGCGGCGCGAAGCCGTTCGGCCAGTTCGGCCGCGCCCGCGCGAGTTTGCGTCGAAACGAGCGCCGGCCGGTGCTTGACGACCTGGCGCGCCAATTCCTCGACGCTCGTGCCGGCTGCCAGCCCGCGAACCACGAAGCGGTCACGAAGCGATTCCATCACTTCCAGGGATTGCCGCCCGATCGATCCTGTAGAACCCAGCAGTGCAACTCGTTTCATTTGGCTCGCTTGCGATGCATTCAGCGAAGATGGCCGCTCAAGGTCAATATCCACAAATACCACCAAGCGACCGGCGCGGCGAGTGTGAGGCTATCAATGCGGTCGAGCATTCCCCCATGGCCGGGCAGGAGCTGGCCCGAATCCTTTACTCCCGCACTTCGCTTATAGCTCGATTCTAGCAGGTCGCCCACCTGCCCCGCGAGGTTGGCGGCGACGGCGAGTGCCAGGAGCGTAACCATAGACGCGTCGAGCCATCTGGCCGCAACCAAAGCCACCACAACCGATCCCAGAAGATTCGCGGCCGCTCCTTCCCATGTTTTCTTTGGACTCAAGACCGGCGCCATAGGCATGCGCCCGATCGACCTGCCCACAAGGTAGGCCGACGTGTCTCCCACCCACATCATGACCAGCAGCAGGAGCAGGTAACGCCGACCCTCCGGCAGCCCCAGCATCCGCACTAAATAGCTGAGTGGCAGGGCCACGAAAACCATCCCGCCGGCGCTCGCCACCAAGGCCCCCAGGCGTTTGCTCACCGGAATCCGGCTGAAGGTGGCGAGAAGCCCCAACCCGACCACAAACAGGATCAAGATGGCCTCGATCCCGCCGGGAATACCATGCCATGCGGAAACGGTCATGCGGTCGGGCAATCGGCCGTCGGCATCGGCGGCCTGGCGCCATTGATTGAAGACGATCAGCAACGAGCAAAGCGTCGTCCATTGCACGTAACCGGAAAATCCCGCCAGATCACCCATCCGAAAAAATTCCCAGAGCGAAAGCAGGATCACCACGCCGGCAGCACCCGCCAGCAACCACACCGGAGCCAGCAAGACCAAGGCTACCGTGGCCGGCACCAGAATCACCACCGTCAACGCGCGCTTCCAGAACACCGTTGGCATGCCCCTCCCGGGCTAAATCAGGCTCAGTTCGACCGTCCGACGGCTTATTCGGCCGACGCACTCGCCGGGCGCATCGCCGTTTTCGCCCCCGGCCCCAAACCGCCGTAGCGGCGCTCGCGCCGCTGATATTCGATGAGGGCTTCGAGCAGTTTGGCTCCATGAAAATCCGGCCACAGCGTTTCGGTGACGTAGATTTCAGCGTAGGCGATCTGCCACAGCAGGAAATTACTGACTCGCATTTCTCCGCTCGTGCGAACCAGCAGATCGGGATCGGGCAGGCCGGCCGTATAGAGATGGTCGGAAATCGTCTGCTCGTCCACTTCATCCGAAATCGGGCCGCTTTCGCGCTTTTCGCGCAGAATCGCGTTGAAGGCGTCCACGAGTTCCGCTCGTCCGCCATAGTTCAGCGCGACCACCAGCTTCATTCCCGTATTCCCACCGGTGAGCTTCATCGCATCGTCCAGGTCGCGTTGCACCGCAGCCGGCAACTGGCTGCCGCGGCCGATGACGAGCAGCCGGATATTATTCTTGTGAATCACCGGCAATTCCTTGCGCAGGTATTCGCGCAGGAGGCGCATCAGGAATTCCACTTCGGCCTGAGGGCGGCGCCAGTTTTCCACGGAAAATGCGTAGAGCGTCAGCGCCTCGATTCCCAGCCGCGCCGAGCTTTCAATCACTTCGCGCGCGGTGCGCACACCCGCGCGATGACCGGCCACGCGCGGCAAATGACGCCGCTCTGCCCATCGCCCGTTCCCATCCATGATGATCGCGACATTGCGCGGAAGGCGGGTCAAATCCAATTGTTCCAGCAGGCGGGCTTCTGCGCGATTCGACGGCTTCAGCAACGGTTCGAGCGCCCTCGTCGGTTCTCGGGGTCGAAGCTAGCATACGCCGTCAGTTGGCGCAACCGAGTGCGGCTTGGTCGCTTCCCTTCGCTGCGGCGCCGAGCGGAACAGCGACCGGATGCGGAAGCGGGACTTCCCTTCCCGCAAAGCGAGTATCTCGGCTGAGCGCCTCCGGGAGAGGAGGGCCGGGCGACAGGGCGGTGTATGGCGACAAGGCCTCGGGGTTTATCATTAGGAAACAACGAACGAAGAGGCTATGTACTTAGTAGTAACGGAGGAGGAGACTGTAACCATGTCGGCGGCTTGCCAGTACCCGCTTTGCCGCAACACCGTTCCCGCGGTGCTCGAGAGAGAAGGTTTCTGCCCGTTGCATTTCCTCAAAAGGCTCGATGCCCAGTGCTCCGAAATCCGCCGGGAGACGCTGGCTGGGCGTTTGGACGGGCACCGCTCGGCGGAAATTAACGAATTTCTTTCGACGCGCGCGGCCGCCTTGGCCCAACTCGCCACCTGCGGAGCCCGACTGCGCGACGATACGCGGCCTTGCCTGCTCAGCGTCTTCCTGACGCTCATCAATCTGGGGGAACGCGTGGCTCGCGCCAGGGATGAAGAGCGGCAGGAAGCTCCGTTCGCTTCGATGGGGCCTCGGCTGGTCGCACAGTCCTCGGCCGGCGCGAAGTAACCACCAGCCGCCGCCGACGCCACCACGCGCGTTTTTCTCCCGACGAGCTTCGGTTAACAGGTTCCCGCTGTAAATTCCAAGTGCTTTCTTTGGTGTCGATTACGGCCCAAGCGAGCCTACCAAACCTTCCTCGATTGTCCGTAAATTGTCCGCAAAAGTCAGGCTCGCTCGCGGACTCAAGAAAGCACGAGCAAACTCGGCTCAGTTCCCGATTCGTTGCCATGGTTTCAACTTTCCCCTCGCCAATGCCATCTTCAAGCGGGCGGGAATGATCGAAGAATTGAGGGCCGCCGCGCGAGACGCCGTTCGTTGCCAGTTCGACGAGGCCAGCCGCCCGAGCGTGATCCGTCTTCACCTCGTCAAACTTGCGGTCATCGCGGCTTGAGACTGCCGCTTGACTGGGCGGCGAGTGACTCGCCCGCTCCGCCAATACGGTTATGAAGTCACCCGCCAAACCGGCGGCCACCTCCGACTCACCAGCAAAGCGCAAGGTGCTCAGCGCCACGTCACCATCCCCGCCCACAACCCGCTCAAAATCGGTACGCTGAGTGCGGGCCTCGCCGAAGTCGCCTCCTCTCTTGTACACGAACACCTGCTTTCCGGGCGCTGGGACCTCCTCTCGGAAGCCCAAGCCACCCGCTGGGTGGTGTCCAGCGCTGCCAAACTGCTTTCCATGGCCGATTCCGGAGCATCCCGATCGCCCTTCCGGACACCCCGATCGGTGATCGGCTTGGCCTCGGAACGGTGATCACTTTCACCCCGGAATGGTGATCGGAATCAGCCCGGAATCCTGATCGGAATCATGTCGGAACGCTGATCGGCTTCGCCCGGAACCCGCATCTACCCCCGTCCCCATGCCGCAAGCATGGCTCCTCCGGCGTCTACGGTGCTCTGCGGTAACCACCGGTAACCAGCGCCAATCGCTAACTTAATAGCTAACCGGAGCCGGGCGGACTCGTCGTCGCCCAGTGCTCGCTCCGTGGGTCAGCGCCGCTGCGCCGTCCTCCCAGGTGGGAATGTTGTGACAACCAGCCCCTCAGCCACCGTAGTCGTTTCCCGACGGCCCGGGTGCGCCACCACGACCGTGTTCATGTAAATCCTTGATCCACTTGCGAAGGACACGCCGATGAGCAGATCGTCAGGGTCCGCCCCTGCCTGCCAAAGATCGGCCTCGATGAGTTGGTCGGCTCCTGTCGTCTCCGCCGCATCGCGGTAACCCAACCATTTGATCGCCCTTCCGGGACGAAAAGAAAACTGAACCCGGCCGCTCTCCCCCTGGCTTTCGGAGCTCCCACGACTGGCTCTGCACAGGGGGAACGTGGACTTGTACAGCGTCCTGCCGTCCAGTTTCACCTCGAGACTCATTGCCGGTCCTCCGCAGGTCGCAAACCAAAACCACACGGGGCCGCTCTGCGCCTGTGTCCCGGAAGGGAAGCAAGCAGCGAGCAAAATAGGCAAGGTGGTGAGCAAAAGCCACTCCCTCCGGTTCGAGCGCCGGACTGCGCCTTCACGGACTCTCATTGCTGCACCTCCCGGGCGTCTTCCAGATACCCCCAAAGTCGCGGGACAGTAGGATAGGCGAGGGTCCCGGTGAGCGGGGCGGGCGAGAACCCGCTGCATCTAGATGCATCGCTACTCCCTGGAATGCCCCAAGCGAACCGCATCATCCAACCGTTGGACCTGTCACCGGATCTGTAATAAACGGCGGTGCCGCAGGGCATGGTGACCCCGCTGGAACATTGATTATCGCCGGAACCCTACCGGGCTCGGGCCCCGTGGGGAGCTCTATGATCACTTGACCGGGATTTATGAACTCCAAGTAATAGCGGATGTTATTGAAACCCATGGGCGGAGGCCCCCCGATGACGTCCGTGGCACCTTGGAAGGAAACCCCCATGCCGGGGAAGTACCCGCTGATTTGGAGAGCATAGGGTGCCAGCCCCGCACCGCTGCCCACGCCGAACTCCGAGGGCACCACCGCCGCCGAGCCCGCTTGTACCTTCGCTCCAGGGATTCCGCCCTGAAAACCTACTTTCGCTGGGTTACCTTGGAGTACGCGTGCCGACACGTCACACATTTTCGTCTGTCCCGGCGCTTGCGGTGCCGTTTGGTCCCCGCCGATCCCGAGGGCCAGCGGATAAGCCAGACCGGGCCACCAAAAGCCGGCCCCGCCCTCGATGGACTGTCCGTTGATGGCGTCAAGCATCCCTGCGGCGCAGCCGGCGCTGTCCCAGCATTCGATGACAGAGTAAACAGAGTCGGGCGGTGCCAGCAACCCCAGCGCACCGCAGGGAACGTCGCCACCATCCACGTAGCAGTTGCCACCGCCCCAATAATAATCGTTCCCGCCACCGCCTCCGCCCCAAGTTCCTCCGCCTTCGGTTGGCCCGTCGCCGCAGCTAGGTAGAGAATTGTTTCCGCCGCCCGCAACGTCGGCCCGACCGGCGACAAGGCAGACCGCGACGAGACCGAGAGGATCGTTGAGCGTGGTGGGGTTGTTCAGAACGTAGGAATACCCGTTCATGGATTGCGGATCGCCAGCCGAGCCGCCGAGTGGATCGGGACTCATGAAGCGGCCCAGACGCGGGTTGTAGTAACGGGCATAGGCGTAGTAGTTTCCTGTTTCCGAATCGGATTCGTAGCCGGTGAATTTGTACGTCGGCGAACAAGACGTGTTGTAGTCGTTTTCCCGCCCGTAGGGGTAATAATCGGCGCTGAAGCACACGTTCCCGCTGAAATCGGTGACCGCTCGCGTTGAGCCAATCGCGTCCACGAAATAATAGTAGACGTTGCCGGAGGAGTCCTTCCACGCGATGCGGCGACCGGCGAAGAAAATGTAATCGCGCTCCATTCCACCGCTCGTGTTTGTCTCTTCGATCACCTGGCCAGTATACGCGCGCCAGAAGAGCGTGCCGCTGGATTTTTCGACGCGCGGTCCGTCGCCGTCGTACATGTAATTCACGCCGTTGGCGCCGGTGATTTCGTTCGCGCCGTTGAACGTGTAGCTGTACAGCGCGTCGCCCGTCATGTCGCCATCAGCATCGTAGCTGGACCCGTTGCTCGAAATGAGGCTGCTTGCCTAGGCGGAGGCCGCAGGCTCAATGCTGGGGCGGCGCTAGAAGGCCGGCTCCGGCAGGCCCAGGTACGGGACGGTCACGACGAGGGCATATCTCTGCTCCCAGATCCAGTGCCACAGGTTGCCTGGGTCTGGGGTCAGTGGCTTGCCGGCAATCGCGTCCTCCGCCTTAGTGACCTCTCGCGTGAGGACCATCGTCGTTAGGCTGGCCGAGATCCTGTTGCCCGCAGGGCCCACAGTGACATCTCTTGAGGCGGCCTTCACGATTCCGAAGGGTCCGGCGCCAGGTGAGACCCACACGTCGCCGCCGTGGTGCCGGAAGCTCCAGTGCTCGCAATGAAAAGTTCCCGCCGGCGTGGTCACTACGGCTGGGCCGAGGTCGTCCGCCCTCGGCATCTCCAAGTACTGCACGTTTGCCATCCTGAGTCCGGAGAAATAGCCTCTCCCGCCCACCGAGCCAACCCCCCACCAGTTGTCTGGGTCGCTCCATGGTCCGTTGTACCAGACCCCCGTCGTCTTTCCACGTGGGGTGTGGATGTACCCTGAGGCGGCCTGGAGGTCGCCCTGCGCCCAGCTCCAGAGCCACTCCTGCGGGAGGGCCATCGGCGGATGGCCCGGAACCAGAGCTACTCCTCTCGAAAACGCCGCCCTCCCCGTGTCTACTGTGAACAGTACCTTGTTGACCAGCGATTCCTTCTTGCCGGGAAGATGCCCGGACGCCTCCAGCCAATACCACTCCCTTCCCGCGATGATGCGGGCCCCTACGATGGCCAACCTAAACTCGCAATCTGTGAGCCAGTGCTTAGGGGGGGTCTTTGTCTTTACGCTGTACTCGGCCCCGAACCCGACGGAGAGTTCCCACGCATGCCAGAAGGGCGGGGCATTGCGACGTACGGTCCCCTGGGCACGCGCTGCCAGGCTAGCTGCCGCCAGCGTCAAAACCACCGCGACGGTGCACCAAGCCACGCTCACGACACCGCGCTGCAACGTGCGCCTCAGAAGCTGCATGGGTCCATGTCCCATGGCGTCGGCAGGCAAGAATTGCCTCCGCCGCCACTGCTGCCGAAGAACATCTGCATGTCGAATTGGGGAAACCCGGCATCGAGCCAGTCTCCGAGCAGGTTGCCTCCGATCGGAATGTCGTCCTCGGCCGGGAAGCCGTACGCGTGCGTGTAAAATGACAGCCCCTCCGCTACATTACTCCCGCTTGCCGAGGGGGCACCGAAGATAGCGTCGAAGCTGGGCTGATAGTAGTTCAGATAGAACCATGATTCTTGTTCCGCGGGCGTCAAGTTTTTCGGAGGTACGGGCGGGGAGGAAAGGTACGTCCCGCACCCTGACGGGCCGGGGTGTGTCCAGGCCTGTTGTGTTAGAGGGCCTGGCCCTGGCGCAGAGAAGGCGTCGCACACCGCGCCGAAGGCGCTGCCGTACGGGCTGGTTGGCGTGGGCGCGTGGCTGCGCAGGTACGCAAGGAAGGCGCGCGCTTCGATCTCAGCGGCCTCGGCTATTTGGAGCATCGCCCCAAGGGGATGCGCCGGCACGGGGGTTGGTGCGGCACCCGTCCACCCCCCGGCGATGGAAACCGTCGGGCCTCCAGCGATCAAGGCAGCGACGAATACTTCTGTAGAATTGCCTGCGGGAGCGCCAAAGGCCGCTGGCATTTCCCTTGGGCCGACGAAGCTCGTCGGGTTGTTTGCAATATAGGAGTAGCCGTTCAAGGATTGTGGGCTTCCGACGTCCGCGAGCGTGAAATCTGGACTCATGAAGCGGCCGAGACGCGGGTTGTAATACCTTGCGTACGCATAATAATTACCCGTTTCGGAGTCGAATTCGTAGCCGGTGAATTTGTACGTGGGCGAGCAGGACGTGTTGTAGTCGTTTTCCTGCCCATACGGATAATAATCCGCGCTGGAACACACGTTCCCGCTTGAATCGGTGACTGCTCGCGTCGAGCCGATGGCATCCGCGAAATAATAGTAGACGTTGCCGGAGGAGTCCTTCCACGCGATTCTTCGTCCGGCGAAGAAAATGTAATCGCGTTCCATTCCGCCGCTCGTGTTAGTCTCTTCGATCACCTGGCCAGTATACGCGCGCCAGTAGAGCGTGCCGCTGGATTTTTCGACGCGCAGGCCGTCGCCGTCGTACGTGTAATTCACGCCGTTGGCTCTCGTGATTTCGCCCGCACCGTTGTACGTGTAACTGTACAGTGCGTCGCCCGTAATGTCGCCATCAGCATCGTAGCTGGGCCCGCTGCTGGAAATCTGGTTGTTGCCATTCACAGTGACGCTGAGACTGGGCCCCGTGCATTTGGGACTCCATCAGGCAATGCGCCGGCTCCCGAAAGATACGGTTCGCGCTCACGCAAATCCCGACTAAGACTGGCAACGGCCTGCAGCTTATCCTGGCGCACCTGGCTCTGGAAGTCCGAGCTGCGGAAGGCAGAGCGCCGGCCTTCCCCTCGCCCATTGGTCCCAGATCCAGCCCCAGAGCACATCTGGGCGTGCCGAAAGGGGCTTGCTGACTATCGCGTCCTTAGCGCCGCTCAGAACGCGCGTCAGCAGCATGGCGGAGGGGAGTGCATACGTGCCGGCCTCTCCAAAGCTCGCCTTGACGATACCAAATGGGCCTGCCTCTCTCGCGATGTACACCCGCACCGAGCCGCCGGCGAGAAGCCAAGGTGCCGCGCTCGCATGCATGCTCCATAGCTGAGCCCTGTATCTTCCTGCTGGCACCCCTATCCACTCCTCCCTCACGGGCACCGCCTTGGGGATCTCCGAAAGCCCTGTCGCTGGCCCGAAAAACCCGGGCACATACTGGGAGGTGACCGTGCCGGGTGAGGGAGCGGTACCGAAGCCAGCGGTTGTGTAGGGCTCTATGAACCCGGTCGCTGCGGCTAATTCGCCCCGAGTCCATTGGGGCAGCCAACTCCTCGGCAACTCCATGGCCGGGCGTCCTGGTAGCTGCGTAATCGCCCTTACGAACACCACGCTGTCCCCCTCCCTGTAAAACAGCGCTTTGTTTACGAATGGCTCAGGGGAGCCTGGCAGGCGCGACGAGATCTCAAGCCAATACATTTTGCCGCCCCGCCGAGGCTCCTCACCGACCACGGCCAAGTCAATCACACACGTCGCCGCATACGAACAACTCACTCGGTACTCCGCGCCAGAGCCAACCCTCAGGTCCCAGGCCTTAGAAAATGCCGGCGCTCTCCAGCGGACGCCCTTCTCTTTGACACAGCCAGCCGCGCACGCCAGCGCGAGCCCCAAGGACCACGACTTCGCGTGCCTGGCCAATCGCTGGAAAGCCATGCCTTTGGCCCCATGCGGGCTTTCTCGCCCTGCACCAGCCGAGGCGGAGGAGCCACAGACAGGATGCGTATTTGCGCGGGGGCTTGGCGGCTGCTCGTGACCCTCACAGGCTGCACACATCGTTCCATCCGCCGATGCCGCATTCGCTGTTCCCCGAAAATCCCCCTCCCTCTCCAAAAAACGTATTCACGTCGAAGGAGGGGAGCCGGGGTCGGCTGCGAAGTTAATGTAGTCGCGTTGCATTCCACCGCTCGCGTTTGTCTCTTCGATCACCTGGCCAGTATACGCGCGCCAGAAGAGCGTGCCGCTGGATTTTTCGACGCGCAGGCCGTTGCCGTCATACGTATAATTCACGCCGTTGGCGCTGGTGATTTCGTTCGCGCCGTTGAACGTGTAGCTGTACAGCGCGTCGGCTGTCATGTCGCCATCAGCATCGTAACTGAACCCGCTGCTGGAAATCTGGTTGTTGCCATTCACCGAAACGCTCAGGCTCGGGCCGGAGCACTTGAAGACGCTCATCGAAAGCAGGTTGCCGAGAGCATCATCGGCGAGGTTGCCTCCAGTGCCGAAATTCAAGCCCCAGCAGTCCTGACCGGAGCCCGCTTGTGTTTGGGCTTGTAAGATGCGGCCGAGCGGATCGTAGCTGAAGGATTCGTTTCGGCCGCTGTCGTTGCCGTTGCCGATTGACGTGACGCTGCCGTTGTTCGCAAAGCCGTAGCTCAGATTGAGCGCGCTGCCGGCGGACGAGGAAGCGGAGATCGAGGTGGGCTCCAAGTCGGGATTGTAGCTCCAGCTTTCGGTGATTCCGCCGAAGCCGCCGCTGACGTAGCCGTGGAGGTCCTGATCGAGCGCGCCCTGCGGCCAGTAAGTGGCGTTCTGCGCGTAGTTCGTGCCGCTCGCACCCACGGCGGTCAGTGGACGCTGGGCGCCGCTGTACGTGTAATTGACCGTTCGACCGTCGGGATACGTGAGCGAGACGAGCGAGCCGTCAAGGTTGTAGGAATGCAGGATGATCTTCGTGACGCCGGCAATTGTCTTCTCTTCGGCCACGATGCGCCCTGCGGGACCGTAGCTCCAGGCGGTTTGGCCCGATTGAACCCAATTGTCCGTAATGTCCGTAAAAAATCGGCTTCAGTTGCAGTCGGAGTTGCCGCGTAAATGGCAGAGCAAGGGAGGTTTGGAATGGTTCCTAGGATCGGACCTACAACCTTTCGGTTTTCAGCATTCGGATTGCGAGCCTGGCGGTGCGGCCTTCCCTGCCCTCTACAGGCCGGGGATCAAGAGCATGCCGGGCGCGGCATTGGCCTTGCCGAAGGTCAGCGAGTAAATCATGAAGAGCGTGACGACGATCATTACCATCACGGCGATCCAGCCGATCACGTTGAAAACGCGCCCATTCGTCAATTTTCCCATCAGGTCGCGCCGGTTGATCAGCAGCAGCATGAAAATGATCACGATCGGCAGCCAAATACCGTTGGCCACCTGGGAATAGAGCAGGATTTTGAAAAGAGGGGCGTGGGGAATCAGGATGATCGCACCACCTACGACGATCAAACCCGTGTAGAGGGCGTAGAAAATCGGCGCTTCGGCGAGTTTGCGGTCGATACCGGCCTCAAACCCAAGCCCTTCGCAAATTACGTGCGCGGTGGAAAGCGGCAGCACCGAAGCGGAAAAAACCGATGCATTGAGCAGGCCGAAAGCGAACAGCCACGACGCCCAACGCCCGGCGAGCGGGGCGAGCGCCGCGGCCGCCTGGCCGGCGTCGGTGATATTCAAAACGCCATGCAGATTGAGCGTGGCCGCCGTGCAGACGATGATGAAAAAGACCACGATCATGGACGTGACGCTGCCGAGCAGGACATCCATGCGGGCGTGCCGATATTGCCGCGGACCGATTTTCTTTTCGACTTCGCTCGCCTGCAGGTAGAAGAACTGCCACGGGGCCACCGTCGTGCCCACCAGGCCGACCAGCATCACCAGATAGCCGCCGCTGAAATGAAATTCCGGCACCAAGGTCCGGTGAATCGCCAGCGACCAATCGGGCTTCGCCAGAATCGCGGAAAAGACGTAGCAAACATAAAAGCTGCAACCGACCAGAAACACCTTTTCCACGACGCGATAAGTCCCGTTCACCACCAGCAGCCACACCAGCAGCGCTGCCACGGGCACGGCGATGTACTTGGAAATGCCGAAAATGCTCATGCTTTCGGCGACGCCGGCGAATTCCGCCGTCGTATTGCCCAGGTCCACCAGCAGGCCTGCCAGCATCAGGAAAAAGGTCCAGCGGAATCCGAATTCCTCGCGCGTAAGGTCGGAAAGCCCTTTGCCCGTCACCACGCCCATGCGGGCGCTCATTTCCTCGGTGACGTACAGAAGGATCGTCAGAGGGATCATCGTCCAGAGCAGCGCGTAGCCGAATTGCGCTCCGGTCTGGGAGTAGGTGGCGATGCCGCCAGCGTCGTTATCGACGTTGGAGGCGATAAGCCCGGGACCGATCACCGCCAGGAACAAAAAGATCCGTCGGCGCCACAAATGGAGCTGATGGCGGAGGCTGGGCTCGGGGCGTTCCTCGCGGCGGGAGCGCAGCCGGCTGGTGAGTGTGGGCCAATTCATCGCTTCTGGCGCAGGCGGCTGACGACGTCGTCCACCGTAATCACGCCTACCGGGCGCTCGTCGTCGTCGACCACCGCCAGACTCCTCAGATTGTATTTGTCGAACATTTCAAAAACTTCCCGCTCCCCAGTTTCCCCGCGCACGTAGACCCGAGGTTCGCTCTTCAGTTCGCGCATGGGCCGCTCGTCGTCAGCGAGCACCAGCCGCGCGACGGCCACCGTTCCCGTAAAGACCGCGTGCGCATCGATCAAAACGATCGTATCGAGCTGATCGGGCTTCAGATCGCGAGACCGGATCCAGGCGACCGCTTCCTGGCGCGTCGCGTCTTCGCCGACGAACACGAAATCGGTATTCATCATCCAGCCGGCCGTTCCCTCGCCGAATCGCAGGAGTTCGCTCACTTCCCGCGCTTCCTCGCGCGGCAGTTCGCAGAGCAGTTCCTCGCTGGTTTCCGGCGGCAAATTCGCCAACAGGTGAGCCGCTTCGTCCGGCGCCATTTCCTCCAGAATATCCGCGGCGCGTCCCGGCTCCAGTTTCTCGACCACCTGCGTTTTCAGCCGGTGATCGAGTTCGGCAATCACCTCCGCTGCGGTCTGCTCGTCGAGCGAAGCCACGATTGCTTCGCGCTCGCTGGGCGAGAGTTCTTCCATGATGTCGGCCAGATCGGCCGGGTGCAGCCGGGCCAGCCGGTGGCCGGTGAGCCGGAGCTTCACGCGCCGCAGCGGATTCGGTTCGATCAGATTCACGAATTCCCAAGGGATCACGCGCGGCGGCAATTTATCCTGCAAACGCCGGATCACCTGCGCCGGGGCGAGTCCCTGCATGAGCCGGCCGACCGCGCCCGGCAGCCCCACATCCACCTGGCTGACACGAAGCTCGATGGCGCCGTTCGTTCGGACTTCGGTCATGGTGATGTCGTTCACACGCACCACTTTGCGCCCATGCGTATCAATGATCTGCTGATCGAGCAGATCCTTCTGAACGGCGAGCCACGCTTCGTTTGGGCTGTAGGGCCGCAGCGCCCGCTCGTCCACCTGCAACCGAATCGTGCCGGGCGCGACGAAGCCTATCTGGTCCCAACGGGCCACGAGCGGCTGGAAGCGCCCGCGCGCCAGCAGGAACCAGGCCACGCGGTTCGGCTGCTCCGCCGGCTCGATAAACATCTCCCGCAGGCGCCCGACGAAGTTGCCTTGGGCGTCGTAGGCCTGCGCACCCAGAATTTCAGTTGCTCGGAGCACACCCACCTCATGCGGAGGACCGGGGCCCGCGTCGAGGCATAAAAAAAGCCCCGTGGCCGGCAGCAAAGGCTTGGGCCACGGGGCCTGTCCAATGTTCGGACAGGCTAAATCCCCGGACTCAGCGCCACCGGACCCGAGCGGCCGGAAGGCTCCGCCCCGCTACCGAAGGGCGGTTCCCAGCCGGCCACATCTCTACTCCCATCCATTTCTGCCTCGCATTCCTTTAGTAGGAGCAGTTCGACTCTTTGTCAAGAACAGAGTCGCGCAATCGCTTACTTTTTTTCGTGAGGAGCCGGTTTCACGGCTTCGGGAAAGACCATCGCGTCGCTGGGAAGCCCCAATCGCTCTCGCGCAGCCAGAAACAGCTCGTAATAGCTCACCGTCAGGTAGTCGTCCGGCGCATAACCCAGCTTCCGGGCAGCCTTGTCGATCTCGCTCCGGGGACCCTCGAGCTCGAAATAAACGCCGATGGAGGTTTCGTCGAGTTCGATCGCCAGATTCTTCAGGCCGGGCAAGCGGTAGGTGGTGCGGAATTTCTCGTAACGGAACCACGGCTGGAACCCCACGCTCTCGAGCATCCGCTCAACCTGCCCTGGATCCTCGACCCGGGTCTCGATTTCCCGCCGCACCTTATAGCCGGGCTGGTCCAGCGGCGTTTTCACGGTCAAAAAACCCACCTTTCGTTTCCGACCGGGATTCGTGCCCGCGGGATGGCGCGGCCTTGCCGTGCCCGCGGCTCGCTGAACGGTCCGAACGCGCAGTACGCGGCCCGTAAACCCCAATTTTCGTTCCGGGGTGTCGAACAACGTATTCCGTTCATAGACGCGACGGACGGCGCGGGCGCCGGCGCGGCGAAGCAGTTTTCGCGCGGTTGCCAGATCGGCCGCGGCCAGCTTAATTTCGATTTCGAGCCCGTTGTTGGCCATCTTGCGTGTAATCCCTTGGTACGTTCTCTCGCGCTTGGGGCCGTGCCGTTAAGAGTTTAGAGCTTAGAGTTCAGAGTTTAGGGGCAAACGCCCCGAATTTCGAGTTTCGTTTTTCGAATTTCAAGTTTCGCTTCTTGAATTTCGATTTTTCGCCGCAGGCGGCTCGACAGAACGCCCGCGCAAAGGTATAACCCATCGAGTGCCGGCTCGCCGCCGGCTCGATCCAGACCATGGCTGAACCAACCACGCCGCTCTTGCGGCAGTATCACGCCATCAAACAGCGCTACCCGCAGGCGCTCCTGCTTTTCCGGCTGGGCGATTTTTACGAACTCTTCTACGAAGATGCGATTGCCGCTTCGCGCGAGCTGCAGATCACGCTGACCTCGCGCAATCGCGAGGCCGGACAGGCCGTTCCGATGTGCGGCGTTCCCTACCATGCGGCCGAGACCTACGTGGCGCGCCTGGTTCGCGCGGGCTACAAGGTGGCCATCTGCGAGCAGATGGAAGAGCCGTCCAAGAAGAAGAAACTGGTGCGCCGCGAGGTGGTTCGCGTCATCACGCCCGGCACGGCGACGGATTTTCCACTGCTCGAGCCACGGGAGAACAATTACCTGGCCGCTGTCGCCCGCGATCCCGACGACGGCGTCATCGGCCTGGCCGCCGTGGACGTTTCCACGGGCGATTTCACCGCGACGGAATTTTCCGGCGGCGACGCCGAATCGCGCCTGGCGGAGGAACTCGGGCTGCTGCGCGTGCGCGAGGTGCTGTTGCCGCGGCCGACGACGCTTTTTTCGCCGGGACACGAAAGCGAGCGTTCCGGCGCGGTGGAAACCCGCCTGGACGACTGGGTGTTTCGCAGTGATTACGGCGCGCGGCTGCTAGCCGAGCAGTTTGGGGTGGTCACGCTCGAAGGATTCGGCCTCGAAGGGCATCCGCAAGCGATCGCCGCGGCCGGCGCGCTGATTCACTATTTGCGGGAAACGTCCGGGGTCGGCGGCGGGGGTCTCGATCATCTGGCCCGCATCCGTTTCTACAACGACCAGGACGCGCTGGTGCTCGACGACGCCACGGTCCGCAACCTTGAACTCGTCTCGCCGCTCCCTGGAGGCGGCCCGGAAACCACGCTGCTCGCCGCGCTCGATGAGACCGCGACGGGCATGGGCGCCCGGCTTTTGCGCGCCAGCTTGCTGCGCCCTCCCGTTGAGCGCGCGGAAATCGAGGAGCGGCTCGACGCCGTGGCCGAGCTTGTTCCATCCACCGTTTTGCGCGAAGAGCTGCGGACCGACCTTGGCGGGGTGATGGACCTGGAGCGGCTGGCGAGCCGCGTGACGTTGGGCGTGGCCACGCCGCGCGACCTGGTGGCGCTCAAGCGCTCGCTCGCCCGGCTGCCGCTGCTGCGCGGATTTCTGGCGCGCTGCACCAGCGCACGCCTCGCAACGCTACGCGAGCAGATCGACGAACTCGCCGACGTCCGCGAACACATCGAACGCGCCATTGCCGACGATCCCCCCGCGCAGCCCACCGAGCCTGGCGTCATTCGCCGCGGATTCGAGGCCGAACTCGATGAACTGCGCGATCTGAGCCAGAACGCCAAGCAGACCATCGCACAGATGGAAGAACGCGAGCGCAAGCGCACCGGGATCGGGTCGCTCAAAATCCGCTTCAATCAGGTGTTCGGCTATTCCATCGAAATCTCGAAGCCGAACCTGCATTTGGCGCCCGCCGACTACGAGCGCAAACAGACGCTCGTTGGCGCCGAGCGATTCATTTCCCCCGAATTGAAGCAGTACGAGCGCAAAGTGCTCGAAGCCGACGGCCGGATTCTCGAAATCGAGCGCCGGCTGTTCACCGAGCTTCGCGGCTGGATCGCGACGCACGTGGGCCGGCTGCGCCAAACGGCCGCGGCGATCGCACGGCTCGACGTTCTGGTGACGCTCGCGCGCATCGCCGTGGCGCGGAATTACGTTCGGCCGGAATTTAACGATGGCGATGAGCTGTGCATCGTCGGCGGGCGCCATCCGGTGGTCGAGCGGCTGCTCGAGCGGCGCGGCGAACGATTCGTTCCGAACGACCTTTTTTTGAATTCCACTTCGCACGCGATTCTGGTGATCACCGGACCGAACATGGGAGGCAAATCCACTTATCTGCGCCAGGCCGCGCTCATCGTGTTGATGGCGCAGATGGGGTCGTTCGTTCCAGCCGGCGAAGCGCGGCTGCCGATCACCGACCGCATTTTTACCAGGATTGGCGCGTCCGACAGCCTAGCGCGCGGACGGTCCACGTTTTTGACGGAGATGAGCGAAGTGGCGGCGATTCTGAACGGCGCGACCGAATCGAGCCTGGTGTTGCTGGATGAGGTGGGCCGCGGCACGGCAACCTACGACGGCCTCGCGATCGCGTGGGCGGTGGTGGAATCGCTCGATTCGCATCCGCGTCCGCGCACGCTTTTCGCCACGCACTATCACGAACTCACGGAACTGGCCGAACGGCTGGAAGGCGTGAAAAACATGCACGTCGCGGTGCGCGAAGCGGGCCAGGAAGTGATTTTTCTGCATCGCGTGGAGCCCGGGCCCGCCGACCGCAGCTACGGCATCGAGGTCGCGCGCCTAGCGGGGCTTCCACCGGCGGTGGTGGATCGCGCGCGGGAAATTCTTCGCCGTCACGAGCAGAGCGAGCATCAACTTACCGAAAGTCTTTCGCCCGGCGCGGCCGAGCAGACGGCGATTTTCACTCCGCTCGACGGTAAGATCGTCGAAACACTGCGCTCGCTCGATCCCGACGGGCTGCGCCCGATCGAGGCGCTGGCGCTGCTGGCCGAACTGAAGAAGCAGGTTTCCTGATGCTTGTTCTGGGGATGATGTCCGGCACTTCGGCCGACGGAATAGACGTCGCACTGGCGCGAATCGAATCCGCGCCGCCGCACCTGCGCGCGAAACTCGAAAATTTCTTCGCCGTTCCCTACCCCGCGCCTGTGCGCCGCGCGATTTTGCGCGTGGCCGAGGGCCAGCCGACGACAACCGCCGAAATCAGCGAGATGAACTTTCTGGTGGGGGAACTCTTCGCGCGGGCCGCGCTCGACGCCTGCCGCAAATTTCGCGTGCCGCCGGCACGAATCGCGCTCATCGGTTCGCACGGCCAGACGATTTACCATCAGGGACACCCTTCTCGATTTCTGGGCCATTTGGTCGCTTCGACGCTGCAGATTGGCGAACCGTCCGCGATCGCGGCGCGCACCGGCGTGCCCGTGGTCGCCGATTTTCGCCCGGCCGACATGGCCGCGGGCGGACAAGGCGCGCCGCTGGTTCCTTTCGTGGATTATCTGCTCTATCGTGACGCGCGGCGCGGGCGTGTGGCGCTGAATATCGGCGGCATCGCCAATGTGACGGTGATTCCGCGCGGCGCGCGAGCGAGCGACGTTTTCGCGTTCGATACCGGGCCGGGAAACATGGTTTGCGACGCGCTGGCGTGGAAATTCAGCGGCGGCCGCGCGGCGTTCGATCGCGGTGCGCGCATGGCGACGCGAGGGAAACCGCTTCGCCGCGTGCTCGATCGGCTGCTGGCGGATCCCTACTTTCTTGAAAACCCTCCGAAAAGCGCGGGGCGCGAGCAATATGGAAACGCGTACGTCGAGCGGCTGCTCGCGCTGGCGCACGGCGCGCGAACGGAAGACGTTCTCGCCACGGCCACGCTGCTGACGCCGCTTTCCATTCTCGACGCGCTGCATCGCCACGTTTTCCCGCGGGCCCGCGTGGACGAAGTGATCGTTTCCGGCGGCGGCGCGCATAATCCGCTTATGCTCGCCCAACTCGCCGCCGGGCTCGGACGCATTCCGCTGCGCAGAGCCGAGGAACTGGGCGTCTCCGAAGACGCCAAGGAAGCTTTCGCCTTTGCCATCCTCGCTTACGAAACCTGGCACCGAAGGCCGGCGAATCTTCCTTCCGCGACCGGCGCTCGCCTGCCGGCGATTTTAGGAAAAGTGAGCTACCCTCTGGTCGCATGGCGAGCGGACCGCAGGGGGTGGTCCCGGGGCGCGCAATCCCTCTCCAGCCGATCGGGAAAATGAATACTGGAACGGTGAAGCGGCCATCACTGGATCCGGACGCGCGCCCAAACAAAGACAACAGACAGCAGATGCTTCGCTCCGCTCAGCATGACAATTTTTTTGTGCGGTTGGCCGAAGGGTACGGTCGTTTTCGCAGGGCTACGGCGTGGCATGCCGAGCGCAGGTTGCTTGGAATGCTCTGCGCCTGCGCCGCGACGATCTGCCTTGTCTCTTGCGGCGCTGGCCAGGCGAAACCTCAGCCGGGCACCGTCGTTTTCGCTATTGAAAGCACTCCGGTCAATCTTGATCCCCGCATCGGCACCGACGCGCAATCGGAATATCTCGACGGACTGATGTTCGACAGCCTGGTCCAGCGTAACGACGCGATGGAAATGGTGCCCGACCTTGCCGAGAGCTGGCAGACGCCCGATCCACTTACCTATATTTTTCATTTGCGTCCCGGCGTGCGTTTCCAAGACGGCCAGCCGCTGACTTCGGCCGACGTGGTCTACACGTTCGATTCGATTCTTTCGGGCGCAGTGAAAACGCCGAAGCTCGGATCGTTTTCCATCATTCAAAGCGTCACGGCGCCCGATCCCGCGACGGTGATTTTTCATCTGCGCCGTCCTTACGAATCCTTTCTTTGGGACATGGCGCGCGGCGCGATCGGCATCGTACCGCGACCCGGCACGCCGGCAGGCGCTTACGATCCCGCGGAGCATCCGATTGGCACGGGACCGTTCCGTTTCGTCAGCGAAGTTCCGGGCGAGGAAGTCGTTCTCGAGCGCAATCCGTATTATTTCGGCGCGGAACCGAAGATTCAGCGCGTGATATTCCGCGTCATTCCCGATGCGACCACGCGCGCGCTGGAATTACGCAAGGGCAGCGTGGACGTCGCGATGAATTCGCTGACCCCGGACATGGTGGACGCGCTCGGGAAAATGCGCGGCATCCGTGTGACGAATGAGCCCGGCACGATCGTGCGCTACGTCGCGTACAACTGCGCGGATCCGATTCTGCGCCACGCCCGCGTGCGCCGCGCGCTCGCCTACGCCACCGACCGGCAGCAGATCGTTCGCTACCTGCTGCGCGGGCAGGCGCGCGTCGCCCACAACCTGCTCCCGCCGGGGAATTGGGCGTACGACGAGAACATTCCTCAATACCCGTTTGATCCCGCGCGCGCCGATCGCCTGCTCGACGAGGCCGGTCTCCCGCGCGGCCCGAATGGCATTCGATTCCATCTGACGCTCAAAACGTCCACCGAGGAGACCTCTCGGCTGCTCGGAGCGGTCTTGCAGCAGCAATGGAAGCGCGTGGGCGTCGCGCTGACGCTGCATTCGCTCGAATTCGGGACATTTTACGCGGATATCACGCGAGGGCAGTTTCAGCTCTACACGCTGCGCTGGATCGGCGCAAACAACGATCCCGATATTTTCTATTTCGTTTTCGATTCGAAGGAAATTCCGCCCGAGGGCGCCAATCGCGGCCGCTACACGAATCCCGCGCTGGACCGGCTGCTCGAAGAGGCTCGCGTCGAGCCCAGCCGCGCCAGGCGCATGGCGCTCTACGTGCAGGTGCAGGACATCATCGCCCGCGATCAGCCTTACCTGACGCTGTGGTATCGCAACAACGTGGTGGTTCACCGTGCACGCGTGGAAGACATCCACATCGGTCCGGCGGGAGGGTACGATTTTCTGACTTCGGTCGCCCTCGGCGACGCGCCGCCGGCTTCTCGCTAGGGGCCACTACTCAGGTCGACTTCGACCGGAGTGCCCATCATCGGATTTGGGTGAACCACGCGGAATTTCACCGTCACGCGTTTTCCATCGAGCATCGTGCACGGCGAAAAATGCCCGGCGAGGGACGCCGGCACGCTGAACTTCACGAACGCCAGATCGGGAGCGGAAAGCGGTACCCCGCTTCCATTCACCATCAGCAGAAAGTGGATGCCTCCTCCTTCGCATCCCACTTGCCGCGCGACGCCCGTCGCGATAAGAAACGTTTTACTCGAAAACGCATTCTTCCCGGTGACGGTGCGCGATTCGGGTGGCCCGGCCGGCTTCGCTCCGGGAGTTTCGGCCGGCGCAGCCCCGGCGAAAGTCACTCCCGAAGAGCCGCTCGGCAGCCGGAACTGGAGCGTTGCCAGGAATTTTTCGGCGCGCTGGCGGTCTTCGGTGCCGCGGGCAAGCATTATCGCGGCCTTGGCTTGGGCTTCCGCGCGTTTCATTTCGCCCAGACGTTCGAAAACATATCCGGCCGTCAAATGATGCTGCACCGAGCCGGGTTCGAGTTCCACCGCGCGCAGCGCTACGCCCAGCGCCACGTTCAACCTGCTGCCGTCCATCGCGTAGAGCTGCGCCAGCAGGTCGTAGCCTTGTGCGAAATTCGCATTGAGTTCGAGGGAATGATTCAAATCGCTTTCCGCCTGCTTCGCCTCCGCCGGCCCTCCCTGGCTCATCAGAAGCGCCGCGCGGTAGTAATACGCCAGGTAGCTCCGCGCATCGAGGGCGACGGCCTGGTTTAGCCATTTCAGCGCTGCCTTCTGATGGTTTTGCTCGAGCGATAGCAGGCCCAGGCTTACGTACGGTGATGCCAGTTTGGGATAGCCGTGAATGGCGTTTTCCAGCGCCGCTCGCGCTTCCACCGGCCGGTCCGTGTAGACGTAGAAATCGCCCAGCACCGCGTCCCGCTGCGGTACCGTCATGGTTTGCGCGGGGAATTTCTGTTCGTCCTCGGAAACCGTCGTTTTCACGCGCAGGTAATTCAGCACCGGCTTGCGGGCGTAGCTCGCCAGCTCGCCTTCCAGCTTGTCCAGATTACCGAACGCCTGCTCGGCCGCTTGCAAACTCCCCATGCCTTGATCGATCAGATTGTCGTAAAGGATCAACTCCTGCGCGCGCTGGCCGTTGTCCGAGGTGAACAGGTAATGCGTGAGCTCCCAGGATTCGGCGTAGAAAATGGACGAAAGGTCGCCCTTTGTGTAGTACGGTGAAGACGAATCGGCTGTCACCAGTTTTGCCAACGGCAGCCATTCGCCGGAATTCAAAACGGCCAAATCGCCCCGGATCGGGTACCCGAGCCCCACGTCTCCTTTTTCGATGTGCGCCGCGCCGTAGAAATCCGCCAGGCCCTCGGAAAGCCAGAGCGGAATCGAGGAAAAATTCAGGCTTTCGAGCAGGTGCACGTATTCGTGATAGACCACGTGATAGCCCATTTCGGAATTCACGTCCATCCGCACCGCAACGTAGTTGCGTTCCGGCCCGGCCAAAAAGACGCCGGCGGGATGCATGTGCCCGCGCGTGGCCCAATAGGCGGGCAGGAGCACGCGGAGATCGTTCTCGTTTCGCACGGCAAGGATCACCACGGGATCGGAGGGGTCCACGCGGAGCTTGGGCGAAAGCGTGCGGAAAACTTCGCGAATCTGCTCGAAATGGCGGGCAACCGAGCGGCCTTGCTTCACGGCGCCGTCGGTGATCACGGTGAAATGCGGGCTCTTCACTTCGGTCCACGTCTTGCCGGAGAAGCGCGGGGTCGACGCGTTCGCGCACACCCTTGCGCTCCACAGAAAAAAGAGGAAGAAAATGGACAAAAACAGCCGTTTCATGGGCACCGTATACAACCGCGACGTGGCAACGTCAAGCGCTTCAGGCCACGCGGGACGCCGGCGCGAACGTCTCACCACGGCACGGGGGCGTGTTTTTCGTGCATCAGCCTTTTCACCAGGCGGCGGGGCAACGCGTAAACGGTGTGACCGTCAATTCCCGTCATCGTTCGCGCTCCGATCATTGCATTCACAATCGCTTCTTCGGTGGCTTCGATCGTCGCGTCGAAGAGTGGATCCATCGCCCAATTCGGCAACATTTCGACGTTAACCGGCCGCGGCGCTCCCGCGACGGTCAGCTGGTCGTGGCCGCGCGCGGGATCGGCGTTCGGATTTGCCGTCGAAAACGAAACGAAGAGGTCGCCAGAACCGTCTCCTGACGTTCCACCGACGCGGCCGAGCCCCAGTGTGGCGCGTTTGCAAAGCCGGTCCAGTTCGCCCGCAACAAGCGGAGCGTCCGTGGCAATCACGATGATGATCGAGCCGGTGTCATACTGTTGCGGCCGGACCAGGCTTGCGTAAGGCTCTGGAAAACTGACGTGCTTGCCCACCGCGACGCCGCCAATCCGCAATTCGCGCCGCGATCCGGTATTGCACTGCACCAACACGCCGACCGTATACCCTCCTTCCCTCGCCGGGAGCACGCGCGATGCCGTTCCCGTTCCTCCCTTGAATCCGAAGCAGACCATACCCGTTCCGCCGCCGACGTTTCCTTCGGCCACCGCGCCGCCGCGCGCCGTTTCGATCGCGTGCCAGGCATCGGCCGGCGTCACGTGAAATCCGTTGATATCGTTCAGCCAGCCGTCCCACGTTTCCGCGACGACGGGCAGCGACCATGGATATTGCGTCGCGCCGTGTTTCATTTCCCACGCGATCACCGCATCACGCACCACGCCCACGCTGTGGGTGTTCGTAATCATGATCGGGCCTTCGAGGAACCCCGATTCCTTCACCCAATGGATGCCGGTCATTTCCCCATTGCCGTTTTGCGAGAAAAACCCGGCAAAAACGGGGTGGTGGAAATCCTCGCCGCGCGGCAGAATCGCGGTCACTCCAGTGCGCACCGGTCCTTTGCCCACAACCAGCTTGCCCGAGCCGGAAATCAGAGTGGTGTAGCCGACTTCGACGCCATTTACGTCGGTGATAGCGTCGTTCGCGCCGGGCTTGCCTTCGAATGGAACGCCCAAATCGCGCGCGCGCGGCGCGCGAGCGGCCGTCGCCTTGCGAGGATCGTTCTCCCGCGCCTGATGGGTCGCGGCCCGCGCAGCGGCGGCCGACAAGCAAAGACCTGCCGCGGCGGCAAACGCCACCACTCGCCACGACCACCCCTTTCGCTTCCCGTTTTTCATCTTCCGCCTCCCGGCTCAAAAAGGGCTTTCCCCGCCGCTTGTTGCTAACCAGAGGTTCCGGGCCCCGTCGTCGCACCCTCGGGCGCAGTCGGCACCGGGCCTTTCAGTTCCGCGGCCAAAATTCCCGCGAGGACCAGCGCGGCGCCCAGGATCGCGCGGCCGCTGAGCCATTGGCCATACACGACGAACGACGTGAGCGCGGCGAAAACCGGCTCGAGGCTGAAGAGGATGGCGACGTGCGCCGGCGTGGTGAATCGCTGCGCCCACACCTGAATCGAAAACGCGATCGCCGTCGCACCAAAGGCCGTAATCAGCACGGCGGAAATCAAATTGGGCGTCCAGGCGACGCGCGGCGATTCGAGTCCGGTCTTCCAGACCACCGGCAAAAAAATTGCCGTCAACCCTGCGGAAACAGCGACTTGCATGAACGTCAGCGCGCCCACAGAATGCCGCGGGCTGTAATGCCCGACGAGCAGAATATGGAACGCCCACAAAATCGCCGCGCCAAAGACCCACAAATCGCCTTTGTTCAAATCGCCCAGACCAGCCTTCGGCACGGTGAGAAAATAGAGCCCCACGAGCGCCGCAATCGCTCCCGCCCAAACCCACGCGCCGGCGCGACGGCGCGAGATGAGCGCGTGGAGGACGGGAACCATCACCACGCTCGTGCCGGTGATGAAGGCCGCTTTCGAGGGGGTGGTGTATTGGAGGCCAATCGTCTGGAGCGCGTAGCCGGAAAACATGAACCATCCAATTGCCGCGCCGGCGAGGAGCGTTGCGCGATCCATGCGCCGGACCGCGGAACGGTAAATCAGCGCGAGGGTGACGGCGGCAAGCGCGAAGCGCAAGAGCAAGAACACGAAGACCGAGGCGTCCGCGAGCGCGCTTTTCACCACCACAAACGTCGCGCCCCAGATCAGGCTGCAGAACGCGAGCCACAAATCGGCTTGTAGTCGGCGGCTCATTTATTTATTAGCGGCCCCTCTGGGCACCCGGCCGTAGCGACGAGATGCTTTCCACCAAAAAGCTGGCGGGCAGGCGTTTCGCTCAGCATGACAGGGCCGGGGATTCCGCATATGTTTCGGTTACGGGACGCTAGCGCGAAGCGCCAGGGACGCGCAAACGGTCGTAGACGATGCGGCCGCCGACGATCGTCAGTAGCGCTTTCGTTTGCCACAATTCCGACGAAGGGATTTCTCGTGGATCGTGCGACAGCACGACGATATCGGCGAGCATGCCGGGCTTGAGCTCGCCTTTCGTTTTCTCTTCGAATTCGGCGTAGGCCGAGCCGGTGGTGTAGCCGCGCAGGCAATCATCCATCGAAATTCGCTGTTGCGGTTCCCAACCACCTTTCGGCCAGCCCTCGGGCGTTTCGCGCGTGACGCAAGCCCACAGGTTGCCCATCGGATCGATCGGCTCGACGGGATAATCGGTGCCGACGGCAAAATGGACGCGGTCGTCGAGCATGGTGCGCCAGGCGTAGGCGTCTTTCGAGCGCTCGGGGCCGAGGCGCTGGTTCGCCCAGCGGACGTCGTCGTTCAAATGGCAGGGCTGCATCGAAGCGATGACGCCGAGCCGGGCGAAGCGAATGAAATCGCCGGGCAAAACGATCTGGGCGTGCTCGATGCGCTGACGGCGATCGCGCGGACCATTGGCTTTTTCGGCAGCGGCGTAGGCATCGAGCGCGATGTGGACGGCGCGATCGCCAATCGCGTGGACCATCATCTGGAAGCCGGAGCGGTCGCGGCGAATCACCATTTGCGTGAGCTTTTCCGGCTGGATGCGCAATATACCGATGTCGCCGGGGTTATCGGAATACGGCTGGAACATCGCGCCGGTTTCCGAGCCGAACGTGCCATCGAGCAAAAATTCGCCCAGGCCGCCGACTTTGAGTATCGGATCGGTCGTTCCGCCCTCGCGCCGCCTCTCTTCGAGCACCTTGAGCGGACGCGAGAAATTGACGAATTCGTAGATGCGCAGCGTCAGCTTCCCTTCCCGTTCGAGCTGCTTCATCACGAGGAAATTCGCCCAACCGGAAGAATCCTGCACGCTGGTGACGCCATGGGAATTCGCGTCGGAAATCGCAAGGAGCAGAGCGCGGCGACGCTCGGATTCGGATGGCGACGGAATCCGGCGCGCGACGAGGCGCGTGGCGGATTCTTCGAGCATTCCCGTCGGCTCGCCCGTTTTCGGGTCGCGCACGATATGGCCGCCGGGCGGATCGGGCGTCGAGCGCGTGATTCCCGCCAGTTTCAACGCGAGCGAATTGGCCACGGCGCCGTGACCATCCACGCGCACGAGAAAAATCGGGTGCGTGCGGCTGACCGCGTCGAGTTCCTGGCGCGTGGGATATTGTTCGCCCGGCCAAAGCGTCTGGTCCCAACCCGCGCCGGTGATCCATTCGCCCGGCTTGTAGCGCCCGAGCGACCGCCGAATGCGCGCCTGGAATTCGGCGATCGAGCGCGCACCGCGCAAATCCACAGACATCTTCAGCGCGCCCGCCGCACCCAGATGCGTGTGCGCGTCGTTGAACCCCGGCATGGCGAAACGGCCACGCAAATCCATCACGTGGGTTTTCCGCCCGATGAATTTCCGGATTTCGGCGTTCGATCCAACCGCCAGAATTTTGCCGTCGCGCATGGCGACGGCTTGCGCCGCGGGCTCGGCGGGATTCACCGTGTAAAAATCTCCATTCACGAGGGCGAGATCGGCGAGCGGTTCGGGCGCGCGAAGTGCACGCGCTTTCGCATTGCGCCCTCCGGCCGCGTGCGCGCGGGAACTCGCGGCGAGCGGCGCGCCAAGCGCAAATGCCAACAGTAACGCAATCGTTCCGATCCGTTTCCGCTCGGATTCACGGTTCATCGCTTCGCTCCTTCCCGTCGTCAGCCGGCGAGTCCGGCGGCCAGCAGCACCACCAATAAAATCCTTTCGACGCCGGCCACGCGGCCCGCGGCATCGTACCATTCAGCGTTCGTGTGCACCCTGCCACCTTTGCCGCCGGCGCCAAGCGCCAGGGCGGGAATCTGGAGCGAAAGCGGGAGGTTGGCGTCCGTTGAGGCGGCGTGGCATTGCGCCTGGAACCCCATGAAACGGTCGGCGTCGCGCACGGCGGCGAGAAGCGGCGAATCGGCGGCCAGCCTTCCCGCCGGACGCGAGCCCAGAGCGCGAAATTCAGCCGAAAGCGATTTCGCCGCGCCGGTCGCATTTTCGCGTTCGTCAGCCGCCGCGCGTTCGCAGGCCCACCGGATTTCGTTTTCGAGATCGGCCAGCGCGGATTCGGATTCGGAGCGCAGATCCAGCTTGATCGAGGCCCGCGCGGCGATGGCGTTCACCGCCTCGCCGCCCTCCATCGCGCCGACGTTCAGCGTGACGCGCGGCTTTTGCGGAAGGGAGATCGCCAGAATGCGCGCGATCGCGCGCCCCATCGCGTGAATCGCGCTCGGCGCGCCGGCGTCCGCCCAGCTATGCCCGCCCGGGCCACGCATGACCACTTCGAATCGGCGCGAGGCCAGACCGGTCGTCACGATATGCGTGGTCGAGGCGCCATCGATCGCGATCACCGAATCGAGACGGTCGCCATAGCGAGCGGCCAGCGCCCGCATCCCGCGCAAATTCCCTTCCCCTTCTTCGCCCACGTTGGCGGCGAAGACCACGCGCAGGCGCGGTTCGATTCGCGCGGCGCGAAACGCCACGGCAACCGCCAGGAGGGCGGCGAGGCCGGCGCCGTTGTCACAGATTCCCGGCGCTTCGAGGCGCGTTCCCTCGCGCCGCACGCGAACCGGCTCGGGCGGTCGAATCGCGGTATCGAGATGCGCGGAAAGAAGAACAATTTTTTCGGTTTCGCCAGGAGCCTCGGCAATCGCATTGCCCGTTTCGTCGAGTTCGGCTCGATAGCCGGCCTGTTTCAAGAGCGCGCGGAACGCCCGCGCGCGCCGCTCCTCGCCAAACGGCGGAGCGGGAATTTGCGTAAGGCGAATCTGCTGCCGCGTGATCCACGCTTCGTGCGACCGTAGCCAGCGAATGGCTTCCGCAACGCGCGGCGAGCGCAAAAGTTCCTGCGCGCGGGAATCCATTGCGGCGCCTGGCGGAGCGGGAGACGATCCCGCGCGGCCGGGCCGAACCGTTTGCGCACGCGCCCCCAAGGGAGCGGCTTTGTTCTTTTCCACTTGGAATGCCTTTCGCTCGGAGCGCGTCCCACCACGCGAACCGAATTGCAGGCCGAAAAACAGGAACTCAATCGCCTCGGGCTACCGCACCCGCACCGGCGGCAATCGCGCGAATCTCGTCGTCGGTGAGGACGCGCGGCGACTGTTTGGCGGCCTGGAAAATCGCATCCACGAGGTCGTCGCGCGGCTCGATTTCATGCCGTTCCAGCCAGTAAATGACGTTCGAACGCCCGCTGAGCGGGCCGATTTCAATCACTTGCTCCAGGCCAAACAGATGCGAGGGGACGCCGCTATAGACCGAATTCGCCAGCATCCGATTCCCCTTGCGAAACGCCTTGATGATCGCCGCGGCGTGGACGCCGGTGGACGTGCGGAAGGCGTCGCGGCCCACCACCGGATAATTCACCGGAATCGGGGTGCGGGTAGCGCGCGAGACCGTCTCCGCGTATTCCTTCAATCGGCTCAAATCGCGGTCGATCGCGCCGGCGAGCCGCAGATTCACCAGCATCAACTCCATCGGCGTATTGCCCACGCGCTCGCCGAGCGAAATCGAAGCGGCGTGCACCTGATCCGCTCCGGCGGAGATGGCGGCGATGGAATTCGCAATGGAAAGCCCGCGATCGTTGTGTCCGTGCCAATCGACGCGAATCGGGTGGCCGGCGTGCGAAACGACTTCGTCGATCACGAACTTCACCAGGTTGTACGCGCCGCGCGGAGTGGCGTGGCCGACGGTGTCGCAGAGCACGACGGTTTCGGCGCCCGCTTCGATGGCCGTCGAATAGAGGCGTTTCACCGTTTCCGGATCGGTGCGCATCGTGTCTTCGGTGACGTACATCGCGCGCAGCCCGAGCGAGCGAGCGTAGCCGACGGCCTTTTCCGTGGTCCGTTGCAGATGGTCCACCGTCCAGTCTTCGACCAGGCGCCGGATCGGCGACGAGCCCAGAAACGTGGCCGCTTCGATGGCGATGCCCGCACGCTGGGAAATTTCCGCGATCGGCCGGATATCGGCTTCGACGGTGCGCGCCGCGCAATTCGGCCGGATTCGCAGCCGCGCCCGGGCGATCTCCTTCGCCAGCGCTTCGGTATCGGCGTAGGCGCGCGGGCCGGCGCCGGGTAGGCCGATATTCACCATTTCGATTCCGAGGGATTCCATCAGATGCAGAATTTTGAGTTTTTCCTCGATCGGAGGATCGAAGACGGAAGGATTCTGCAGGCCGTCGCGCAGCGTTTCGTCGTCGAGCGTCACTTTGCGCCCCGGCGGGATTTCCGGGCCGGCCACGACGTTCCAATCGTAGATCAGATCGCCCAGTTCGTCGCTCATCGCGCCCTCCTGTTCCGCCCGTAGCCGGGCGTGACGCCGCTCGTCATTTCCGCCGCGCGCGGTAGCTGCGCCAGGCGTTGCGCAGGCCCCGCCAGCGCTCGGCGGCTCTCGCGCCGAACAGCGCGGCGAGCATGCCCTCGGCCAGTTCCACCACGCCGCGGTCGTAGGGAAACCACCACGGCTTCGTTCCTCGCGGGAAAACGTCTCTGTCCACGTATTTTACTTGAACCATTTCCTCGACGCCGCTTTCGCCGTGCGTGCGCCCCCAGCCGCTCGCGCCACGGCCGCCGTGCGGAGCTTCGGCGATTCCGTAGCAGCTCACGACGTCGTTGATCATCACCGAACCGCAACACAACTGGCGCGCGAGCGATTCCCCGCGCCGCCGGTCCGCGGTCCAAACGCTTGCACCGAGACCGAACGGAGTTTCGTTCGCCAGACGCACCGCTTCCTCCGCGTCCGCGGCAGGAGCAATCGCGAGCACTGGGCCGAAAGTCTCCTCCTGCATCAGCAGCATCTCGGGCTCGACGCCCGAAATCACCGTTGGTTCGAAAAACATCGGGCCCAAATCGCGCCGGCGTTTGCCCCCGGTCAGAACGCGCGCGCCGCGCTTCACGGCGTCGGCGAGTTGGCGTTCGACGCGCTCGATCTGGCGCTCGTGAATCATCGGGCCGACGTCCGTTTCCGGATCGAGTCCGGAGCCGAGCCGCAATTTTTTCGTTTTTTCGACACACAACTCCGTGAAGCGCCCGGCCACGCCGGGCTCGACGTAAATTCGTTCGACGGAAAGACACGCCTGACCGCAATTCGTCATGCCGCCCCACACCGCTCCGCTCGACGCCGCGTCGAGATCGGCGTCGCTCAATACGATCATCGCGTCCTTCCCGCCGAGTTCGAGCACCGAAGGAATCAGCCGCCGCGCGCACGCTTCAGCCACCAGCCGTCCCGTGGCCACGCTGCCGGTAAAACTCACCTTGTCTGGCCCGGCTTCGATCAGCGCGCGGCCCAATTCGCCCGGTCCCTGAATCACCTGCACCAGATCCACCGGCAAGCCGGCCTGATCGAAGAGTTCCCCCACCAACGCGCCGCACCACGGCACCAACTCGGAGGGTTTCAGAATCACCGCGTTGCCAGCGACGAGCGCGGCGGCGATGGTTGTCATCGGAATCGCGAGCGGATAATTCCACGGCGCGATCACCGCGACCACGCCGTACGGTTCGCGTTCCACCCATCCGCGTTTTCCCTTGAAGACCGGATTGTGATGCGCGAGGCGCCTCGGCGCGAGGAGGCTGGCGGCGTGGCGCTCGTGCCAGCGCACCGAATCGAGCGAAACCAAAACGTCCGAGAGCAGCGCTTCGCCGAGCGGCTTGCCCGTTTCCCGCGCCACTACTTCGGCAATTTCGCGCGCCCGCGCCAGCATGACCGAGGCGAGCGATTCCAGGCGCTTGGCACGCTGCGCCGCGCCGAGCCTCGCCCAATCGCGCTGGGCGCTGCGAGCGTGTTCCATCACGCGGCCGAGTTCCCCCGCCGTGGTGCACTCGAAGCGCCCGATCGTTTCACCGGTCGCACGATCCATCGATTCGAGATGGGTCGCCGCGCGCGGCGGTTGCTCTTTCATGTTTCCGCGCCTCTCTCGTTTGGGCCGCTGGCGACGGCGTGGCCGCGCTTTACCGCGGCTCGATGCGCCACGGCTCGGAATATTCCACCGAAACGAGCGCGAGTCCCTGCGCCGGCACCGTCGGGCCCGAGCGCGACCTATCGTGCACGCGAAACAATTCTACGATGTCCTCGATCGTCAGACGGCCGCGTCCCACATCGAGCAAAGTACCCGCCAGCTTCCGCACCATGTGCCGCAGAAACGATTTTCCCCGCACCAAGTAAACCAACTCTTCTTCGTGCTCGTCCACGTCCCTCGCGGCGACGGCTTCCGCCGCGCGAAACGCCGGCACTGCGCGGCGAATCAACTCCGAACGAAAAACCTCGCGCTGGGGATTGATCTCGCGCTCGTCCGCTTCGGCGCCGGCCGAAGCTGCAAACGAGGTGAAATCGTGTTCGCCCTCGAAGAGCCGCGCTGCTTCCATCATTTTCCGCTCGTCGAGCGGAAAGGGGTAGTGGAGAGCGTAGCGGCGGTCGAACGGGCTCATCACGCGGCCGCGGAAAATCCGGTATTGGTAGGTTTTCGCCATCGCGTCCCATCGTGCATGGAAACGCGGTTGGGTTTCCTCGGCGTGCACCACGCGAATTGCGTCGGGAAGGAGGGCGTTGAACGCGCGCTGCAATTCCGGCGGATCGAGCCGCGTATCGGCGCGGAAATTCGCCACCTGGCCCAGCGCGTGAACACCGGCGTCGGTGCGGCCGGCGCCCTGCACCACCGTTCGCGCGCCCACGAGCCGCTCAGCAATCTCCGTGAGCGCGCCCTGGATCGTCGGGCGTCCCGGCTGAGTCTGCCAGCCGTGGAAATCGGCGCCGTCATAGGCGATCGTCAGCTTGAAATTCTTCATGGCAGGAAAAAAGACCGCATTTTTCGAAGCCTTCGGATCGCCGAGGAAGCCGAAACGCCGAGGCCAACTATTTCTGCGCTTCCTTGAAGCGGCTGCCGGGACGCACGGCCACGCTTCCCCCTCGGCACAACGGGCAATCCTTTTCCTCGTAGCTCGGGATCGCAATTTCCACGAGCGCCGCTGCCGGCACTTTCCAGTCGATTGCACCGCCGCTGCGATCCACCAGCGCGGCCAGCGCGACCACGCGACCGCCTTCGGCTTCCACCACTTCCCATCCCTCGCGCGTGGATTTGCCCGTCGTCCACACGTCCTCGACCACCAGAATTCGCTCGCCCGGCGCGATATGGAATCCGCGCCGCAATGCCATTTTGCCGCTGGGGTCCCTTTCGACGAACATGGCGCGCACGCTGAGAGCGCGCGCCACTTCGTGTCCCAAAATCAGTCCGCCCAGCGCGAGCGAAACGACGGCGTCGATCCGGATCCCGCGTAAGCGCTCGGCAAGAGCGCGCCCCAGCGCTTCGGCGTGTTCGGGATGCGCGAGCACCAGCGCGCATTGCACATAGGTGCCACTGTGCCGGCCGGAAGAGAGCACGAAATGCCCGTGCCGCACGGCGCCCACGCTTTCGAGCAGTTGTTCGATCGTCTCTTTTTCCACGGCGTTCGTCCGCCTGAATGTACGAGCCACGCCCACCGGTGTCAACTCCCGAAGCGACTAATTACCCGCGGACAAGCCGCGCCGAGTGGTCGTGAGGACGCCCCGCCGGAAGCCGTCCGGCTGTCCGTTTTCGGACGCCCCCGTTCCACAGACGGGCAAAATCGTACGCTCAGGCGGCCGGGCCATCCGCAACCCATTCTCCTGAAAGAGAAAACGGGAGCCAGGATGGCAAGAAGTGTGCGAGACTCTTTCGCGTGTCGTCCCCGGTCCGTGCTTCTGGCCGGGGAAACGCGGGCGGGAGGAGGCGTGATGAAAGGCTTGTGGCGTGACGTTCGGCTTGGCCTGCGCTCGCTCGCGAAAAGTCCTGGTTTCACGATTGTCGCCCTTGTGACGCTGGCGCTCGGGATCGGCGCGAATACGGCCATCTTCAGCGCGGTGGATCGCGTGCTGCTCCATCCGCTTCCCTACCCACAGCCGAATCGAATTGTGGCCATAGAGCATAGTGGGCAGGCGTTCATGCCCGGAGGGCCGCGAGCACCGCGCCGAGGAGAACCTGTGCTGCTCCAGCCGGCGCACCGTGGCGCGGAGGGGGCGAATGCGCAGCCCAAAGCCGAACGGGAAGTCCGGAATGGCGGCGCGCGCGCGTTGCAGCCGGGTCAGGCTCCTTCGCCGGGGAAAAATGGTCTCGTCTATTTTCATCGCAAGCCGCAAGGCCAAGTCCGCCCTCCCAGCGTGAAATCGCCCGTCCGCGAGGGCCCTCCGCGCATGGCGCCTCCGAACCACGCGATGCCCTCAGGACCATCGGGACACGTCCGCGAACGGACCATGGTGGTCGGGGGCAGGCCGGGACGAGGAGGGTCGATCCGGGTGACGGCCTTCTCGTATCCAGATTTCGAGGACTTGCGGAAAAGTGCGGACGCGTTCGAGGAGGTAGCTGCCTACCATCAAGCGCAAGTCACCCTGACGCGCCGGGGCGAGCCCGCTTCGATCGCCGCCGTGGTCTCGAGCGCGTCTCTTTTCCCGCTGTTGCGCGCGAAGCCCATTCTAGGCCGGCTGTTTACGGCGCAAGACGACCGCGAGGGCGCCGCTCCTGTAGCAGTGATCGGTGAAGGGCTCTGGCGCAGCCGTTTCGGCGCCAGTTCCGACGTTGTCAGCAAAACGATCGATCTGAACAATCAGGCGTACACGGTGATTGGTGTGCTTCCGGGGGCTCTGGAATTTCCTCCCTTCGCCGCACAGGCCCAGGTCTGGATACCGCTGGTTTCCGATCCCGATGCGCAAATGCAGAAGGCGCTCCACACGCGCGGCGAGTTCTATCTGGAGGTCCTGGGCAGACTGAAATCCGGCGTCACGCTCGCGCAAGCGAACGCACAGCTTTCGACGATCGCCGACCGGATTGCTCGCAGCTATCCGATGGAACCGTTCACCCAGATCAGCGCCGTTCCGCTTGCCCAGCAACTCGTGAAAGATTACCGGCTCGCGCTGTTCGTGCTGCTCGGCGCCGTTGGTCTGGTGCTGCTGATCGCGTGCGCTAACGTGGCGAATCTTCTGCTCGCGCGGGCCACCGTCCGGGAGCGCGAACTCGCGTTGCGCCTGGCGCTGGGCGCGGGCCGCACAGGCATTATTCGGCAGATGCTCGTCGAAAGCCTGGAATTGGCTCTCGCCGGGGGCGCGGCGGGCGTTTTTCTTGCCTACCTCGCGGTTGCCGCTTTTGAAGCCCACTTGCCGCCCATGCTGCGGGAATTTCAAGGGGTCGCGGTGAGCGGATGGGTGCTGGCGTTCGCAGCCGCGATCTCGATGGGCGCGGGCATCGTGATGGGCCTGCTACCGGCCATGAGACTGTCCGACCTGCACGTTCACGAAACGCTGAAGCAATCCGGCAGCGCGGTCGGCTCGGCGATGACGAAAGGGCGGCTGCGCGAAGCGCTGGTCATGCTCGAAGTGGCACTGGCGGTGATTCTGCTCGCCGGCGCCGGTCTGCTCCTGCGCAGCTTCGGCAACTTGGTTGGCGTGCCGCTGGGGTTCCAACCGAAGGGCGTGCTGATGGCAACGGCCAATCTTTCCGCCGCAGGCTACAAGAACCCGGGCGAGTGGGAATCTTTCGTTCAAGCCGCGCTTCAGCGGATAGGCGAGCAGCCGGGAGTGCGGCAGGTGGCCGCGGCCGTTTCGCCGCCGATGAGCGGGATGCGCATGGTGATGACCTTCTCGATTCCGGGGCAGACGCTGCCGCCCGACGAGGTGCCGGCCGCCGATATTCGCGCGGTGACGCCCGGCTATTTCCGCCTGATGGGGATACCGCTGCTGCGCGGACGAGCGTTTGCCGATACCGACACGGCGAAATCGGCCAGCGTCTGCATGGTGGACGAGGCGTTCGTCCATCGCTATTTCCCGAATGTGGACCCGCTCACACAGCAGATCGTCACCGGAATGCCTCAGGCACCCTGCCAAATCGTCGGCGTCGTCGGTAACGTGATTTCGACCACGCTGAGTGCCGCTCCCAGCCCGGCGATTTACCGGCCGTTCCAGCAATTCCCGTTTTTCGCTCCGACGTTTCTGGTTCGCGCAGGACAAAATCCGGCCGCGGGGATTTCCGTGCTGCGCGACCAGCTCGAGTCGCTCAATTCGGCGCTTCCGGTGATGCCGGTTCCTTTCACCACGCTTTTGAGCGGATCGGTGGCGCAAACACGGCTCCGCACGGAACTCGTGGCGCTGTTCGCGGCGCTGGCGCTGGTGCTGGCCGCGGTCGGCATTTCCGGCGTGATGGCCTATTCGGTCACTCGCCGCACGCAAGAAATTGGCGTGCGGGTGGCGCTGGGGGCAACGCCCGGGGAAGTGCTGGGCCAGGTGGTACGGGAAGGCTTGCTGCTGGTGGGCATTGGGGCGGGGGTGGGACTTGTGTGCGCGCTGGGGCTCACCCGGTTCCTGCGAAGCCTGCTTTTTCACGTCAATCCGGGCGATCCAATCACTTACGTCGGCGTCGCGCTGGTACTTTTGGTTTTTGCCTGCGGCGCCTGCGCGGTACCGGCGTTGCGGGCTTCCCGCGTCGATCCCACGGTGGCGCTGCGTTATGAATGACTTGCGCCCATCAGCCGCGAAGGCGAGGATTGCCGGATGACGCAACTCTGGCGCGACATGCGGCTGGGTCTGCGCTCGCTGGTGAAGAGCCCGGGTTTCACCGCGATTGCCGTGCTTACGCTCGCGCTGGGCATCGGTGCGAATACGGCGATTTTCAGCATCATCGACGCCGAGTTGCTGCACCCGCTGCCGTATCCGCAGGCCAGCCGTTTGGTGGCGTTTTACACGACCGACGTCAAGCGCCATGAGTTGAACGGCCGGCTTTCGTACTCACTGTTTCAGCAGTTGCGCCCCGCCGTCTCCACGCAAGCCGCAATGGCGGGCTACGTGGCGTGGCCTTTCACCATCACGCATCCGGGACAGCCGAAGACCGTGCTTGGAGTTCTTTGCACAAGCTCCTTTTTCCGCGTGCTTGGCCTGCGGCCCAAGCTCGGCCGATTTTTCACGGCTGCCGACCGGCGTCAAGGGCAACCAGCGGTTCTGGTGAGCGAAGAGCTGTGGCGGAAGCGGCTGGCTGCCGATCCGGGAATCGTTGGGAAAACTATCGAGCTCGATCACCGCTCGTACATCGTTCTTGGCGTGGTGCCCGAGAGCGCGCGATTTCCCATCCTGCCGGGCACGCCCGAGGTCTGGATGCAGGTTTCGACAGCCAGCGTTAACCAACTCGTGGGCTCGTTTGCGAGCTCGCTGGCCAGCGCGCTGCCCTCCAAGCACAAAGAGGGCTTCGACCCGGTCAATTTCGATCTTCTTAAGGTGATCGGCCGTCTTTCGGGAGGCGCAACGCTGGAGCAGGTCAACGCGCGAGCCGTGGCGATGACGGCGGCTTTCGTCGCCGCCCATCCGCACGACTATCGGGGCGTGGGCATGCGTGTGGCCCTGCTGGAACGAGAGGTACAAAAAGGGCACCGCAAGGCGCTCCTGCTGCTTCTGGGAGCCGTCGGTTTGGTGCTGCTGATCGCCTGCGCCAACGTAGCCAGCCTTCTTCTCGCTCGCGCCACGGCACGGCAGCGGGAAATGGCGTTACGGCTGGCGCTGGGCGCGGGCAAGGGCGCGATTCTGCGGCAAATGATCGTCGAAAGCCTGGAACTGGCCATTTTCGGTGGCGCGCTCGGCGCTTATCTTGCCGATCTTGCCTCACGCAGCCTTCCCCACTGGCTTCCGAAAAGTCTTTCCCACATACCCGAAGCCGGAATGAGCGCAGACGTTTTGCTGTTCACCGCCGGCGTTTCGGTCCTCGCCGGGCTCTTGTTCGGCTCGTTTCCCGCATGGGGACTGGCCGACCTGAAGGTTTATGAATCGCTGAAGGAGGGCGGGCGCGGGACGAGTGCGGGAATTTCCGGCAAGCGGCTGCGCGGAGCGTTGGTTGTGGCCGAGGTGGCGCTTGCGGTGGTTCTGCTCAGCGGTTCCGGATTGCTCCTGCACAGCCTGATCAAAACTCTTCGCGTCAATCCCGGCTACAATCCCCGCTCCGTCCTGCTGGCGCAGATCCAGCTGCCCACGCGTCAATATCCTCAACCTGAACAATGGAGAACTTTCGTCGTTGCCGCCATCGCGCGCCTGCGCGCGATTCCCGGCGTTCAGGAAGCGGCAGCTGCGGTCACCCCGCCGCTCGCCCCCGAGCACATCGGCCTGAACCTGGGTTATTCGCTCGCCGGGCATCCCCTGCCCGAAAACGAGCAGCCTACGGCTTTCCTTCTCCCCATCAGCCCCGGCTATTTCCACCTGATGGATATTCCCTTGCTTCGCGGGCGTGGATTCAACGACGGCGATCAGTTCGATTCCACGAAGGTGTGCGTGGTGCCCCGCGACCTGGCGGAAAACGAGTTTGGCGCGAAGAGCCCACTCGGCAGGCAGCTGGTTTTCACCCATGCCGGAGGGATGTGCGAAATCGTCGGCGAAACGGGCACGGTGATCGAGGGTGGGCTCACGTCGAAAGCTCAACCTTCCATTTACGTTCCCTATACGCAATTTTCGCTGCCATTCGTCAGCTTCGTCCTGCGCAGCCCGCTCGGTCCCTCGACGGCGCTGCCGCAGTTGCGCGACGCGATTCATGCGGTCGCGCCGGGCGTGCCCGTCGAGAAGGTCTATGCGATGGAGGATTTGCTGCGTCAAAGCACCGAAACGGAGCGATTCCAGACGCTGCTCGTCGGCATCTTCGCGGCGCTGGCGACGCTGCTGGCCGCGGTGGGCATTTCCGGCGTTTTGAGCTATTCCGTCAGCCGGCGCACGCAGGAAATCGGCGTGCGGATGGCGCTGGGAGCGACGCCTGGCGGCGTATTGCGGCAGGTAGTGGGCGAAGGACTGCGCCTGGTGGCGATTGGTGGATTCATCGGCCTTGGCGCCGCGCTGGGCCTCACCCGGCTGATGCGCAATCTGCTGTTCGGCGTAGGCCCCGCCGACGCAATCACCTACGTTGGGGTCGCCTTGCTGCTTCTGCTCGTGGCGCTACTGGCCTGCGCGTTGCCGGCTCGCCGCGCCGCGAAAACCGATCCCAGCATCGCCCTGCGCTATGAATAACCGGATACGGGGCGATGAAAAAGGCTGGCAAACAGCAAATTCCCGGAAATTCCGGAAACAAAAGGGCTCTGGTTCGCGTTCCATAGTAGTGCACAAAGACCACCTGCAAGAAACTGCATCTGGGAGAAGGAAATGAGCAAGAAGTCCGTCTATCGCACGATTGCTGTAACGCTGTCCATGCTGCTGGCGCTGGGCATGCCGGTCGGAGTTTTCGCCCAAACGACGCAAACGCCGGGGGCGGCCGGCTCTTCGCAGTCGCAAAAATCCGCGCAACCCGCGTCCGCGCAAGCCGCGCCGCCACTCAAGGTGACCGCCGGCACTGAATACATGAAGGATATTCCGTTTTTCCCGACGTCCATCAGGCCCTTCCTCCAACGGCGCGTGCCGCAGTCGACGCTGACGAATTCTCCCACGATCCAGCAGATGATTCACGACGGCAAGCTCACGCTGAGCCTCGAGGACGCCGTTCGCCTGGCCGTCGAAAACAATCTGAACATCGAAGTACAGCGCTACACCACGTGGATCCAGGACACCAACGTTTTGCGGCAAGAGGCTGGCTCGCCCTACGCCCCCAACTTCGATCCGATGGTCACCTCTTCGCTCGGCTGGTCGCGCGCCTCGATTCCCATCAACAACCCCTTCATTTCCGGTACCGGCGTTTCCACGCTCTCGGCACTCACCGACTACAACGGCACGGCCAATTTCACCTACAGCCAGGGATTCAAGACCGGCACTGAGGTCGGAGTCCTATTCAACAACTCGCGCACTTCGTCGACCTCAACCGCCAACTTCTTCAATCCTGCCGTCACCACGACGCTAGGCTATACGTTCCAACAACAGCTGCTCAAAGGGTTCGGCACTCTGCCGAACACCCGCTACATCGTCGAGGCCAAAATCGAATCGCGAGCCGCGCGCGACACTCTTGCTACCGAAGTGATGACGATCGTCGGGCAGGTGGAAACGGCCTATTGGAACCTGGTGTACGCACTCGCCAACGTCAGCGTGCAGCAAACGCAGGTGGAGTGGGCGCAGAAAAACCTCCAAGCGACGCAGGCGCAGCTCAAAATCGGCACGCTCGCCCAGCTTGACGTCGTAACCGCCGAATCGCAACTAGCGACGAACCAGCAGGGGCTGATCGTCGCGCAAACCAACGCCCAACAGTCTGAAACCGTTCTGCTCAATTTGATCACGCGGGACCCAATGGCCGCCGGACTCTCTCACCTTCAGATCGTTCCCACCGACAGCATCAATACGCCGCCCAAGGTGGAAATCATTCCCTACCGCGACGCCGTCGAAGAGGCGTGGCAGAGCCGGCCCGATCTGCTCGCCACGGAACTCGGCGTCAAAGTGGACGACATCGAAGTGAAAGCGACGCGCAACGCTCTGCTGCCCACGTTGACGCTTTCCGGCGAGTACAGTTCCGAGGGTTTGGCCGGCAACACGCGGACCGTCACGGAGGTTCCGACGGCCTTTGCGCCCGACCTCAATGCGCCGGTTCTCAACGCGAGCGGACAACCGATCACTCTGGGTGGCGAACCGATCTACGCCGGCACACCCTCTCAATTCGCCACTTCCGTCGCAACCGCGCAGGCCGGGCTGCTGGATTCGTGGGACACGATGATCCACAGCAATTTTCCCGCCTACCAGTTCGGGCTTACGCTCAGCTTCCCACTGCGCAACCGCACGGCGCAGGCCGATAGCGCGCAGGCTCTGCTCACCCAGCGGCAAGCCGTGGTGAACGTCCAGGTGCTCAAAAACACCATCGCCTCTTCCGTTCGTCAGGCGCAAATCGCCATGCAGCAGGGCGTTGCAAGCGTTCACGCCGCCGTGGAGGCCACGCGGCTGGCGCAGGAATCGCTCGATGCCGAACAGAAGAAATTCCAGCTCGGCGTCGCCACCGATTACGACGTCATCCTCTACGAACGCGACCTGGCCAGCGCGCAAGGCGCCGAAATCCAGGCCAAAGCCAGCCTGCTCGAAGCCGTCGCAAACTTCAATCTGGCGGTCGGCCGTAGTCTGCAGGTGCACAACATCTCGATCGCCGACGCTTCGTCCGGCCACGTTTACCGTGCGCCGCTCATCCCCGGCGCGCCGGTCAAACCGTTCACTTTGTTCCCCACGCGCCAGGGCCGGTAGCCGCAAGCGTTACACACTGAATCGTCACCCGACGGCGGTGAGGAAACCAGTTCCTCGCCGCCGTTTCGTTTCCGCCTCCAAAAACCGTCCACGTTCAACACGCACAGGCTCCGGCGGTCGCCGAAGCCGGCTTCCCTCGGCGCAATGGACAATTCCTGCTCCTCGGCCCTTTATTGGAGCGTTTCGGCACTCTTGCGGCGCCCTTGCGCTTGGCACTAAGATGCAATCAACAAGCGGCGCCCAGAGCGATCCGACGTTTCCCTGCGCTTGACGCGCCGCGCCGCGGGAAAAGGAGCGCTATGGGCGATAAGAACGAACTGAACCGGCATGCGGGCGGAGCGGCAATCGAGGGCGAAACGCCGCGCAGCCCGTCGGCCAGTGAACGCGAATGGGAAGCTCGCGTGCTCCAGCCGACGCTCGAAAAATCTCCTGAGCGCCAGACCGAATTCACTACCGTTTCCGGCCATCCGATTCGCCGCCTCTACACGCCCGCGGACGTCGCCGATCTCGATTTCGAACGCGAAATCGGATTTCCCGGCCAGCCGCCGTACGCGCGCGGCATCCATCCGACGATGTACCGCGGCCGCCTGTGGACGATGCGCCAATTCGCGGGATTCGGCACGCCGGAGGATACCAATCGCCGCTTCCGCTACCTGCTCGAACAGGGCCAGACGGGACTTTCCGTCGCTTTCGATCTGCCCACGCTGATGGGTTACGACAGCGACCATCCGCTTTCAGAAGGCGAAGTAGGCAAATGCGGTGTTGCGATCAGTTCGCTCGCGGATATGGAAACGCTTTTCGACCGGATTCCGCTCGGCGACGTCACCACTTCGATGACGATCAATTCGCCGGCTGCGGTGATCTGGGCGATGTACCTGGCCGTGGCGGAAAAACAAGGCGCGGACTGGAACAAAATTTCCGGAACCATCCAGAACGACATCCTGAAGGAATACATCGCGCAAAAAGAATATATCTATCCCCCGGCGCCCTCGATGCGCTTGGTGATCGATACGTTCGCCTTCGGCGTCGAACGCACCCCCCGTTTCAACGTCATCTCGATTTCCGGCTATCACATTCGCGAAGCCGGCTCGACGGCGATACAGGAACTTGCCTTCACGCTGCGCGACGGTATGGAATACGTCGAATGGGCGCTGCGGCGCGGGATGGACATCGACGAATTCGGTCCGCGGCTTTCGTTCTTCTTCAATTCCCACAACGATTTCTTCGAGGAGATCGCGAAATTCCGCGCCGCCCGCCGCATCTGGCAACAGGCGACGCGCGAGCGCTACGGCGCGAAAAATCCGCGTACCTGGGCGCTGCGTTTCCACACGCAAACCGCCGGTTGCTCGCTCACCGCGCAGCAGCCTTATAACAACGTGGTGCGAACGGCGATTCAGGCTTTGGCGGCCGTTCTCGGAGGCACGCAATCCCTCCACACGAATTCGCTGGACGAAGCCTGGGCGCTGCCGACAGAATTCGCCGCCACGCTCGCGCTGCGCACGCAACAGATCATCGCGCACGAGAGCGGCGTGACGAATACGGCCGATCCGCTGGGCGGTTCGTACTTCGTCGAATCGCTCACGGGCGAAGTGGAGCGCGGCGCGTGGGAATACATCGAGAAAATCGATTCGCTCGGCGGGATGGTGGCCGCGGTCGAGCGCGGCTATCCACAGCGCGAAATCGCGGAAGCTTCCTATCGCTATCAAATGGCCGTGGACCGCAAGGAGAAGATCATCGTCGGCGTCAACGAATACGCCGGCGAGGATCAACCGATCGAAATCCTGAAGATCGACGAAAGCGTCGCGCGGCGCCAGAACGAGCGCTTGCGCCAAGTGCGCGCCGAACGCTCGCAAGAAGGGGTCAGTCGCCGCCTTCAGGCCCTCCGTCACGCCGCCGAAGGCGACGAAAACCTGATGCCGCACATCTACGACGCGGTGAAAGCGTACGCCACGCTCGGCGAAATCTGCGACGCGATGCGCGAAGTCTTCGGCACCTACGAAGAAGTCGCCATCACCTGAGTACCCATCCGTTTCCGTCGCGGAATGGCCTCAATTGGGACTGGCGCGGCCGCGCTGCCTGCCGAACGCGCGTGGGCAATCCAAGCGCCGTGCCGTGAATCTGCGCGGGCTCCATGGTAAGCTCATCGGCTGGCCCGCGGGGAACCGAGCGCGTTCGCGGGCACTGAGGAATACTCGGACCATGGCGGAAAAGAAGATTCGCGTGCTGATTGCCAAGCCCGGCCTCGATGGCCACGATCGAGGCGCGAAAGTGATCGCGCGGGCGCTGCGCGACGCGGGGATGGAAGTGATCTATACGGGGCTGCGGCAAACGCCGGAAATGATCGCTTCCGCCGCGGCGCAGGAAGACGTCGACGTCATCGGTATCTCGATTCTTTCCGGCGCGCACAACGTTCTGTGTCCGGAACTCGTGCGGCTGCTGAAAGAGAAAGGCGTCGAAGACGTGCCAGTGGTGGTTGGCGGAATCATTCCGGAAGGCGACATTCCGGGCTTGAAGGAAGCGGGAATCGCGGGCGTATTTCTGCCGGGGACATCGACGCAGGAAATCGTGGATTTCGTTCGCAAACTGGCGCAACAAAGGCACTCGCAAAGCGCAAATCCGTAGTTCTTCGTTTCCCCGCTGACCCGGCGTCTAAATTTTTCATCTACTGGCGCCCGAGCTGTTTCGTTCCCTACGCCGGCGGCGGCTTCCCGTTTTCACCCTTTCATTTCACCGGCAATGTGAATTTTACTCTCGTGTAAGCCACGCGAAATCCGGCACGCTCGGCATTGCGATGCGATGCGCTCCCCGGAACGGCGATCGTATAGGCGAGCGTTGCCCCGGCCCGCAATGCCTCGGCCAGCCGCGCCTGGAAAAGCGCCTGTTGCACGCCGCGCCCGCGAAATTCGTCCAACGTCGCGGCGCCGAATAACCCCGCCATGCCATCGTCCACCGCAAGCGCCGCGCCACCGGCAACCGTACCTTCGCACTCCGCCAGCCATAATTGGGCACCGGGCCGCTCGGCGAAAGAACTCAAGACGGCGATCAGCATAGAGACGTTAGAGAATTCTTCCGAAAAACCTTCGGCAATCGTCTCCGCCCAGAGCCTTCTTTCTTTTTCCGCTGCTGGTCGAACGCGAATGCCGTTCGAAGGCGCGGAAAACCGTTCGTTCGACTCAACGACGCGATATAGGACATTCGAAAACGCCGTTGCTCGATAGCCTCGGCTACCCAGCAGATCGAAAAGCGATGGATGAGCCATCGGACAGGTTTCGAAATCGGCGGCAGCACCACGCTCGAAAAAGAGCGCCTCGATCCGGGCCATGTCCCGCTCGTCCACGGCTCCGGCCATGCCGACGCCGACGGCCTGCGTGAGCGGGGAATCCTTGCCGCTAAACGCCGCGCAACCGCCCGCCACGGCAATCCAGGTTGCGCCCAGGTTCGCATCGTGCATGGCCAATGCTTCCGTGCAAAAGCGCGCACTTTCGGCCTCGAATGCCTCGATCTTGCGCGCCAGATTCAAATCGGCGAATTGCACGACAAAAAATCTCCCTGCCTTGCCGGTCGCCGCTTGCATAGGCACGGCGGCGTTCCGGCCGAGTCTAACCGCCGGGCCGGGCCACATGCAATGGCCGCAATGCGGGCACGAAGATACGCCTCCCACTCGCTTGGGACATTGCCAACACCGTATACTGGGCAGCCGGAAATGCCGCGAGGATGAAGCGGTGAAGCGAATCGAATCGCAAATCGACACCACATCGAAGGACTTTTATCGCAACCGCCGGCTGATGCTCGACCGGATCGAGCAGATGAGCAAGCAGGAGACGGAAATCCGCCAGGGAGGCGGAACGGCGGCGATTGCGTCACAGCACAAGAAGAACCGGCTCACCGCGCGCGAGCGGATCGCGCTTTTGCTCGATCGCGACACCGAGCTATTCGAGTTGGGGCTCTACACCGCCTTTGAAATGTACGAGGAGTGGGGCGGAGCGGCGGCGGCGGGAGTGGTGACCGGGCTGGGGCGCGTGGCGGGGCGGTTGGTTATGATCGTCGCGAACGACGCGACGGTAAAGGCCGGAGCCTTTTTCCCGATGACGGCGAAAAAGGTGATTCGCGCGCAGAATATCGCCATCGAAAATCGAATTCCGACGATCTATCTGGTGGATTCCGCCGGCGTGTTCTTGCCTTTGCAGGAAGACGTCTTCCCCGATACCGACGATTTCGGCCGCGTGTTCCGCAACAACGCGGTGATGAGCGCGCTGGGCATCCCGCAGATCACGGCGATCATGGGCATGTGCGTGGCCGGAGGGGCGTACCTGCCGGTGATGTGCGACCACATTCTGATGACCGAGGGCAGCGGCCTGTTTCTGGCCGGGCCGGCCCTGGTGCAGGCGGCGATCGGACAGCGCTCCGGCGCGGAAGAACTGGGCGGCGCGCGGGTCCACGCGCAGATCAGCGGCACCGTCGATTTCCGCGAGCCGACCGACGAGGCTTGCATCGAACGCATTCGCGCGCTGGTGGAGAAAATGGGGCACGGGCCCGCTCCTGTCTTCGATCGCGTCGCAGCGCGCCCGCCGGCGTATTCGGCGGAGGAGATTTCCGGCATTTTTTCGGCCGATCCCGCCAAGCCGTACGACATGCGCGAAGCGATCGCGCGAATCGTTGACGCGAGCGAATGGGACGAATACCGCGCCGAATACGGGCAGACGTTGCTGTGCGGCTACGCGCGTGTGGGCGGATGGGCGGTGGGGATCGTGGCGAATCAGAAGCTGAACGTGAGCACGATCGGCCCCGGCACTGGCGAAAAACGGATGGAATTCGCCGGCGTCGTCTACACCGAATCGGCGGACAAGGCGGCGCGATTCATTCTGGCGGCGAATCAGAACCGGATTCCGCTGATTTTCCTGCACGACGTGAACGGGTTCATGGTGGGCCGGGAAGCGGAATGGAGCGGAATCATTCGCGCGGGCGCGAAGATGGTGAACGCCGTGGCGAACAGCGTGGTGCCGAAACTCACGGTGATCTGCGGCGGAAGTTTCGGCGCAGGGCACTACGCGATGTGCGGGAAGGCGTACGATCCGCGCTTCGTTTTCGCCTGGCCGCTGGCGCGCTACGCGGTGATGAGCGGGGAATCGGCCGCCGGGACGCTGGTGGAAATCAAGCTGCGGCAACTCGAGCGGCAGGGAAAAAAGCTGAGCGAAGCGGAACGGAAAGAACTTTACGAATCTATTCGCTCGACCTACGACCAGCAGATGGATCCACGCTACGGAGCGGCCCGGCTGTGGATCGACGCCATCCTCGATCCATCGCGCACGCGGCAGGCGCTCGTTTGTGCGCTCGAAGCGGCGGCTTTAAATCCATCGCTCCCCGAGCTCAAGACCGGCGTTTTGCAGACGTGAGCCAGAGACGGGGAACGAGTTCAGAGTTGAGAGTTGAGAGTTGAGAGTTGAGAGTTGAGAGTTGAGAGTTGAGAGTTGAGAGTTAAGAGTTCAGAGTGGCGAGACGGTAACCGAGGGTTCGGAGGCTGACCAATTGCAGAGATTCACGGAGCTGAAGGTTTGGCACCGCAGCCACGAATTCGCATTGGCCATCTACCGGCTCTCAGGAAGATTTCCTCCGTCGGAGCGATTTGGACTCACCACTCAACTCAGGCGTGCAGCGCTTTCCGTCCCGACGAATATCGCCGAGGGATCCAAGCGCTTGGGGCGGCAGGAATTTGCCAGATTTCTGAATATCGCCGAAGGCTCTCTGGCGGAGACCGAGTACCTCTTGATGTTCAGCCGCGATCTGGGCTATCTGGGCGATCAGGGCTCGAAAGCAAGCCTTGCGGAAGCCGACGAAATCGCGCGGATGCTCAATGCCCTACGAGCCAAGGTGCAGCAAGCCAAATAAGGGGCGGGATGTTTTACTCTGAACTTAAGACTTAAAGCTCAAAACTCTGAACTCTGAGCTCCTTATGAAACTCATCGAATGTCCGCGGGATGCATGGCAGGGATTGGCCGAGGTGATTCCGACCGAGGCCAAGGCCGCTTACTTGCGGCAGTTGATCGAACTGGGTTTCCGGCACATCGACGCGGTGAGTTTCGTTTCGCCGAAATACGTGCCGCAGATGGCGGATAGCGAAGCGGTGATGGAGCAGATCGCACCCGCGGTTGCCGCATCCGAAACGGAAATCATCGGAATCGTGGTGAACGAGCAGGGACTCGAGCGGGCGATCGAAACGGCCGGCGTGACGACGATCGGTTATCCGCACTCGCTCTCCGCCACGTTTCTGGAATCGAACGCGCACACGACGATCGAGAGGTCGCGGGCGCTCGTCGCGGATTTCGTTGAACAAACACAGGCAGCAGGTCGCGGGCTCGTGGTCTATCTTTCGATGGCGTTCGGCAATCCTTACGGCGACCCGTGGAGCACCGGACGCGTGGCCGAGGAAATCGGCTGGTTGGCCGCAAGCGGCGTGAAGGCGATTTCGCTGGCCGATACGGCTGGGCTCGCATCGCCTGCAGAGATACGAAACCTGCTTGGCGCGGTGTTCCCAGCGTCCGAAGGCGTGGAAATCGGCGTGCACCTGCACAGCCGGCCGGAGGGAGCGGCGGAAAAAATACTGGCGGCATATGAGGCAGGCTGCCGGCGATTCGATGCCGCGCTCACCGGCCTTGGCGGCTGCCCGTTTGCTGGCGACACGCTGGTGGGCAATCTCCCGACGGAAATCGCCGTTCTCGCTCTGAAGCGGCGCGGCGCGTGGACGGGCATCGCGCCAACGGCGCTGGTGCAGGCGCTCGAAACCACGAAGGAACTGCGCCGGCGCTACGCGCACGGATGAATTGCCTGCGTTTTCCCCAGGAAGGAGCCGAACATGCCATTCGCAACGCTTACGGTGGAATCGGACGATTCGCTGGCCGTTCTGACGCTGAATCGGCCGGAAAAGCGCAACGCCATTTCCACCCCGATGACCAACGAATTCGCGGCAGCTCTGGCGGAAATCGCGGCCGGGCCGGCGCGCGTCATGATCCTGACCGGCGCGGGAAAGGCGTTTTGCGCGGGAATGGACCTCGAGGGACTGCGAGAACTGGTGCACCAACCGCCCGAACGGAATTACGAGGATTCGAGGCGGATGGCATCTCTCTTCCACCGTTTATACAGCTTTCCGAAGCCAACGATCGCGGCGGTGAACGGCCACGCACTGGCTGGAGGGTGCGGGCTGGCGACGCTTTGCGATTTCACGCTGGCGGTGCCCAGCGCGAAATTCGGCTATACCGAAGCGCGGATCGGGTTCGTTCCTGCGCTCGTTTCCGTGTTTCTGACGCGACAAATCGGCGAAAAACAGGCGCGCGACCTGCTGCTCACGGCGCGGCTCGTCAGCGCGGAGGAAGCCGCCGGCATGGGCCTGGTGAATGAGGTGGTCGAGCCGGAGCGGCTGATCGCCCGGGCGCGGGAACTGGCGCAAACGCTTGCCGCGAACAGTCCGGAAAGCCTTCTTGCGACGAAACGATTACTGCTCGACTTTGGAGAAGCCAAAGTCGAGCGGCAACTGGCGCTGGCCGTGGATGCCAATGCGCGGATCCGGCAAACCGAGGATTTCCGCGAGGGAATCAGCTCGTTTCTCGAGAAGAGGCAACCGCGCTGGAGCGGGAAATAAGCGGCGGATTAGGGATTGCCGTGCCGGTGCGCCTGTGGTGCGTGGGAAAGATTACACACGGAGGACACGGAGATTGGTTGCAGCAGCCGCGGCGCCGCTCCGAGAGAACAGAGGGAACGGAGAAACGGAGGCGGTTCGTCCCGTGGCGCGCCGCCATGGAACGCCAAAGCGGCCGGGGTTCCCTGTGACGTGCGGGGTTTGTTACACTTCCCTGCCCGGATGAATACGTTCTACGAAACGACGACGCGCGTGCGCTACGCCGAAACCGATCGGATGGGCGTGGTCTACTACGCGAATTTCTTGATCTGGTTTGAAATCGGGCGCGTGGAGACGTTCCGGCAGATGGGCTTTTCCTACAAGGAAATGGAAGAGGCGGACGACAGTTACGTGGTGGTGGCCGAAGCGAGCTGCCGGTACCGACAGCCCGCGCTTTACGACGACGTGATTCTGATCCGGACGCGAGTGACGGAATCGAGATCGCGCACGCTGCGTTTCGGCTACGAAATCCGGCGGCAGGAGACTGGCGAACTGCTGGCGACGGGCGAAACGCTGCACGTGATCTGCGATTCGAGCAACCGGCCGAAAACCCTTCCCGAGAAATACCGGCGCTTTTTTCCGTTGACGACGGCGGAAAGCGCGAAGGCTTCGCCATGACGATTGCGCTGACGGGAAACGATCTGACGATCGAGGAATTTGCGCGCGCGGTGCGCGGAGACGAGCCTGCCGCGCTTGACGAAGGCGCGCGAGGCCGCATGAGGGCGTCGCGGCGGGTGATCGAGCACCTGGTGGAATCGGACAAAACAGCATATGGCGTGAATACGGGCTTTGGCGAACTGGCGCGCGTGCGGATTCCCGCGGCGGATATCCGCCAATTGCAACGCAATCTGGTTCGCAGCCACGCGGCGGGCGTGGGGCAGCCGCTTTCGGCCGAGGAAACGCGGGCGATGTTGCTCTTGCGCGCGAACGCGCTGGCAAAAGGATTGAGCGGGGCGCGGCCGGTGGTGGTGGAAACGCTGTGCGCGATGCTGGAAGGCGGGGTTCTGCCGGTGATCCCAGCGCAAGGTTCGGTGGGCGCGTCGGGAGACTTGGCGCCGCTGGCGCATCTTGCGCTGGTGGCGATTGGGGAAGGCGAAGCGGTTTATCGCGGCGAGCGGGTAAGCGGTGCGGAGGCGATGCGCCGAGCGGGCATTTCCCCGCTCGAACTCGAAGCGAAGGAGGGCCTGGCGCTGCTCAACGGCACGCAGGGAATGCTCGCTCTGGTGACGCTTGGGCTGCTCGACGCGGAAATTCTGGCAGACACGGCAGATGTCGCGCTGGCGCTTTCGCTCGATGCGCTGCGCGGGACGCCCGCGGCGTTTGACGATCGCATCGCGATGGCGCGGCCGCATCCGGGAGCGCTGCGCGTGGCACGGAATGTGGCGCGAATGGTGCGCGGCAGCCAGATTCGCGAATCACATCGCGACGCGGCGCACGATCTGCGCGTGCAGGACGCTTACAGCCTGCGCTGCGCGCCGCAGGTGCATGGTGCGGTGCGGGACGCGCTCAGCGAAATCCGTCGCGTGGTGGAAATCGAAATGAACAGCGCCACCGACAACCCGCTGGTTTTCGCCGAGCAGGGCGAGGTGGTGAGCGGGGGCAATTTCCACGGCCAGCCGGTGGCGATGGCCGCCGATCAGATGGCCGTGGCGCTGGCGACGATGGCGGGGATCAGCGAGCGGCGAATCGACCGGATGACGAATCCGCATACGAGCCTGTTGCCGGCGTTTCTGACCGAGCATCCCGGGCTGCATTCGGGATTCATGATGGTGCAGGTGACGGCGGCCGCGCTCGCCAGCGAAAACAAGGCGCTCGCCGTGCCGCATTCGGTGGATTCGATTCCAACCTCCGGCGATCAGGAAGATTACGTTTCGATGGGGATGGGCGGGGCGCGGCGGCTGGGACGGATGATCGAGAATACGCGCAACGTTCTCGCGATCGAATTGCTGGTGGCGTGTCAGGGGATCGATCTGCTGGCGCCGCTTGCGCCGGGCATCGAAGCGGAAAAGGCGCGGCAGTTGGTGCGCTCGGCTGCAGAACATTACGGACCGGATCGGCCCCATGCACCGGATATCGCTGCGGTCGCCGCGATGGTTCGCCAAGGCGAAATTGCGAAGCTCGTGCGATAGCGCGAGACGACGCGACGCGAATCGCGCGAGCCCCTCCTGAAAAGTCTTCCTACAACAGACGATCGCGGAGAAAGAAGCCGAATCGGAGGCCGGCCATGACGCTGAAGGGCGGGCGGTCGAGCGAATAGTGGCCGCAGGGGAGACGGAGGATTTCGAGGTCGACGCCGGTGGACTGGATTTTCGCGAACATCTCTTCCGTAAATTCCGGCCAGAAGGTGGGATCGTAGCGGCCGGTAATCATCAGGAGTTTTTGGCCCGAAGCGCCAAGGCGATGCACGTAGGGATACGGGCTGATGGGCGCCCAGTAGCGGCGAATCTGTTCGGCGGAAACATGAGGTTTCATCGGTTCCCAGACGTGCATCGTGGTCATGCCGGTGCGTACCACCTCGCCAAAATACGTGGACACGTGGAGATAGGCGCCGGCGCGAACGGCAGGATCGTGCGCGGTGACGATGCAGGCGATCGCCGATCCGATACTAGCGCCGAGCACGCCGAGCCGGCGATAACCCTGGAGTTCGAGCCAGCGCAGCGCGCGGCGGACGTCGGCGATCGCCTGGCGATTCGCCTGAAGCGTGAGGCCGATGTTCGGGCCGACGAGGTAATTATCGCGCTCGATGCCGGCGACGGCGCGGCGATCGTGATAAGGCAACGTGAGCTTCAGCGCGGAGAGCCCCAGGCGATTCAGCCAGCGGCAGACGCCGATTTGGGATTCCCAACCGGCGTTCCACTGCGGTAACACGATGACGGCAGCGCGAGAGCCGGTGACGGGGAAATAGCGGCCCCAAACGCGATTATTCTCCGGCCACGGCGATTCGATCGCGCTCGAAAAGGTAAGGATTTGGCCTTCGGCGGCGGGTTCGAGCCGAGCGTCCTCGGGAGGGTCGGCGGCAAACCAGCGATCACTCGAGGCAACGGTTTCCTCGGCAAAGCGATCGAGGAACGCGTGCGGATCAGGGTGATTCGCCGGACCGCCGATATATTCGAGGCCCCAGCCAAACGGGCGCGCCGTGCGATTGTTTTCCGCCGACCAGCGGCTGTGCTCGTAGCGACGGATTATCCGCTCAAAAGAGTTCATGGTTTTCCGCAAGACGCGCGACCGGGCCACAGGTCGGCCGTTCGAAGCGCGCATCCAACGCGGCTGTGGCGCTGCCTGTGCGCAGGGGGAGCCCGTTTCCGCTATCGCGCAGTTTTTTCAGGAATGCGAGAGCCGCCGCCGGGGCCTTGAAACCATTCCGAGCCCTAAAACGGAATGATTTTGTGCAGCAGCCCTTTTTTCTTTTTCTTCTTTTGTTTCCCGCTCGCGGCCTTCGATCCCGCTTTTTTGCCTTTGGCCGCGGCTGCCTGCGGCTTTGCTGTTGAGGCTTCGGATGGGTCCTTCGCGGATGCCGGTTCTCCAGCGGCGGGTGCGGAGGCTTCCGAGCCGCCTTCGACTGGAGCGGCCTGAACGCTGTTGCCCAACCCGGCGCCTGTCGCACCGGTAGCGCCGGCCGAACCGGAATCGGCGTTCTGCGGTCCGCCGGAAATCACCGGCGTGACCGAAATCGAATGATCGATTTCCTCGCTGGGACTATTCGCGGCCAGGGAAACGACTGAAGGTTCGAGCACCTGGTGCGCCCAAACGGAGCCGACGTCGGGCGTCAGATTCGGCTGGCCGAAATGGGCCGCATGAGCGATGGCCATATCCGGCCCGGTGCGAAGAACGTCGAGCGCCTTCCCGAGGATCCCGGGCTGGTCCTTGTCGTACTTTACTTCTTTTTCCATCCGGGCGAGGGCTTTTGGATCGGGCTTGGGGACGCGGTCGCCCATGGCGATCAGATCCTTCTTCGCCTCCGGGGCCAGGTTCGAAAGCGGATAATCGCGCACGATGTTGTCGTAGAAGCGGGCGGCGAAATCCTTGTGTTCAAACTTCTGATAGATCTGGCCGAGCATCATATTGGCCTCGTCGGCCTGGCTGAAGAGCGGGTAGCGCTCGGTGAGATTGAGCAGGCGAGCCGCCGCTGCCGGGTAGGCCTTGCGCATGTAATAGAAGCTGGCGACCTCGAACTGGCCCTGAGCCAAGACTTCCTGGACGTCGCGCAGGCGCTGGCGGGCCTCGGCCGTCCATTGGCTGCGCGGATACTTCAAAATCATCGTCTGGAGTTCGGCTTCGGCTTCGAGGGCCTGCGTCGGATCCCGGTCGGGCTTTTCCATCATGCGGAAATGCGACATAGCGGCGCGATACTGGGCGAAAGCGGCTTCGTGGAGGAACGGGAAAAAGGTGATGAAGTCCTTGTACTCGGCGACCGCTTCGGTGAGCCCTTCGACGCCACCCTGCTTGTAATAGGAGTTGGCGATTTCGAGTTTCGCCTTGGCCAGATATTCGCTTTCGGGATACGTGTTGATCAGGTTCTGCAGGAGCAGGCGTCCGACGGTGTAGTGGCCGTGGTGAATGTTGTCGAGCGCCTGGGTATAGAGGACCTTGTCGGGCGCGGCCTTGGTTCCGGCGAGCGGCGCTTTCTGCGAGTGGCCGAAGAAAAGGCAACCGCTGGTTCCCGTGGCAAGGAATGCCACGACCGCAAGCAACACCAAATTCCTGGTCGTTGGGTATCTCATACTTTCAGTGCCAGAGCCTCCTCGCCTCGTTCGCGGAGTTGACGCACCGCTGTCGAGGCGTCTGGCGTGTGGAAGACGGATGTGCCCGCGATCAGGATCTCCGCCCCTGCTCGCACGATCTCCGCCACGTTCTCGGGCCCCACTCCCCCATCCACCGCGATACCGAAGTTGCCATTATACCGCTCGCGCAGCACCACAAGCTCCTGGATTTTGAGGAGCGAGCGGGGAATGAAATGCTGGCCGCCGAAACCCGGATTGACGGTCATCACAAGCACCGCGCTCACCAGATCGAGCACCTCGGTGAGCGTCGCCACCGGCGTCGAGGGATTGATGGCCACCGCAGGCTCGGCGCCGGCTTCTTGAATCTGATGGAGCACGCGGTCGAGATGGGGCGTGGCCTCCTGGTGGACGTAGATGCGATCGGCGCCGGCGCGAGCGAACGGCTCGATGAAATCGCCGGGATTTTCAATCATCAGGTGGGTTTCAAGCGCCAGGCGCGTGGCTTTGCGCAGCGACGCCACCACCGGCACGCCGATCGTCAGGTTGGGCACGAAATGCCCGTCCATGACGTCCACGTGGACGAGGCGCGCTCCACCCGCTTCCGCCAGACGAACCTCGCGCTCGAGGCAAGCGAAATCCGCCGCGAGGATGGAAGGAGCAATCTCGACTCGGCTGCGTGGAACCCTCATCTCCACCTGCCGGGCATTCTAGCATAGACCGCGCCGCCTTCAGCGTCCGGATTCGATTCGAAAGAAGACGTCGGAGCGGGACTTCCCCCGCTGCCCGCGCGCGAGGCGACCTGTAGGGTGACAGGCGTTGTCGCGTCGACGCGGGCGCCAGCGGCCGGCGTCTGGCCGACCACCGAACCCGGAATCGAGCCGGGGCTGACGATGGGCGTCACCTGGGGCGCGGGTAGGCCAACCGTCGTCAATTGCTTCGAGGCTTGTGCGGCGGGAAGGTTCACGAGATTGGGCATGAGAAAGGATGAAGGACGCGGACCGAGCGAGACGAGGAGCGAAACGCGCGGGCTTGAAATTCCCGTTTCGCCGGGCAACGGGTCCTGCTGGATGACCACATCGGCCGGTTCGCCCGGCTCGTAGAGATAGGACACCTCACCCAATTGCAAACCACTGGTGAGCAATTCGAGACGAGCCGCTGGCAGGGCGCGATCCACCAGATTCGGCACGGTGACTTTCTGCGGGCCGAGACTCAGCACGACTTGCGCGAGCTGGCCGATTTTGAGTTGCGTGCCGGCAGCGGGACTTTGCCGCACGACGCTGCCGACGGGCAAATCGCTGTAGGCATGGTCGGCGACCATCGCGGCCAGATGCTTTGCGTGCAAGGCGGATTCGGCCGCGGGGTAATTTTCACCGACGAGATTCGGCATTTCGACGACGCGGCCCTCGATCGCGAGACGCATCGCGGTGATCGCGCTCAAAAAGGCGGCCGCGCCCAGAACGAATAACAAAAGGAACAGCCGGCCCAGCCAGCGCAGCCGGTCGAAAAATCCCACGGAGATCGGTTCGGTTGGCAACGTCAACCCCAATTTTCCGCCGCGCGGGCGCTGTTGCGCCAGAACGGATCTAGGCGCCAGGCGGTGTGACCGTTCGCTCCCATACGATGCCTCATTTTCGCGTCAGGATGGCGGCGAAAAAGCCGTCGGTTGACGTTTCGGGCGGGAGCGTGTGAAAGAAGCCATTGGAGTCGAAAAGCCGCGCCGGTGAAATGCCGGCCGCGAGGTGGGCGGCGAAATCGGGCGGCGGCGCGCAGAGATGGGCTTCGGGACATTGGCCGAGAACAGTTTTCACCACCGACTCGTTTTCCTCCGGCTCGAGCGAGCAGGTGGCGTAGACGAGGCGTCCGCTGGGCGCGAGGACATCGAACGCGTGGCGCAGAATCGCCGTCTGGCGGCGGGCGAGATCGGCGATATCGCCGGGCTCCAAACGCCAGCGAATTTCCGGATTGCGCGACAGCGTACCGGTACCCGAGCACGGGGCATCGACGAGCACCCGATCGAATTGCGCGCGAAACGGCAGCGGGCGCGTCGCGTCGAGCGCAACCAGAGAGACGCCATGCGTGGCCGTGCGCTCGAATTGGCCCCGCACGGCACGCAGGCGATGAGGATGCAAATCCGCCGCAACCACGCGCGCCGCGGGGCCTGCCGCCCGCGCCAGATGGAGGGTTTTGTTGCCGGGCGCAGCGCAGAGATCGAGAACCGACTGGCCCGGTTCGATGCCGGCCAGCAGCGCGACCGCTTGCGATGCTTCGTCCTGGACGGTGATCCATCCTTCGCGAAATGCCGAGGTTTCGATGGGATTGCCTCCACGAAGAATGAGTGCGTGCGCGAGCAGGTGTCCGGGACCCACGTCGAAACCGTCTTCGCGCAGCGACTCGGCAACCTGCTCGGCGTGCTCGACATCGAGCACCGAGCAGGCCGTGGGCAGCGGGCGATTGTTGGTTTCGAGGAGGGCCACGGTGCGCTCGCGACCGAATTGAGCGAGCCAGCGATGGATCATCCAATCGGGGTGGGAATAGAGAATGCCGAGGCGCTCGGCTTGGCTCATGCGTTCAGGAAGCGTGCGCTCGAGATCCGCGGCGCGAAACGGAGCGCGCGGCATGCGGCGCAGTACCGCGTTGACGAGCGAGGCAGCGCGCTGTTTGCCGGCACGCTTTACGAGTTCCACCGATTCGTTGACGGCGGCCGAGGCGGGGATACGGTCGAGAAAGAGAAGCTGATAGGCGCCGAGGCGCAAGGCCAGCCGGACGTCCGGCTGGAGTGATTCCGACGGACGATTCGATTGGCGCTCGATGAGGAAATCGAGCAGACGCTGCCAACGCAGGACGCCGAAAACGAGTTCGGTGGCGAGCGCGGCGTCGCGGCGATTGATGGGGACTTCGGCCGGGGCTTTCGCCTCGCCGCGGGATGCGGCAACGTTGCGTTCCGGCCGCCGCGTTGAGCGCAGGCTCGAAGCGAGGCGCGCGTGGAGCGCATCGGAGGCGTAGGCGCCTTGCTCCTCCACGCGGCGCAGGATTTCAAACGCGATCGCTCGGGAGGGGGAGACGGGCATCAGGATTCTCGAGAATTCGGCCGCTTCGCAGGGTGGCGAGTCCGTTTCACGGGGCGCCGAACCGGTCGCCGGGCGCGAGGCGCGCACCGCTCAAAAATTCGCGGGCGGAGATGCGCTTGCGTCCTTCGCGCTGCACGGCTTCGATGCGCAGCCAGGTGGCTTCGCCGCAGGCGACGTACAAATCGCCCGAAACCACGCGCAGTTCGCCCGATTCTGCCGCAGCGGTTTCCGGGGCGGGAAGCTCCGCGGGAAGGCCCCAGAGATGGCACAGAGAGCCATGGAATGTGGTGTACGCGCCAGGCCAGGGCGCGAAACCGCGCATTCGGTTGTAGATTTTTGCCGCCGGCCACAACCAATCGATTTTCCCGTCTTCGCGTTTGAGCAGCGGGGCAAGAGTCGCCTGCGCGTGATCCTGCGGGCGCGGGATGAGAGTTCCCTGCCCCAGCCCGCGCAGCGTGCGCACCATCAGCTCGGGACCTGCGGCAGACATTCGGGCGGAAAGTTCGGGAGCGCTTTCGTCGGGGAAAATTTCGGTTTGCCAATCGAGCAGCATCGGGCCGGTGTCCATGCCGGCGTCTATGCGCATGGTGGTGAGACCGGTGCGGGTTTCGCCCTGCGCGATGGCCCAGGCGATGGGCGCGGCGCCGCGATATTTGGGCAGAAGCGAGGCGTGGAGATTGATCCAGCCGAGCGGGGCGAGATCGATGAGGCGCTGAGGAATGATCTGGCCGAAGGCGATGATGACGACGGCGTCGGGTGCGACGGCGCGGAAAAACTCAAACGCTTCCTCCGTGCGAACCTTGGCCGGCTGATAAATGCGCAAGCCGCGCGCCAGGGCCGCGCGCTTCACCGGGCTCGGCTCGGTTTCGAGGCCGCGGCCGCGCGGGCGATCGGGCTGCGTGACCACGGCTTCGATCTGAAATTCCGGCTCGGAGGCCAGCCGTTCGAGCGTGGGAACCGCGAAAGACGGCGTGCCGCAGAAGACCAGGCGCATCGCCGCGCCTCCTCTACCAGTCGCCGGCTTTTTGGAGCTTGCGAACGCGGCGGCGGATCAAATCGCGTTTCAGCATGCTCAGGTGATTGATGAAGAGCACGCCGTAAAGATGGTCGATTTCGTGGCAGAAAGCACGGGCGAGCAGATCCTCCCCGCGCATTTCCCATTCCTTGCCGGTGGCGTCCTGGGCGCGAACGGTAACGAATTTCGGCCGCAGGACGAGACCGCGGAAACCCGGCAGCGACAGGCAGCCTTCCTCTTCACGTTGCTCGCCCTCGGAATACGTGATTTCGGGATTGGCGAGAACGAGGCGCGCCTCGGGATTTTTGCCGACGGTGACGTCGATGACGGCCAAGCGCAGGCTGATGCCGATCTGCGGCGCGGCCAGGCCGACGCCTTCCACCGCGTACATGGACTCGAACATGTCGTCGACGAGCTTCTGGAGCTCGTCGTCGAACTCTTCGACCGGCGGGGTCTGTTGCGCGAGCACGGGCTCGGGAAACTTCACGATTTTGCGAATCATCTCGTCCTTTTCAGTACTCGTCGACTTGGCGACGGTAGCCTTCGAAATTTCGGCGCGTCTCCTCGATCGAGTCTCCAGCGAATTTTTCCAGAAAAGCATCACCGAGCGCCAGCGCCACCATCGCTTCGGCCACGACGCCGGCTGCGGGAACCACGCAGACGTCCGAGCGTTCGTAGGCGGCCTGGACCGGCTGTTTCGTTTTCAAATCGGCCGTGCCGAGCGCGCGGCGCAGCGTGGAAATGGGTTTCAGATAACCGCGAACGACGACATCCTCGCCATTGGTGATGCCCGCTTCGAGACCGCCGGCGTGGTTGGAGGAGCGGGTGAAGCGGTGACGTTCGGCGTCGTACGAGATCGGATCCTGAACCACCGAGCCGTAGGCGACGGCGTTTTCGACGCCGCTGCCGATTTCCACCGCTTTGACCGCCTGAATCGACATGACCGCCTGCGCCAGGCGGCCATCGAGCTTTTCGTCCCATTGAGCGTGGCTGCCAAGACCCGGAGGGACGCCGCGCGCCACGACTTCGAAAATACCGCCGACGGAATCGCCAGCGCGGAGTGCGGCATCCACTTCGGCTTTCATGCGCGCTTCGGCTTCCGCGTCCACGCAGCGCAAGGGCGATTCGAGATCGGCGCAAACGGCCTGAATTTCCTCCCAAGACGCCGCGCGTTCCAATCGCGTGTGGCCGACGGCAACGACGTGGCTCAGAATTTCCACGCCGAATTCAGCCAGAAAAATTTTGGCAAAGGCGCCGGCCGCTGTGCGGGCGGCGGTTTCACGAGCCGAGGCGCGTTCGAGGGCGTAGCGGGCGTCGTGCCAATTGAATTTCAGCGCCGCCGGGAGATCGGCGTGGCCGGGACGCGGCGCGGTGAGCGGGCGAGCGAACTGAGCGGAATCCTCGAAATCCTCGACGGGCAGCGCCTGCTTCCATTTCTCCCATTCGCGGTTTTCCAGGCGTATGCAGATCGGCGCGCCGATTGTCCGACCGTGACGGACGCCGGAAAGGACATCGGCCATGTCCTTTTCGATTTTTTGCCGGCCACCACGGCCGTAGCCAAGCTGCCGGCGGCGCAATTCGCGATTGACCGTTTCGAGGTCCACGCGCACGCCGGCGGGAAGGCCGGAAATCCACGCGAAAATCGCAGGCCCGTGCGATTCCCCGGCGGTGACATATCTGAGTCTGCTCATGCGAAGCAAGGCCCCTATTGTAAAAGCTTCGCATTGTAACGGATAGGCGGAAAATGGGCCAAAAGGCGGTCAGGGCTCCCTCAAGGCTTTGGTGCGGCCGGATGCACAGCCGGCCCCGTCTGCGGTTGCGCAAGGGGCCCTTCGTAGGATTGCACCGATCGCCAAAGGATCGTGACATCACCGGATTGCGACCGCACCGCGTACGCAGGCCGTGCGGCGAGCAGCGCGTTGCCGGTTGGCGGGAGACTGTAGGATTCGTCGAGCAGAATTAGCTGCGCGGAAGATTGGCCGGATGGTTCAGCAGCGACTGCCTGCGCAGGAGACTGGACGAAGCTGACGTCCACGCCGGAGGGCGGGGTGGTGACCACGGAGAAACGCCGCCAGCCGGAAGCGAATTGGGCTCGCCGACGCGGCGGCGGAGGGACGGACACGCCATTCACGGAAAAAGAATAGACGCGAACCGAGGGCGGAAATAGCAGAGCGACCACGGGCGCACCTCGCGGAGACGCGATGTGCGCCTGGACTTCCAAGCGACCATCCTTCAACTGAGATTTCTCGATCGTCCAGGAGGGCCCAGGCGCGTTCAGGGGCGGAGCGCCGGCGACGAAGGCGGGTGCGGAGGGTGGAAACCAAGGGAAAAGATCGTGGGCGCCGCGGTAGAAATGCGCGATGCGACTCAGCGAGGGCGGCAAAGCGCCGCTTTCGGGAGTAATGAGCCAGTGCGCGCGGCCAGAATCGGTATTCTGGATGAAGTACTCGCTCATGCGCTCGGGCGATTGGGGCGTATAGGGAGGAAGAACGGCGGCAAAACCGGCGGATGCGACCATGGCAAAGGCCAGGAACGCGAGCGTAGCAAAACGCCATTTTTTCCCAGCGTGAACGATCAGTGGGCTCAAAGTGAGCGCGAGGAATGCGACGAGTACGGAGACGATCGGCAATGCCGCCGTTCCCATGGCCGTATACAGCGGCAAAGCGGTTTGGAACGTGAAAAGCGCGGCGACGCAGGCTGGCGCAATGGCCGCCAGCAGGAGAGCTATTTCGGAGCCGGACGCGATAATCCCCAGACCGAGAATTCCGGCGGAAAGCGCCGGAACCAGCCACACGAAGCTTCCTTCGGGCAGAACGACCGACACTGCGAGGGCCAGAGCGGCCCACCAGATCCAGACGGCGCACCAAAATTCCTCAAAGCCGATCCTGGTGCTGGAAAAGAGCCAGGCAGCGAGAACTCCTGCCAGCCAACATGCCGCGACAAGCGGGACTGGGTGAGCGACCCAGCCGCTGGGCACGCTGCCAATTTGGCGGAGGATTCTGAGCAAACCGGACGATAGAACCCAGGCAAGGGCAAAAGCGACGGGCGGAGCCATCAGTGCACCGAGGAAATACACGCCGCGCAGCCTTCCTCGCATCCACAACCGCACAGCGCAAATCAGGATCAGCGCGAGTGCGATGACGGCTATCCAGGGCGTCCAGCCGAGCGGCCACCAGACCATGCGCCACGCTGCGACGTCGAAGAAAACGGCCTGGCCAGGCCTGGGAACGCCCAATTTTGCATTGGCCAGAGCGCGGATGATGCCCAAGGCGTGATCGCCCTGGCTTTGGAGGCTGCCGGGGTCCAGATTGCGCAGATTATCGAGCGGGGTGTGGTAGTGGCTGACGCTGCCGATGAAGGCGAAATTAAATCCATCAAATCCGTGCTTTCTAAAAATTGAAAAATCTGTATCATTCGGTAGACGCCGATAGATGGCGTAGGAAAGAGAATTGGCGAGCGGTCTGGGAACCGCCCGCGCAAACAGAGGCATCAACCAAAGCGAGTGACGGCCCGTCTCGAACATGAGGCTGGGGCCGGAGGTGCCGCGCGCTTCCAGATTCACCGCCGCGCCCACCTCGCGAGCCCACGGACTCTCGGCCACGAAAGCCACAGCGCCGAGCAGACCGGCTTCTTCTCCCTCGTCGAACAGAAAAACCACCGAATGCCGCGGCGGAGGGGCCGCGCGGAGAGCGCGGGCCACTTCCAGCATGGTAGCCACGCTCGAGCCGTCGTCGCTTGCGCCGGGGCCGGCGGGAACCGAGTCGTAATGCGCGGCGACGAGAATCACCTTCCCTGGTTCGCTGCCGTGAAGGCGCGCCACGACGTTTTGCACCTGGGCACAGGTCTGGTCGTAGCTGCAAGCGAAGCCGGTTTCGATGTGCGGCTGGTAGCCGAGCCGCGTGAGATCGGCGGCGATGGCCTGGCGAATCACGGCATCGGCGGCGCTGCCGACCGGGTGCGGTTGGCCGTTTCCGACCAGCGGCGCGAGAAACGATTCAGCGCGCACGGCGGAGAATTTGTCGGACGGAGCGGTTGCGGGTTTTGGCGCGGGAGGCTGGTAGCGCAGCCAAACCAGCAGAAACAGACCGGCGCAGATGGCCAGGGCCAAGCCGAGCGGGCGCGGGCTCGTGCCGGACGAAGCGACCGCGCCGCGAATGGGATCGAGAGAAGAAGGAGGGGGATGGTTGGTCATTTAGCCTCTGGCCTCCACGATTCGCTTTACTTGTCCCGGCATGCGTGGTATTTTTCCGTGTTCTTCCGCTATTCCGTGCGCCAGAGCGGCGGGACGGCCTTTCAGGCCGTGTGCAGCTCTGTCTTTCCCGGATTCTCCCAGCCTTATTGGGAGCCTCCCTGCTCGAAAACGCAACAGTTTGCACATCTTAGAGAGGAGCCCGTCGAGCCTTGCTCAAGCTTCGCAAAGTCGACATGATCGGTTTCAAGTCGTTCTCTGACCGCACCACGCTTTCCCTGGGCGGTCGAGGCATCACGTGCATCGTCGGCCCGAACGGGTGCGGAAAATCGAACATCGTGGATGCGATCACGTGGGTGCTGGGCGAGCAGAGCCACAAATCGCTCCGCGCGGAACGCATGGCCGACTGCATTTCGAACGGCTCGGCGAGCCGGGCGCCGCTCGGCATGGCGGAAGTATCGCTCACGATGGTGGATCCCGAACTGGCGGACGCGGCGGAAAAAATTCTGAACCGAGCCAACGATTCTTCCTCCGCACCTAGCGACGAGAGTGTGCCGACTGCCTCTGCTGATGCAGGAGAAACCGGCGCTGGCGCGACGGCAGAAGTTGCGCAGCCAGCGGCAAGCGACGCATCGGCTGGCGAACCGGCTCCGGCGGGTGTGGCCGCGGCGGAATCGGGCGCGAAAACGGGCAAAGGACGCAAACAGCCGGCTCCGGCAGCAAAACTGAATCCTGGCGAAGTGGTCATCACACGCCGCCTTTACCGCTCCGGTCAGAGCGAATATCTGATCAACGGCCGGCAAGCCCGTTTGCGCGACATCCAGGAACTCTTCATGGGCATGGGCCTGGGGCCGAATTCCTACGCGATCATCGAGCAGGGCCGGATTGGCCAGATCCTTTCCTCGCGTCCGGCCGAGCGCCGGGCCATTCTGGAAGAAGCGGCCGGCGTGAGCAAGTACAAAACTAAAAAGAGGCTGGCCGAAGCCAAGCTGGAATCCTCGAAACTGAATCTTTCGCGGGTGAACGACATTTTGGCCGAAGTAACCAAGCAGCTCGGTTCGCTGAAGCGGCAGGCGGCGAAAGCGCGGCGGCACGCGGAATTGCGCGAGGAGATGCGTCGCACGCTCAGCACGATTCTGGCGGCGAAATGGGGCCGTATGGCGGCCGACGCCGAGCAACTGGCGTTGCAGTTCGACGCGCTGCGGGAAGAGGAAGCGCGGGAAGTGGCGCGCCTGGCGGAACTCGAAAACGAGCAAAGAACGCTCGAATCGCGTGCGTACGAGCTGGAAGGCGAGCTTCGGGAAAACCAGAATCAGCGGAATCAGGTTGCGCTCGAGGCCGACCGGACGCGCAACCGCATGGTTTACAACCGCCAGCAGGATCAGCAGATTGAATTCCAGATCGGGCAAATGGAACGACAGGCGGAGGAACTCGCCGGACGAGCAGCAGCAGCCGACGAGCGGCTGAAAGCGCAGCAGGAAACGCTCGACGCGCTGGCGCGCCAGAAGGCCGATATCGAAGCGGCGGCGAATACTCTGGCCGAGCGCACAGAAGCCGCCGAGGCTCGCGAGCGGGCGTTGGCCGCACGCCGCGAGGAATTGCTGACCGAAACCCGGCGCATGGCCGAGGCGATTTCCCGGGCGCAGGTGGAAGCGGCTGAAGCGGGCGAAGCGCGGCGGCACCACTCGGAATCGTGCGCTCGCGCAGAAGAGGCGCTGGCGCGCCTTTCCGAAGCCTGCCGCGAGCAGACCACCGCGCTTGCCGCCGCGGAAACGCGCTGGAACCATGCGCTGGCGCGCGCCGAGGCGGCGAGCCACCGGTTCGGACAGCTTGAAACCTCGCTTGCCGAACGGCGGCGCGAACAGATGAACGCCGTCGCCAGTCTGACGGAATCGCGCGAACAACTGGCGGCAGCGCGGGCGCGGAAGACCTCGCTCGACGAAATCCTGCGGGAGCGCGCCTACGCCGCCGGGACGATTCAGAAGCTGTTGGGGCTCAACGGCGACGGAGAAAAGCACGGTTTCCACACTTCCGGCCTGCTGTCGGATTTCGCCGAAGTGGAACCCCGCTACGAAGCGGCGGTGGAGCAATTCCTGCGTGAGGAACTGGATTTCGTGGTGGTGGAAAGTTTCGATTGCGCCCGAGCGGGGGTAAACCTGCTGCGCAGCCAACTGGGCGGGCGCGCCACGTTTTTCGTGGATTCGCTGGGCAGCCTGCCGGCGCAAATCGAGCCGGAATCGGCGATCGAGCGCGAGCCCGGCGTAGTGGCCCGAATGGACCGCCTGGTGACGTTCCGCCAACCTCTGGGCGAGGCGGCAAAGCGTTTTCTGCCACGGCTGCGGTCGGCGTTTCTGGTGGAGAACGCCGCGGCGGCCGAGCGAATGGCCAACGCGCACCCGGAGCGGCACTTCGTTTCGACCGATGGCAGTTGGTATCACGGGCGATTGGTGGGCGGCGGCATGCCGGGCGAAGCCGGGCCGCTGGCACTCAAGCGCGAATTGCGGGAGTGCGAGACGGAAACGGCGGAGCGAGAGTCGCGCCTGGCCGAATGTGAGCTGCGGGTCACCGCGATGGAAGCGGAAGTGGCCGAATGCGCGACGGCCGTGGAACGAGCCAGGATCGAAGCCACCGAGGCGGAAAAACTCGCCGCGAGCGCCGCGCAGGAACGCGAACATGCGCAGGCGGAGAACGGTCGATTTGCCGTGGAACTGCAGAATCTGCGCGCCAGCGCTGAAAAATTCGGTCGCGACCGCGATGCGGCCAATGAACGGGCGCGAGCGGCAGCAGCGCGTATCGAGGAGGCCACGAAGGCGCGGCTGGACCTGGAACGCGAGGCCGAAAACGCGGCTGTGGAGGCGGAACAACTTCGCCGGGACCTGAGCGCGGAGCGCTCGAACCTGGCTACCGGCCGGGCCGGATTGGCGGGAATCACCGAACGGCTGGCGGCGGCGCAAACCGCGACGCAAGCGTTGCACGGCGAGCGCGGGGAACTGAGTGAACGGTTCGAGGCGGTTCGGCGGGACGCAGAGGCGCTCGGCACGCGGCGCAGACTACTGGCGGCCGATAGCGCGGCGGCGGAGCAGGAACTCGAGGAACTGGCCCGGCGCACAACGGAGATCGAGCTGCGCGGGAACGGGCTCGACGAGGAATTTCGCCAGACGCGCGCACGAATACTCGAAATCGCGGAAACACTGCGCGGAGCGCGCGTGCGACTCGATCAGGCGCGCGAGCGGCGCAACCAGGTGGAAGTGGAGCGGGCGCGGCTGGGCTCGGAAATCGAGCACCTGCGAGGCGCGTGTCAAACGGAACTGGGCCTCGCGCCCGACCAGATCATCGCCGAACGCGAGGCGGCGGGCGTTGTGGCCGCGCTTTCGGCGGAGGAACTGGCGGCGGCGGAAACGGCTTACGGCGAAATGAAGGCTCGGCTCGATTCGCTCGGGCCAATCAACATGATGGCGCTCGAGGAATACAAAGAGTGCGAGGACCGGTCGGTGTTCCTGACGCGCGAACGCGACGACCTGGTCAGCTCGATCGCCGACACCGAGCAGGCGATCGCCGAACTCGACCGCGCCTCGCGCGAACGGTTTGAACAGGCCTTCACGCAGATCAACGCGAATTTTTCGCAAGCCTTCACTTCCCTTTTTGGCGGCGGCATCGCCGAAATGCGGCTGGGCGAGCCGGACAGTTCCGGCGAATCGGGACTGGACATCGTGGCGCAGCCGCCGGGCAAGCGCCTGCAGAACGTGATGCTGCTATCGGGCGGCGAAAAGGCGCTGACGGCGCTGGCGCTGCTGATCGCGATTTTCCGCTTCCAGCCGAGCCCATTTTGCGTTCTGGACGAAGTGGACGCGCCGCTCGACGAAGCAAACGTGGTGCGGTTCAACGGGATGCTGCGGGAAATGAGCGGCCAGACGCAGTTTCTGGTGGTGACGCACAACCGACGCACGATGGAAATGGGCTCGGCGCTCTACGGCGTGACCATGCAGGAACCGGGCATTTCCCGCATCGTTTCCGTGCGCTGGGAAGAAGCGGAAAGCGACGCGGCCTGATCGGGAGCCGCTCGCGGGTTGACAAGAGCCGCCGGTCGGCTAAAATACCGGGCGTCGACTCCTATGGCATCTCCAGCGTTTTACCCCATCGTGCGGGAAACAAATCTGGCCGGCATCAAGCTCCTCGCCCGCGGCAAAGTCCGCGATATTTACGATTTCGGCGACCGGCTCCTCCTCGTCGCAACCGACCGTTTGTCCGCCTTCGACGTCGTTCTCCCGACGCCGATTCCGGACAAGGGCCGCGTGCTGACGCAACTTTCCCTCTTCTGGTTCCAGCAACTGGCGGACGTGGTGCCGAATCACGTGCTGAGCGCCACGGAATTTCCGCGGGAACTAGATCCGTACCTCGACCAGATTCGCGGCCGATCCATGCTGGTTCGGCGCACCGATCCGGTAAGGGTCGAGTGCGTGGTGCGCGGCTATCTGGCCGGATCGGGCTGGAAGGAATATCAACAGACGTCGCGGGTTTGCGGCATTCCGCTGCCGCCGGGCCTGGTGGAATCGGCGCGGCTGCCCGAACCCATCTTCACGCCCGCCACGAAGGCCGAAACCGGGCACGACGAAAATATTTCATTCCCCGAAATGGCGCAGATCACCGGCCAGGAACTGGCCGAGCAGCTGCGCGAAGTCAGCATGGAACTCTATCGCCGCGCGGCTGACTACGCGGAACAGCGCGGCATCCTGATCGCCGATACGAAATTCGAATTCGGTCTGCTGGAAGGACAACTCATCTGGATCGACGAGGCGCTGACGCCCGATTCCTCCCGATTCTGGCCAGCCGACGAATACAAGCCCGGCGGCGCGCAGCCTTCCTTCGACAAACAGTACGTCCGCGATTACCTGGAGCGGATTCGCTGGCCGAAGCAACCGCCGGCGCCCGAGCTTCCCGCCGACGTGGTGAAGGCGACCACCGCAAAATATCGGGAAGTCTACCGGCGGCTGACGGGGACCGAACTCGGCTGACCTCTGGCGGAAAAGTAAAAATCCGGACTGAGCGGAGTGCAGTGGTGAAGGACCAACTGGAGGCGCTCGTGTCGCAGATGCACGGGCGCGGCATTCTTCTCGAAGAAGCGATCGAGGAGTTCGAGAAGAAATTCATCAAAGCGGCGATGGACGGGGCGGGCGGGAACCAGTGCCGCGCGGCAAAGACGCTTGGCATCCATCGCAACACGCTGAGCCGGAAGCTGGAGAAGTTCCGGTTGGATCGCCAACCGGCACGGCGTCGCTAAGCCCAGTTCTTTCCGAGAGCTCCCTTCCTTACCTGAAAACCGGTGACTAAGCGGTTGTGCGCGGTGGCCGCCGCGTCCGCGCTCTGCTTGATTGGCGACTGCTTTCACAAAGAGATGCGCGGGGCCGTCCCGGAGGGTCCAGAACGGCGTGCGAACACGCAAAAAGCGCGTCCGCAGCCCTTTTCGGGCTCGCGGACGCGCTTTTTCTATTTCGCGTTCGAAGAGCTTAGAGGCGCCTGCCGTGGCGAACCGGCCGGCCGGGTTTGGCCGGAGGGATGTCAGCCGGATTCACCTGTGCCTTGTCCCAATGGAGCAGGAAACTGGGCGCGGGATCGAAGCTGGCCACCGTGCCGGTGAAGCGCACGATGTCGTCCTTCTTGACCCGTTGCGCATCCGGCTCATTATCCACCTTCACTTCCATGTTCGCGGTTTTGGCCTGCATCAGGTCCTTCGAGCTGGATCCCGAATAGACCATCATGTCTACGCCGGTATCGGTCGGCGTAACGCTGATTACCTTCACCGGCACTTCGGGAAATTCGTTCCCGCAAACGGCGAGCCAGACGAAAGTGGCACGGTCGCCGCCGACCTGGAGATCCTGCATGATGGTAAACAGGTTGTTGCTCTGCAGGTAGTCGGTGAGCTGGATGCCGCTCGGCAAGGTGTAGCCGGACGGAGGGTCGACGGTCTCCGTCGTCTGCGCCATCTGGAGCAAGTTGTTTAATTCGCCCGTCAACAAATCCTGGCAAGCGGTCTTCTGATAAACGAGCATCTGATTCTGCAGATACGCCTGCACCTGCGCCTTGGTGGGACCACCCAAAGCCACCGAGCGCGCCAGCGCCCAGAAGCCGTTGAGGAAATCCTGCTGCCCGGGCGTAGGACCCGGCAGCGGAGCCTGCGCAGGCGCAGCAGCGGGTGCGGCCGTTGGAGCGGCAGTCGAGCTTGCGCTGGTGGTCGCGGGCGTGGTTGAAGCGGCAGGGGTGGCGGCGGGTGCAGCGGCCGGCGCGGCGGCCTGTTCCTGCGACGCTTTCTCCAGGTAAGCAACGCCAAGGCGGAAATAGGCGACCGCATTCGTCGGATCGTTGGCCAGCTGGAGCTTGAACGCCTTGATTGCGGTCGGATAATCCTTCAGGCTGAGCGCGGCATAGCCCTCCGTGTAGGCGAAAAGCGCCGTCGGCCCCTTTTTCTCCTCGGCGAACTGTTGGTCGGTCATCGCAGCGGGTTTGGCCAGCTTGTCGAGCAGGCCAAGGCCCATTTGGGCGTACTGCTGCGCCGTCTGGAACTGTTGGCTAGCGTCGGCAGCCTTGGGGTCGGGAGGAGAAAAGTCGAAGGCACGTTCGCGAGCGAGGAGCGCCTGAAGCTTCATGCCATCGGCCACGACCTTGTCGTTGCTCGTGATCAGCTTATCTGCATATTCGATCACTTTGTCGTACTGCTTCAGCTCATCGTAGGTCTGGTAATAAGCCTGGTAAACGAACGGCAGAAGCGTGGACTTCGGGAATTTCGAGACGAAATCATCGAGCAGCTTGACGCGCTGCTGCGGATTGGTCTCCTTTGCCGCGGCCTGATAAGCGTTGTATTCGGCATAGGAGTAGGTCGGCTTCTGTTGCGCCGGCGCCTTTGCCATGGCCGCGGTTCCCGAACCGGCCAGCCCCAGCACCATAGTCAGCGTAAGGGCCGGCACCAAGCGAATCATTGCTTTCAGCATCTTGCCTCTGCCTCCTTCGAGCGCTTTCCCTCGGTGAGCCATTCCAACGGAAGAGCGATTTCCTTGCAGAATTGGAAAGAGCGGAGATTATAGGAAAAGCTTCGCGCCCGTTCAAGCATCCTTTGCAATCGCGAGTGATTCCGCTCTTTGGCCCGAGGCACGTCAGCCTTCGGCCTGAACATCCCTCGAATGATATGATGGCATAAAATCAGCTGTGGTCGCCCGGAATCACACAAGGAGGACCCCATGCCAGCATCCCCATCCAAACCCCTCGCAGGTCAGGTCGCGCTGGTGACCGGCGCGAGCCGAGGCATCGGCCGCGCCATCGCGCGGCGGCTGGGCCGCATGGGCGCCGCAGTCAGCCTTTGCGCGCGCCAACGAGAAGCGCTCGAAGAAGCCCACAAGGAGATGGATGCCGAAGGTATCGCCTCGCTGGCCGTTGTGGCCGACGTTTCGCGCGCGCAGGACGTGGACCGGTTGGTGGAAACCACGAGGCAGGAACTGGGGGAAATCGATATTCTGGTCAACAACGCGGGCGTGGGCTGGTTTGGGCCGGTGCAGGACGCGACCGAGGAAGATTGGGACCGCGTCCTCGAAACGAATCTGAAAGCTCCGTTTCTGCTGCTGCGCGCCGTGGCACCTGCGATGATGGAGCGCCGCGCCGGGCACATCATTCAAATCGCGTCGCTCGCGGCCAAGAACGCGTTCGCCGGAGGAGCGCTGTATTGTGCTTCGAAATGGGGCCTGCTGGGCATGACGCAGGCGGCCGCGGAAGACCTGAGAAGCTACGGCATTCGGGCCAGCGTCATCTGCCCCGGCAGCGTCCTGACTGAATTCTCCCCTCACGCGGGCAAGAACCCAGACAAGATGCTCCGGCCGGACGACGTGGCGCACGCGGTGGAAATGATCGTGCTCCAGCCGCCTCGGAGCTTCATCAGCGAGGTTCTGCTCCGTCCAACGGAAAAACCCTAGCGGAACGGACCAAGTTGCCGTAGGCTCGGTAACAGTATTGCGGTCCTGTACGGTGGCCGATTGGCCAACTGAATCCCGTGGGTCTTTGCTTCTATGATTGTTCTTGCGTGCCCGGCTTCATTAGAATGAAACCACTCCGGCCGGTGGTGAGCACACAAATGGCCGCGAGAATGGAAACAGCGGGGAAACCATGGTCAATGTGATTATCTACCTGGTAGCGTCCATCGGAGTTGCCGTGCAGACGTATGCCGCGTACCACAACGGCCTGCCCTGGGCGCCCGCCGGGTCGCTGGCGACGGTGGGACTGATCGGCGTGGTCATCATGGTGCTGGGAACGGCCTGGAGCGCGATCAAGGGTTCCAGCGCCGGGTGGATCGTCTTCATCGGGGCGCTCTTCTGCTGGGCGTTTTACATTCCCGCACTGGGCAACCTGTTCGGATTCATGCAGGCTGCCGTGACGGAAGGCCGATTGTCCTTGGCGGACTCAGAAACGTATCTGCGATTGCTTCCGGCCGTACTACTCCTGGTGGCCACATTCACGGCGCTCATGGCCGGGCCGATGGGCAAGAACCCAGACTAAAATCAGCACAGATTGCCCGCGGAACGGTTTCAGCGCAGAGATCGCCCGTAGGCGCGGCCACCGGGAAGCGCTCAGATGCGAGGCAGGACGATGCCACCCTGCGCCTGGTATTTTCCCTTTTTGTCCTTGTAGGAAACTTCGCACGGCTCGTCGGATTCGAAGAAGATCACCTGGCAGAGGCCTTCGTTGCCATAGATGCGCGCCGGGAGCGGAGTGGTGTTGCTGATTTCGAGCGTGACGTAACCTTCCCATTCGGGCTCGAATGGAGTGACGTTGACGATGATGCCGCAGCGGGCGTAAGTGGATTTGCCCACACAGATCGTCAGAATGCTGCGCGGAATGCGGAAATATTCCACCGAGCGGCCGAGCGCGAACGAATTGGGCGGAATGATGCACACATCGCTCTTCACTTCGACGAAGGAACGCGCGTCGAACTGCTTCGGATCCACGGTGGTGGAATTGACGTTAGTAAAAATGCGGAATTCGTCGGCAACGCGCATGTCGTAGCCGTAGGAGGAAACACCGTAGCTGATCACCCCTTCACGAATCTGCCGGTCCACGAACGGCTCGATCATTTTGTGTTCCAGCGCCATGCGGCGAATCCACCGGTCGTTCTTCACGCTCATCTTTTCGTTCCTCCCTCCACCGGAAAAGGAGCGCAGTTTAATATGAGCCGGGCGCTTCGGCCAAGTGCGAGGTCGCAGTGGGCGCGTCAGCCGGGACCTTGGCAATGCTCAAAGCGGCGAATGGAAAAGGAAGATAGAAAGCCGGGGTGTGGCGCGGAGAGCTTTACTCACAACGACGCTTGACAACCCCCCACCGCTATGTCTAGCATTCTCCGCTGCTTGGAGGCGGGATGATCAAGCTGGACCTCGTGAACGCTGTCGTTGAACGACTTGGGGATCGTGTCTCGCGCAGCAAAGCCGAAGCGGCCGTGGAAACGGTTTTCGAGGCGATGAAGCGCGCGCTGGCGCAAGGCCATCGAATCGAATTGCGCCGGTTCGGCGTTTTCAACGTAAAACCTCGCAAGACCGGCGTGGGCCGCAACCCGCGCACCGGCGAGCAAGTGAGTATCCCCCCGGGCAAAGCAGTGCGTTTCAAGCCCGGAAAGGAATTGCAGTCGCTTTAACGACTGGGGCGCGGCGCAGAGCGCGCAGGCCGCATGGTGCGGGTTGCGCGCGGCCCGTATGGTTTTCGGGCGCAAGGCAGTCCTAACCCTTTCTCCCTATGACATAACTGCTTCGCCGCGCGCGCTGGCAGGCACCCTGCATGCGCCAAGCGCTTCGACGCCGAGATCTTCGAGAAGAAAATATCGGGTAAGATGAAATCGAGCATGAGCGACGGCAACGGCCATCGGGAATTTCCCGCAGTGCTTTCGGTTGAGCCGGTCGGCGTGCGGATTCAGGTGCCGCCGCCGTACGACGAACCGAGGCGCAATCGCCGATCGGCGGCGATCGCTGCCGTGCTCTTCGTGCTGACGGTTTTTTCGACGCTGGCCGTCGGAACCGAATTTGCATCCGCTTACGCGGCAAACGTCGCTCCGTACACCGACGGCGACATTTTTCCTTATTCGGCGGTGCTGCACCATCCGGGCATCTTGCTGACCGGGCTCCCGTTCGCTTTCACGCTGATGGCGATTCTGCTGGCGCACGAACTGGGGCATTTTTTCGCCTGCCGGCATTACCGCATTCCCGCCAGCTATCCGTATTTTCTTCCCGCGCCGACGTTGATCGGGACGCTGGGCGCCTTCATCCGCATTCGTTCGCCGATCATCAACCGCAAGGCGCTTTTCGATATTGGCCTTTCCGGGCCGGTGGTGGGATTCATCTTCGCGCTGCCGGCGCTCGCCATCGCTATCGCCGTTTCCAAGGTGGTTCCGGGAGCGGCGGCGCGGGCGCCGCTCGTTTTCGGCAATCCGCCGCTGGTGCGGCTGCTCGAAGCGGTGCTGCGGCCGAATGTGAAGCCGGGCGATCTGTTGCTGGACCCGGTGGGTTACGCGGCGTGGGTGGGACTCTTCGTTACGGCGCTGAATCTTTTGCCCGCCAGCCAGCTCGATGGCGGACATATCGTTTACGCGCTTGCTTCGGAAAAGCACCGGCTGCTTTCGCTGCTTGTGGTGATCGCGCTGGTGCCGCTGGCCTATTTCTGGGCAGGCTGGTTGCTGTGGGCGTTTTTGCTGCTGCTGATCGGTTTCCGGCATCCGCCGCTGCTCGATCGCTGGGAACCGCTCGACGCGAAGCGGCGCTTTTGGGCGGTTGTGGCGCTGGTGATTTTCCTGCTCTGCTTCACGCCAATTCCCTTCTCCCTGCACGGGGCCTGACCCCGGGAATCACATCAAGCTGACGGGATCCACGTCCACGAGGACGGCGGTATCGGGAATCTCCTTCTGCGCGCAGAAGGCGAGGCAGCCGGCGAGCGCACGCACCAGCGAAGAACGGCGCGGCGATTTCAGCAGGAACTGATACCGATGCTCGCGTTTGAGCCGGGCGAGCGGAGCGGGCGCGGGACCCAGCACGCGCAAACCCTCGGCTTGGCACTGCTGAAAATAGCCCGCGAGCGCCCGCGTCCACGTCACCACGCGTTCCACGCTGCGATCCCTCACCACAACGTTCGCCAGGGCGGCGAACGGCGGATAGTGCATCAGCCGGCGGAAACGGACTTCCTGCTCGAAGAAGGAGGTGTAATCCTGGCGTGCTGCGTGCTGAATGGCGTAGTGATCGGGGTGGTAGCTTTCGACGAGCACGCGACCGTCGAGCGCGCCGCGCCCGGCACGCCCGGCCACCTGCGTGAGAAGCTGGAAGGCGCGCTCGGCGGCACGGAAATCGGGCACCGCGAGCGAGCGATCGGCTCCCACCACGCCGACGAGCGTGACGCGCTGAAAATCGTGGCCTTTGGCGACCATCTGCGTTCCCACGAGGATGTCGACGTCGCCACGCGCGAAAGCGCCGAGCACCTGGCGAAACGCGTGGCGGGAAGTTGCGGTATCGCGATCGAGCCGCGCGATCCGCGCGCGCGGAAATTGGCCGTGAAGGAATTCCTCGATGCGTTCGGAGCCCTCGCCGAAATAGTAGAGATATTCCGAGCGGCATTTGGGGCATTCGCGCGGCACGGCAATCGAATAGCCGCAGTAATGACAGACCAGGCGATCGCGCTGCTTGTGATAGGTGAGCGCGATGCTGCAATGGGCGCATTCGATCGTCGCGCCGCAGGCGCGGCAAAGCACGAACCAGGAATAGCCGCGGCGATTGATCAGCACGAGCGCCTGTGTGCCGCGGTCGAGGCACTGGCGCAGGCTGTCGAGAAGGGCGTGGGAAACGGGCAGGGCGCGTTTTTGCTCCTCGAATTCGGCGCGGAGATCCACCACATCCACATGCGCGAGCGGCCGATTGGCTACCCGGCCGCCGAGTTCTAGCAAACGGTATTTGCCCTGGCGCGCGTGGTGAAAACTTTCGAGCGACGGCGTAGCCGAACCGAGAAGAACCGCCGCACCCTCGAGTTTCGCCCGCATGACGGCGGTATCGCGACCGTTGTAGCGCGGCGTTTCCTCCTGTTTGTAGCTGGATTCTTGTTCTTCATCCACCACCATGAGGCCGAGCGGCGAAACCGGCGCGAAAACCCCCAGACGAGTGGCCACAACAACCGTCGCTTCACCGCGACGGATCCGCCACCATTCGCGGGAGCGTTCCGCGTCGCCCAATGAACTGTGCAGCACGGCCACGCGATCGCCGAATCGGGCGCGCGCCTGGCGGCCCAAGGCGTAGGTGAGGGCAATTTCGGGCACGAGCAGGATGGCGCCGCGGCCATGAGCGAGCGCCGCTTCGGTTGCACGCAAATAGACTTCCGTTTTTCCGCTCCCGGTGGCGCCGAAAAGCAAGCCGGGCCGAAACGCCCCCGAACCGATCCATTCGCTGATTTCCGCGAGCGCGCGCTGCTGGCCGCCGGTGAGTTCGTTTACCGGAGCGAATTCTTCCGGATCGATTTCCTCGCGCTCGATCCCCGGCGCTTCCTCCCACAGCTCGATTTTTCCCGCGTGGGCCAGCCGATCGAACGCGGTGCGAGCGAGACCCGAACGCCGCGCGGCCTCGGCCAACGGCAGGGCGCCGGCGGCGAGCAGGATTTCGCGAAGACGGCTTTCGGATTCGCCCTCCGCAGGTGAATCCTTGCGCCAGGCGGCGATCTTTTGGCCTCGGACGTGGCGCCGTGCAGCCGTTTCGTGCATTTCCACCATTTCGGCCGACATGAGGCGTTCGAGAGCGGCTTCGCCGCCGGACTGCTTCGCCAGCCGTTCAATCCGCACACCGGAAATTTCGCCGCCGGCGTCGGCGATTGCACCAAGCAGCGCCGCTTCCGCCGCTTCGGCTGCGGACGGCGGCACAACCGTTTCACCGAGTGCATGCCGGCGCGCGCGCCCTGCCGCAGTGAGCCGAAAACGGCGCTCGCGCCGAATTTCCACGACCGGAGGCAGAACCGCGCGAAACACTTCGCCGGGCGGCGCCAGATAATATTCGGCGACCCAGCGGCCCAGCCGCACCACGGTTTCCGTTAAAGCGGGAAGAACGTCGGGAACGTCGAGAACGGATTTCAGGCCGTCGGTTTTGCGCGGCTCGTCGCTCACTTCAAGCGCAACGCCCACCAGAACGCGGTTGCGAAACGGCACGACCACGCGCGAGCCGACCGCGACGGTATTGCGAAATCCCGGCGGAACGCGGTAGCTGAACAGACGGCGCAGCGGCACCGGCAACGCGACTTCGCAGAAGCAATCGCTCATCGTGCGCCTAGTCTATCAGCCTGCCTCTCCGTCGCCGAACGAGTGCCGCGCCAGCCTGGCATTGCCCAGCAACGCGAGGATTCGGCGCATCCTTCGAGGACGGCCTCAACAACAGCCTGCTTCCGAGAACCGGTAAGCAGACCGCTGCCGACACACGGCGGCCCAAACCAGACCCCACGCTCTTCAGGCCTTTCAAGCAGCCTTTTGAAGGCGGGAAGGTCGGTCGCCGCGTGCGTCGGGCGCCTCACGGGGCATGTAGAGTTCCCGTTCCGAATAGTCAATCAGGAACGCATGGATAGGTAATAATAATTATATTGTAGTTGACATTCTTAATCTAAATAACTATTATTCTTTCCATTATTGAGGACGACTATGGATATTTCGAAGGCAATATGCCCCGAATGTCAGACGCCTCTGAAAGTTTCCCGTATGACATGTTCAGTCTGCGGAATGGCGATGGAAGGGGAGTTTGAACTCTCCCCGCTTGGCAAGCTGTCGCCGGAAGACCAAGCGTTTGTCATTGCATTCGTTCGTCATCACGGCTCGCTCAAGAAGATGGAGGCAATATTCTGGATCAGCTACCCGACGGTGAAGAACCGGCTCAACGCCATCGGGGCGAAGCTCGATAAGTCGTTCGAGGCGCCCTCGCCAAATTTGTACGTCCTTGAGCAGCTCTCGCGCGGAGAACTAACGGTGGATGAGGCGCTCGAACGGCTCGGTGGAGAGCCAGATTCAGGAGGAAACGATGTCGGCTGAAAGAAGAAAAATTCTGGAGATGTTGGCGGAAGGGAAGATCACCTCCGAGGATGCCGAGCGTCTGCTCGACAAAATCGAACGGACGACCGTGACGGCGGCGTCGGCGAAGGAGTCTGCCGGCGAAGCGCGAGGAGGGCCGAAAAAGCTGCGATTCCTCCGCATCCTGGTCGAGCGGCCCGGCGAGGACAATGTGAACGTGAGGTTGCCTCTGGCTTTCACTCGCACGGGGACGCGATTGCTCGCTGTGCTGCCGCAACGTGTGACCGACCGGCTTGCCGAGCACGGTGTCGACCTCGGGGTTCTGACCGCACTGAAAGGCGAGGACCTCGACAAAGCGCTCGAGGAGCTAAACGTCGACATTGAAAAAGGTGATGGGACAAAGGTGAGGATCTTCTGCGAATGAGCCGACCGCCAGGATGTCGCGTCTTGCGTAAGCCGTTCTGCATCGTGCGCATCTTTGAATCCCATTCATCGCATTGGCACGCGCATGATGGATGAAGGCGGCGTCCCGAGCATCTATGAGCACAAGTCCCAAATGGAAATGCGGGTTAATGCAATGGATGGACCGCCTGCGGAAGCACTCGGCGAAACAGCGTCGGTGCATCCTCTTCGCGCGAAATATTTTCGCCGCTTCTGGATCGGGGCGACGATTTCGCTATTCGGCGACCAGTTTTACCTGGTCGCTCTGCCCTGGCTGGTGCTGCAACTGACCGGGTCGGGTCTGGCGCTGGGCACGATCCTGATGGTGGCGGCGATTCCGCGCGCGGTTTTCATGCTGATTGGCGGAGCGGCGAGCGACCGGATTTCCCCTCGGCGCGTCATGATCGCCACGGGAATCGCGCGAACGATTCTGGTGGCTGCCGTGGCAGGGTTGATCTACCTGCACCTGCTCAGGCTGTGGCACCTGTATCTGCTCGCGGGAGCGTTCGGTTTCGCCGACGCGTTTTCGTATCCCGCGGCGATGGCGCTTCTTCCCTCGCTGGTTTCGCTCGACCGGTTGCCAGCGGCGAATGCGCTTTTCGGCGGCAGCGCGCAACTGAGCACAACCGTCGGACCCGCGCCTGCGGGATGGACGGTGAAGCGCTGGGGCGTTGCGGCCGCGTTCGCGATCGACGCGGTGAGTTTTCTCTTTGTAATCGCGGCCCTGCTCATGATCCCCGATCCACCCGCGACGCCGGCGGCGCGCCGGCCCAGCATGGGGAAGGCGATCCTCGAAGGATTGCGCTACGTGGCGCAGGATCCGCCCATGCGCGCGCTGGTTCTGATGATCGCCGCGATGAATTTCGGCGTCGCCGGGCCGCTGGTCATCGGGCTGGCGGCGATTGGGAAACAACGCTTTCGCTCAGCCGCCGTTTTCGGCATTCTCCTTTCGGCGATGGCCGGAGGGGGCCTTGTGGGAACATTTCTTCCAGCCATTTTCCGGCGTCAGCGGCACCGGGGCTTGCTGCTGCTTGGTTTCTCGTTTGCGGTGGGAGTTGGGATGGCGGCGATCGGGTTCCTGCATCACGTGGCGGCAATCGCCGCGGTGCTTGCTCTGGTGGGGCTGGGCAGCGGACTGGTGGGAGTGCACTTGCAGGCGTGGTTTCAAGCGCGCGTGGAACGCGCCTTGCTTGGCCGCGTCTTGAGCGTGCTGATGTTTGCAGCCGTGGGATTGATTCCCTTTTCCTACGTCATGGCCGGAGCGCTCATTCAGGTCAACCTGACGCTGATGTTCGTGGTTTCAGCAGCAATCCTGCTCGTTGTGACGGCGTTCGCCGCGCTGAATCCCACCGTGAGAGCGATTGACTGAACGGCGCGCCCGCGAACCGTTTAAAGCGAGAGGATCACAACCCCGGCGAAAATCAACGCCACGCCCACCCACTGCTTCCCGTTGAGCTTTTCGCGCAGAACCACCGCGGCCAGAAGGACCGTGACCGCTGCGTAGAGCGAACCGAGCACGGCGACAATGGAAACGTGGTGGAATTCCATGCCGAAATTATTTGCCACGTAGGCTGTAACGTCGAGCCCTCCGACAGCCACAAGCATCCAGAGCACTTTCCCGCGCGGCAGACGCAAACTTTGCCGCGCGGGCCACGCGACGGCTCCCAGCGCCATCGTCGCTACCAGCCTGAGCGTCCAGACTGACATCAGACCGCCCAACTCCGGCACCACGCGAAATCCGAGCAGCCAAAACATCACTCCGAAACCGAAGGCTGCGGCCAGTGCCCAGCCGACTCCCGCACGCGGATTCGAAGACCCTCCCGGCGACTCACCCGCGTTTTTCGCCGCGCCCACCGTAAGCCCGACGCCCACAAGAACCAACGCAATGCCGATCCAGCGATCGAAACTGACGCGTTCTCCGCTGGCGATCGAGAGGAGCGCGGTAAGTGCGGGATATCCGGCGGAAACGGGCGCGACCACGGCCAACGTGCCGATTTCGAACGAACGGTACAGCGCGAGGACGGCGGCGGCGCTCAGGATTCCAGCTACAGCAGCCCAGTCCCAAGCGGAACGCGGGGCGTCGAAAGCACTCGGATCCATCCACAGAAATATGGCACTCAAAAGTCCCAGGCCGAAGGCTTGCATGAAAAATAAGCTGCGAAAGGCACCCACTTCGCGAGAGGTTTCCCGCGCCAGGAAGTCGGCCACGCCCCAACTGATCGCGGTCGCGAGGCCCAGTATGAAGCTCATCACCATGGGGAGACGATAATACGGCAAACGGAAGGTTCGCGGCTGACGACTGGCGGATCGCTACTCGCTATGCTGCATTTGGAGTGGAGTCTCACGCCAGGGCGGCGCTACGCCGAGGGCTTGCGGCCGGTTTTGCGAGATGATTTCAGCCCGAGTTCGGCCATCACTTTCTGCAAATCTTCCCAGACGATTCCCTTCGCGTTCGGGTTGCGAAGCAAGTATGCCGGGTGATACGTGGGCAAGAGCTTCATGCCGCGCCAATCGAACCATTTGCCGCGGATGCGGCCCATCGGCTCTCCGGTACCGAGCAGGGCCTGCGCCGCAACGCTACCCAAGCATACGATCAATTTCGGCCGGATCACCATGAGCTGCCGTTCGAGGAACGGCCCGCAGGTGGACATTTCGTCCTTTTCCGGCGTGCGATTGGATGGCGGACGGCATTTCACGACGTTGCAGATGTAAACCTGTTTTCGCTCGAGGCCCATCGCTTCGATCATCTGCGTGAGCAACTTTCCCGCGCGGCCGACGAATGGCAATCCCTGACGATCTTCTTCCTCGCCCGGTCCTTCGCCTACGAGCGCCAGTTCGGCGTGGGGATTGCCGTCGCCGAAAACGATTCGGCTGCGGGATTTGTGGAGTTTGCAACGGGTACAGTCGCCAATATCGGCCCGAATGCGATCGAGAGTGTCGTTTTCGACGCGTTCAGCCGGTTCGAAAAGCGACTGGGCGGAAAGCGTTAACGGCGTGGAAGGCTCGACAGCCGGCTGACCGGGGGGGTGCGCCGCTGCGTGCGTGGGCGTGGAAATTTCCTTTCCTGCGCTACGCTCCGCAGCCGCTTCCGCGCGGTCGCGGGATGAAATCGGGATTTCCGGAGCGGGAGCGGCGGCAACGGCGGTGCGATTTCGATAGAAAAGACCGAGGTGCAGGTCTTCGTAGTAGCGCAGGCGCGCCTCCAGCTTAGCGAGCGTTTTTTCGTTCATGGGCCGTCTTCGATTTCAGCCGTAACACTTCGTCCAGAATGCGGTCGGCGACCTCGCGCTTGGTGAGGCGAGGCAATTCGGTTTCCCGGTCGTCCCGCGAGAAAAAGGTGACGACGTTGGTATCCACGTCGAAGCCGGCATCGCGCCGGCTCACATCATTCGCCACGACCAGATCCACCGGTTTGGCCTTGAGTTTCCGGCGTGCGTGCTCGGCGAGGCGCTCGGTTTCCGCGGCGAACCCAACGACGATCCGGTCTTCCTTGCGCGGGCCGATCTCGGCAAGGATATCGGGCGACAATTCGAGTTCGAGCGTGAGGGAAGGGGCGCCGCGCTTGACCTTGTGCGGGTGGCGCAGCGCGGGACGATAATCGGCGACCGCGGCGGCCATGATGACGACCGTTGCCGGATCAAGATGAGCGTTTACCGCACGGCGCATCTGTTCCGCGCTGCGCACCGGCACGAACGTGAGGCCGGGAGGCGGAGCAAGCGCCGTAGGCCCGCTGATTAGCACCACCGCGGCGCCGCGCGCCATCGCCGCCTCGGCCACGGCATAACCCATGCGGCCGGAGGAACGATTGGTAAGGAAACGCACCGGGTCGATATCCTCGCAGGTGGGGCCGGCGGTGACGAGCACGGTTTCGCCGGGTAAATCGCTGCGCAGATCGAGCGCCTCGCGCACGGCCTGCAGGATCGCATCGTGGCTCGCCAATCGCCCGGCGCCGGTCACTCCGCAAGCGAGGTATCCTTCATCGGGAGCGACGACGCGCACGCCCCGTGCGCGCAGGCACGCGACGTTTTCCTGCGTGGCACGATGCTCCCACATATTCACGTTCATCGCCGGAGCGACCACGACCGGGGCTTTCGTGGCCAGATAGAGCGTGGAGAGGAAATCGTCCGCGATTCCGGCGGCGAATTTGGCCAGAGTATCGGCGGTGGCCGGCGCGACGAGCAATAAATCGGTCCTTTGCGCGACGGCAATGTGCTCGATCGCGCTTTCGACGTTCGCCGGTTCGCCCGCCCTTTCGGCGAACATCGCGCCGATCACTTTGTGGCCGGTGAGAGCGGCGAAAGTGAGCGGGCGAAGGAATTCTTCGGCGCCGCGCGTCATCACCACCTCGACGTCGAACGCCTCCTGCTGAAGCCGCCGCACCAATTCGGCCGCCTTATAGGCCGCCACCCCACCCGTCACTCCCAAAGCGATGCGCATCGGTCACCTCGCGAAATCGAGATGGCGGGAAAGTGCCGGCCTTGCGCCGGATTCCCGCTGACGGCAGCGCCGCGCCGCGCGCGGCGCACGGGTCCCGGCGCTAACGGCGCTTGGACTCTTTTTCCTCTTCTTCTTCGCCGGCGCGGGCGGGAATATCGAATTCGAGGTGTCCGGCTTTCAGTTCCTGCTGCGCCACGCGGGTCGCCTGCCGCGATTTGGGGTTTTCCACCAGCGGAGGAGCGCCGGCCATCAACTGGCGGGCGCGCCGCGCCGCGACAACTACATAGGCGAACCGGCTGTCGGGCGCTTCGGTTTTCACGCTCATCAGGTTGCTCCTTTGAAACTCGCCAAAATTCCTTCGATCCGCGCACGGCTGGGGCCGGTGCGAGTGCGTTCGGCCACGGCAACCGACTGAATCCGAACGCCGGCCCCGGCTAGATCGTCATTGACCACGGCATATTCGTATTCGCCGTAGGCGGCCATCTCCTGCCGCGCGCGTTCGAGCCGCCGCTTGATTTCTTCCTCGGAATCCTGGCCGCGGGCGCGGAGCCTGCGCTCAAGCTCGGCGCGCGACGGAGGCAGAATGAAAATGCCGATTGCCGCTGGCAACTTCTGCTTGACTTGCCGGGCGCCCTGCACGTCGATTTCCAGCACCAGGTCCTTGCCGGCCGCGCGGGCACGGTCCAGCTCCGAGCGCGGCGTGCCGTAATATTCGCGGCCGAAGACCTGCGCGTGCTCGAGAAATTCGCCCGCTTCAATTTTCCGCAGAAATTCCGCTTCCGAAAGGAAATTGTACCATTCTCCCGGGCGTTCGGAGGGGCGCGGCGGCCGCGTTGTGCAGGAAATCGAAAGCTGCATTTCGGGCAGTTCGACCAGCTTTTCCACCAGCGTGCTTTTGCCCGAGCCCGAAGGGCCGGAAACGATGAAAACGAGCGTCTCCCTCGGCGTTGGCGTCATTCGATGTTCTGCACCTGTTCCTTGAGCTTTTCGATTTCGGCTCTCACGGCGAGTCCGACGCGGGTGATTTCCAGCCCGTCGGGACCGAGCGCCGGCGCCTTGGCCAGCATTGTATTGATTTCACGCTGCATTTCCTGACAGAGGAAATCCAGGGTTTTGCCCGCTTCGCCCGGCGACTTGAGCGCGCGAGCGAATTCGTCCAGATGGCTCTTCAGGCGGGTGATTTCCTCGGTCGCATCGCTGCGGCTGGCGACGATGGCCGCTTCCTGAACGAGCCGAGATGGTTCCACGGTGGTATCGGCCAAAAGTTCGCCGAGCCGCTCGCGCAGCCGCTGCGCGTAGGCCGGGCGAGCGCGTTCCGCGAGGGCTTCAAGATCGGCCACGTGCGCACCGAGGCGCGAGGCAGCTTGCTCGAGATCGGCGGCGAGGCGCGCACCCTCGGCCATGCGCATTTCGTCGAGCCGGTCCATGGCCTGGGACATGGCGCGTTCGACGAGCAGGGCCAAACGCTCAGTTTCGGCGGGATCGGCGCCGGCCGCGGATTCGACGACGCCGGGCAAGCGCAAAACGGTGGCCAGATCGGGTTCGTTGCGCAAACCGAATTGCGCCATCAGTTCGACCATCGTTTTCAGGTACATCGCGGCGGCTTCGCGATTCACGCGCACTTCGGGAGGGCCCGCCGATTCGAGGCGAATGAAAACGTCCAGATGGCCTCGGCGAGCCTTCCCACGCACAGCGCGCCGCACGACCGGATCGAGCGATTCCAGCCCGTCGGGAAGGTTGACGCGCAGATCGAGGAAGCGGTGATTGACGCTGCGGACGCTGGCGCGGGCCACGCGGCCGCGGTCCTCGGCGACGGCCTCGGCGAAACCGGTCATCGAACGAATTCCGGCCGTCATCGTTCGCGCACGCCCGCCGGCCGCACCACCAAATCCTGGGCCGAAAACTGGAGTTCGCAGAGCCGGCGATAGAGGCCGCCCCGCGCGAGCAATTCCTCGTGCGTGCCGGTTTCGCGGATTTCGCCTTCGTCGAGGACGACGATGCGATCGGCGTTGCGAACGGTGGCAAGCCGATGGGCGATGACGAAAACGGTGCGGCCTGCCATCAAGTTGCCGAGCGCCTGCTGGACGAGCTGCTCGGATTCGGCATCGAGCTGCGAGGTCGCTTCGTCGAGGATCAGGATCGGCGCGTCCTTGAGGATGGCCCGGGCGATCGCGAGGCGCTGGCGCTCGCCGCCCGAAAGGCGCTGACCGCGCTCACCGAGGCGCGCGTCGTAGCGATCGGGAAGCTGTTGAATGAAATCGTGCGCGAGCGCGGCCTTGGCTGCGGCGATCACGCGAGCGGCAGGAACTCCCGGGCGGCCGTAGCAGATGTTGTTCCAGACGGTATCGTTGAAGAGGATGGTTTCCTGGGTGACGATGGCAATCCGCTCGCGAAGGGAGGCGAGGGTGACGTCGCGCAGGTCCATTCCGTCGATGCGGATCGAGCCGTCGCTGACGTCGTAGAAGCGTGGAAGCAGGTTGACCAGCGTGCTTTTGCCGGCGCCGGAAAGGCCGACGATCGCGAGCACTTCGCCGCGGCGCACATCGAGCCGAACGTTGCGCAAAACGTCGGGGCCTTGGTCGTAGCGGAAGGAGACGTTGTCGAATTCGACCGATTGGGAAAAAGGCGCCATCTCGCGGCTGCCGTGGCGAGCGATGGTTTCCTCGCCGAGCGCCAGAAAACCGAACACCTGGTGCGAGGCTCCCACCGCAAACTGAAAATGCTGATAGATTCCGCCCAGGCGCTTGATGGGCGTGGAAATGCGGAGCACGGCGTAGGCGAAGGCGACCACGGCGCCTTCGTTCATCACGTTGAGGCGGATTTCGGCCCGAGCGTAGAAGATCAGCACGCACAAAACCGCCGCGCCAAACAGCTCCATCAACGGGCCGTTCACCGCGTAGGCGCTCACCCAACGCATGTTCTCGCGCAGGAGCCGGCGCGCCGCCTGGCGGAATTTCTCGATTTCAAACCGCTCCATGCCGAACGCCTTCACGATTCGGTTGCCGGTGGCGGTTTCGTGGAGGATTTGGCTGAGTTCGGCGAGGCGCCGCTGGCTTTTTTCCACCGAGCCGCGAATGCGGCGGCCCAGGCGGCTCACCGGCCAAACGACGAGCGGCACGAGCACGAGACAACCAAGTGCGAGATGCCAATTCAGATAGAACAGAACCAGCACCAGGCCGAACAGCGTGAAGAGTTGGCGGAAAAAATCGGCCAGCCATTCCGAATAGGCGCTGCGAATGCGCTCGATGTCATTGATGACGGCGGAAACCAAACGGCCGGTGCCCTGCTGCTGAAAAAAGCCGATCGGCTGGTAAATCACCTTCCCGTAGACCTGATTCCGGAGATCGGTGACGGCGGATTGGCCGGCGTATTGAATCAGGAGGTCGCCGAGAAACTGGGAAACGGCTTTCACCAGAAAAATGGCAAGCAGTCCGATTGCAAAAACCGACCAGACGTAGCGGACCGAACTGGGCAGAAACGAATTCAGATAGAACGTGAAGTGGGTGTGGGGAATGCTGAAGAGGGCGAGCCGCGAGCCGGACTTCGAAGGATCGAGCACCCGATCGAAGAGCGGTTTGAACATCAGCGCGATCGCGCCCTCGGAGAGCCCCACGACGAACATCAGGCCGATCGCCCCGGCGAGCATCCAGCGATAGGGGCGCGCGTAACCCAGCAAACGCCGCAAATCGTTCGATTGCTTCACGCTGCGTTCCGCCTTTGACCCTGCCGGCACGTCCAAACTAGAAATCGCATGGCAAAAAGTCAAGCCACCTGGCGCTCGACGTCCCGATGAGTCACCTTCGAGCGATAGCCGCGCCGCTCAAGGGCCTTGGCCACTACTTCGGCCAGCACGACCGAGCGGTGACGTCCGCCGGTGCAACCGAAGGCGATGGTGAGATAGCTTTTGCCTTCCTTGATGTAGCGAGGCATCAGATAACCGAGCAGGTCGTCCACGCGGCGCAGGAAACCCCGCGCCTCCGCGAAGGAGAGCACGTAGCGAGCGACCTTGGCCTGCTTGCCCGAATACGGGCGCAGCGACGGCACGAAATGCGGATTGGGCAGGAAGCGGACGTCGAAGACAAGATCGGAGTCCGTGGGCACGCCGAAACGATAGCCGAAACTAACCACCGAAACCATGAGCGCCTGACGGCCGGCGCTCTGGAACCGGTCCATAACGAATTGCCGCAGTTCGTGCACGTTGAAACGGCTGGTATCGATCACGACGCCGGCGAGGCGGCGGATGGGAGCCATCAGGGCGCGTTCGCGGCGGATGCCGTCGCGAATGGAATGGCCGCGGCTGAGCGGATGAGGGCGGCGCGTTTCGCT
>JAKASX010000001.1:147067-147646 GCA_021818865.1 Acidobacteriota bacterium
GCACTTCATCGCTCGCCTCGACGAAGACGAGCGTGGCCGGGTACTGGCGTTGGAGACGACGGTAGATCGAGGGCAGGGCGCGGAGCTTTTCGCCTTCGCGGGCGTCCACCAGGAGGGCGGCGCGCGGATGGCCCGCACCGTTTTCCATCGCCAACTCGCTGAGCGTGGCGATCAGGTCCACCGGCAGATTATCCACGCAGTAGAAGCCGAGATCCTCGAAGGCTTTGAGAATGGTTCCCTTGCCCGAGCCGCTCAGCCCGGTAAGGATCACCAGCCGGCGTTCGGCGCTCGGTTGATGGCGCTTCACCTGGGCCGGCCGCTTCAGGGTTTCACCCGGCGCTGATGGGTGCTCGCGATGCGCATATCCTCGCGATATTTGGCCACGGTGCGGCGCGTCACGTGGATGCCGTCTTCCTCAAGGCGCTTGGCGATCTGATCGTCGGTGAGCGGATGGGCTCCGTCTTCTTCCTCGATCATCTTGCGCACCTTACGTTTCAGCGCGAAAAGCGACATCCGATAGCCCTGCGGGCCGTTGACCGATTCGGAGAAGAACTCGCGCAGCTCCCGGACGCCGTGCGG